>JAUWLW010000084.1 GCA_030613505.1 Candidatus Zixiibacteriota bacterium
CTCCGTTCCGGCGGCCTGCGACGCGAAGCTTACGGTTTATGATATAGCAGGCCGCAAAGTCGCGACGGCGTTCGCGGGTCAGGCCAAAGCGGGCGAGAACGAGCTGGCCGTAGACGTCTCCTCCCTCGCGCCGGGCGTCTACACGTACCGGCTAGAGGCGGGGGGTGCCTCGGCGGCGAGGCGGATGGTAGTAGTTCGGTAACAAAGAGGTAAAAGATTTTAATAAAAACCCGGCCTTGGGCCGGGTTTTTTACGAATAGCTATTGCCGCTCGGCCGCGGCCGTGTTACGCTTTGTCGGGAGGTAGTATGAGACGCCTGAATATCTACATTTGGGCGATGTTATCGTTTTTGGTTGCGCTTGCCGTCGCGGTCGTTATAATGCCGGCGGCGGGGCCGTACCGGCCGGTTACCATCGCCGCGGCGCTTGCTCTTTCCGCCGCGGTCGCGGCCTTCTTCGTCGTCCGCGCTTTTCGCGCGGCGCGACGGGAGCCGGCCCTCAAACCCACGTGGGTTCTCTTCTCGCTCGGCGCCCTCGCCTGGCTCGGTGCCGAGGTTTTTTGTTTTTACCGCGTCGTGAGCTATGGCGTCGCGGTTCCGTATCCGACGTACGCGGACCTCTTTTGGGGTGTAGGTTCCGCGTTTTTGATCTCGGCCCTGGTTATTAAAGTGGTCAAAAGGCCGCGGGAAGTATCGCCGCAGGCCGTCGCGGGCGCGCTCGCCACGGCGGCGTTGGCCCTCATCGTAACGGTGAACTTCGTTTTGATCCCGGCGCTTCGCAACCCGGCCTTGACGCCGCGGGAAAGTCTTGCCGACTGTCTGGTCGTGGGCGCCGACTTCACGCTGGGCGCCCTCGCGCTGGTGGTAATAGCCATATACGGCGGCCGCGGTATGGGGCGGCCGTGGGCGCAACTAGCCGTGGGGATTATCTTCTACGCCGTGGGGGACGCCATCCATTGGCACCTTATTGAAGCGGGCCAGTACGGACCCGCGGGGAGTCTGGTGACGGCGCTCTTTTGGGCCGCCGGGTACTTATTGATCGGGTTGGGGGCTTATTACCGGCGGCTGGTCCTTAAAGGTATAATAAAATTGACACCCGTCGACGCCGAGGCCGGGCCGCGAAAAGAGTAACGACGTCCAGACCTCTCCGGCTGTCGGGCGCCGGCAAAAAACTCCTTGACCGATTATTCGCTTTCCCATAAACTCCTGTTAGCGTTCGAGCGAGGTTGAAGTAATGGGTGAAGGGTTCCGCCCGGGTATCGGCATTTTTACCATACTCGAGCTTGTCGCGCGCGCCCGCGAGAAGTTCGGCGAACGCGTCTTCGCGCAGCGGCGGCTCCCGAGCGGCGAATTCTCGCGCGTTACGTATAACCAGCTCTACGACGACGTGGTTAGGCTGGGCGCGGCGCTAGCTAAGATAGGCGTAAGGGCCCGTACGCCCGTGGGCGTCATCGGCGAAAACCGCTACGAGTGGGCCGTAACGTACCTCGCCGCCACCGGCGGGGGCGCCGTATGCGTACCGCTCGACCCGCAGCTGAAGGAAAAAGAGCTCGCCGGCATTCTGGAGCGGGCGAAGGTCGAGGTGGTAATATCGTCGCCGTCGTCGCTCGCGACGATAGAGAGCCTTAAAGGCCGCCTTCCCAAGCTGCGGGAACTGGTTTCTATGGAGGACGGGGTCGAAGGCTCGAGCCGGGGGTGGGCCGAGACGCTGGCGACGGGCGACGAAGCCGCGGCCCGGGAGGAATACCTTGGCCGGGACGTCTCGCTGGACGACCTTGCCGTGCTGTTGTTTACCAGCGGCACGACGGGCGCCTCCAAAGCCGCGATGTTGACCCATCGCAACCTGGGCGCCAACGTCGACCAGGTGTACCAAGTGCTCTATTTCGACGAAAGCGACGTCTTTTTATCGCTATTGCCGCTTCATCACACCTTCGAGGCGACGGCCGGGATGCTCATTCCGATCTCGGCAGGATGCACCATTACGTACGCCCGTTCGTTCAAGTCCAAAGAGATAATCGGGGACATCCGGGACGCCGGCGTCACGATGATGTGCGGCGTCCCGCTGCTTTACGAGAAGATGCTAGCCGGCCTGCGGCGCGCGGTGGGCGACGCGCCGCCGCTACGACGCCTCCTGTTTAAAACTTTCATGGGTCTGACGCGCGGCGTTCACGTCCTCACGGGGGCGAACTTGGGCCGGGCCTTTTTCGCGGGCCTGCGGAAGAAGGCGGGGCTGGACACTATCAGGATGTTTATCTCCGGCGCGGCGCCGCTCAAGGCCGAGGTCTCGCGGACTTTTTACTACCTCGGCTTGAACCTCCTTCAAGGCTACGGCCTAACGGAAACGGCGCCGGTGGTTTCGGTGAACGTGCCCCAGCGGATCAAGTTCGCCTCCAGCGGCGTACTCATGCCGGGGGTTCAAGTGCGGATTCACGAGCCGGACGCCGACGGCGTGGGTGAGGTGGCGGTCGCCGGGGACAACGTCATGGTCGGATATTACGAGGACCCGGCCTTGACCGCAAACGTCCTGCGCGACGGCTGGTTCTATACCGGCGACGCCGGGTGGCTCGACCGCGACGGGTACGTGTATATTACGGGCCGCATTAAAAACGTAATAGTTACGGCCGCCGGCAAGAACGTTTACCCGGAGGAAGTGGAGGCGGAGCTTGGCGCCGCGGCCGAGATCGGGGAGGCCGCGGTCATGGCGATGCGGGACCCGTCGAGCGGCCGGGAGGTCGTGGGGGCGGTTATTTATCCCGATTACGAGTACCTGGAGGGTGAAGCCCGTCGGGCTGCCGTTCCGCTTACGGACGAATTCGTCGAGGGCCGCGTGCGAGAGGCCGTCGCCGCGTGCTGTCGGTCGCTGGCCGACTATAAGCGGGTCAAAATCATAAAGGTCCGCGAAGAAGAATTCCCAAAGACGACGACTCGCAAAATAAAACGGTACCTCTTCCGCGACGGCGAGCAGATACGCGAGGCCTGAGGACCGCCGGGTTGATATCCACGCAGTACGTAGGTCCGCGGTCGGGGGCGGGTATTAAAAAAGAGTCGTTTTTTTAGGTTAAGAGGATTTCCAAGGTTATATTGATATCGCTTGGGGGTAAAAAAACTCTTGACAAGGGTTCGGCTTTAGATTATATTAGTAATAGGAATTATTCCTATTATCATTGGGCCGGGCCGTTTACGTATTTCCGTTATTGGAGGTAGTAATATGAACTACGGCAGTCAGAAAATAGAAGAATTTCTCAACGTCTTGGCCAGCTCGGCCCCTGTTCCGGGAGGCGGAAGTACAGCGGCGTTGGCAGGGGCGTTGGGCGCGTCTCTTTTTACTATGGTCGGCGAGATAACCATGGGCAAGAAGAAGCCGGAAGACAAGACGCCGATTGAGGAGGCGCTCAAGGCGCTCGAGCCGACGCGGCGCCGGTTCGTCGAACTAATCGACGAAGACGCGGCCTCGTTCGAAAAAGTTATGGCGGGTTTCAAAATGCCGAAAGAGGACGAGGGCCAGCAACAAGCGCGGAAGGCCGCGATCGAGGAGGCTACTATAGGCGCGGCGGCGGTCCCGCTGGAGACGGCTCGTACGGCGCTCGCGGCCCTGGAGGCGGGGGTGGCTTTGGCCGAGTTCGGCTCGAGGAGCGCTGTTTCGGACGTTGCTTGCGGCGCGTTATGTCTTGAGGCGTCGGCTCGAGCCGCGAGTTACAATATACGTATAAACTTGGGCGGTATCGAAAACGAGGACGAACGGGTGCGTTTCCAAAGTGGGTTGGCTGAGATAGAGAACCGCCTTGCCGAACTCGCGCGCGTTAGGGAAAAGGCGGACGAGCGGGTAGATTAACGGCCGCGGTGCGGCGCGCGGTTGTCTAAAAAAAGCTTGACACCGTAAGGGCGTTATGGTAACCGTTATTCAAATTAGGAAAGTCTATTCCCGGCAGGAAGCCGGAGAGCCGTTAAGTGCTCTACAAAGGGGATGATACAGTGAGGAAGATCATTTTAGCGTTGGCTGTAGCGGCTTTGTTCGTCGGCGCCACCGGCGTTGCGGCGGGCTCGCTGGCCGACAAGGAAGATACCATCCTATATAAAATTAACTCGGCGTTGACGCGGGGCGAGATCGATTACGATACGGCGTTGATGTATCGGTTCTTGGCGCTCTCGCCGGCCGGCCTGGAGCAAGTGCCGGCCAGGTACCGCGGCGAATACTACGCCGAAGACCCGGTGAGCGGTACGCCGGTATACCTCGAGCTTATGGCCCGCTGGCCCCGTATGAGGGCCGCGGTCAAGAACGAGATTATAGAGGTATGCGGCTGCGACCCGTTCGCGCCGACGCCGAGCGACGGCGGGACCAGGTATCGGTGGCTACCAGGCTTCCTGGTCTATGCCAACTACGGCGGCTTCACCGTCTACCACTACGACTCGCAGAAGAAGGACGGCGGCACCAACTTCCGCATCCACTGGGTCGAGGAAGGCCCCCACGCCATCACCAATAAGGACGACTTCAACCAGAACGGCGTTCCCGACATGATCGAGAGCTACGCGTATGATTTCGAGAAAGCCTGGAAAACTTGGCGGGACCATGATTGGTTTGAGCCGCCCCCCGGCCAAACTCCCGCAGAGGCGTATTTACCGCTCAGAGACTACTACCCGGAAATCCCGTACCCGCCCGACGAGGAGTGGGACTACGGCGGCAACGACCGCTGGGACGCCTATTTGGG
>JAUWLW010000092.1 GCA_030613505.1 Candidatus Zixiibacteriota bacterium
CATGATATGCGAGCGCTTCGAGTTCAAATCGAGCGACCACGGCCCGTTCTGGGACCGCGGCTACGCGGCGCTGGGGGCGATTCACGGCCGCGCCACCACCGCCGGCGGCCAAGGGTATATCTGGTACCACAGCACCGAGGATACATTCGATAAAATAAGCCCGGACGTGGGCGCGCGTTTCTCCCGGGACTACGCCGCGACGCTGGCCCACCTGGCGGGCGTGGCCGGGACCTTCCCCGACCCGCCGACGCCGGAAAACCCCGTGGCGAAATTTAAACGCCCCTTCGCGGTGTACCCCAACCCCTATTGTTATGCCACGTCTACCGGCGGCGTGAGCTTCGTCGGCGTCAAGTCGCCGGCGACGGTGGAGATATACGACCTCGCCGGTCGCCGCGTAGCGCGGGAGGAAGTGGCCGCGGGCCGCGACGAGTGCATGTGGTCGCCCGCGGCGGGCGACGGGGCCCTCGCGCCCGGCGTCTACCTCTACCGCCTCGACGGGCAGGAGCAGCGCAAAGCCGGGAAGATAGTTGTAACTAAGTAGGGGGTTCCGCTTTTAGGATATCGTCAAGCCGGCTCGTTGCCGGGGCCGATTTTTTAACTTGACAACTCGGCGCGGGCGTAGTTTAATGCGTTGAGAAGGGAGTGATGTCATGAGGAGATTACTATATGCCGCCGTCGCGGGCGTTAGCTTCGCCGCGGCGGCGTTCGCGTTGCCCGGCGACGTCGTCGTTATTTCGGACAAGGAAGTCCGACCCGACGAGGCTGCCGGGTTGTACTATTTGGGGCAGGCGGGGGACGGTTATTTATATAACGGCTCGAGCGCGGCCCTGGGCCGCGTGGCGCCGTACCGCCTCCTCGACCGCGACGCCCAGGCCAAGGATTACTATGTCGTCTGGGCGCCCGATTGGGTGAAGCTGACGGCGGCGGATTTCGCGCATCTCGGGACGGCCGTACGGTTATCGGAGTACGAGATACTGGTAGGGCTGGAGTTGGGCTTCGGCCCGGGCGCTCTCCGCGCCGTCGAGCATCGTATCGAGCTGATCAAGCTCGCGCCCGTCACGCCGGTCGATTGGCGCTACGACGGCGAGGCGCCGCCGCCGAAGAAGGACCCGGTAATAGAGGGGGCGATAAATGCGATTACGGAACAAGAATATGCGGGGTACATCCGGGCCCTCCAGGATTTCGACACAAGGTGCGTCGATACCGCCGGCTCGAGGAAAGCCCGGGATTACATTCGTAATTTCTTTACGGCGCAAGGTTTAGAAACGTCGGTATTCCCTTTTAAATGCGTCGAGTTCAAGGATGTTTTTTACCCGGGCGCCCCCGGCCATAAATTCATCCTAACTAACCGCGCGACGTTTAGGCGTACTAATGACGGCGGTAAAACTTGGGATACTATTTGCGCCGAGGGGGCAAACGAGGTCGCCGCGACATTTTGGTTAAATGAGGGTATGGGCTTCGTAGTAGGCCGCGGGTTCGGGCGTTATAACTGGCTGGTTGAAACGACGGACGGCGGGACCAGTTGGAATAAGGTGTCGGATTTAAGCCCCGCGCCGCGAGTAATGTACTTTGTCAACCGCAATATCGGTTGGGCAGGCGGGAAGACATATAGGGGTTTTATTTTAAAGACTGCGGACGGCGGCAAGACCTGGCACGAACAAAAAATCCCGGCGGATTTCGGCGCCGTCGAAAAAATAGATTTCTTCGACGCGAAACGTGGTTGGGCCGCGAGTAGTAGTGCCATATTATACACCGACGACGGCGGTTCGACGTGGCGGGAATGTAACTTACCGGCAGCGTCTATAGCCGACCTCGGCGCGACGGGGACGAAGGAAGCCTGGGCCGCGTCCGCCACTGAGAAGTTACTTCACACCGGCGACGGTTTGACCTGGACTTGGTTCGACCTTGGCCTCGGTTCGTATTTCTCCCATATCGAGTTCCCCGATTCGACGCACGGCTTCGCCGCCGGCGGTAAGCTTATCGCCACCGCCGACGGTGGCGTTTCCTGGAAAGAAGTAACGACCGCGCCTCAAATGGGTTACGGCCTTTTTTCTTTCGCGGACAGGCTCCACGGCGTCGTGGGCGACTGGACCGGGGACATCCTCTATCGCACCGACGACGGCGGCAAGACGTTCGTAAATATCATTAAAGGTATAGACTTAAACGAGTACAACGTTATAGGCGAGAGGCGCGGTACCGAAGCCGCCGACGAGATCGTTATTATCGGCGGCCACTTCGATTCAATCTCTTGGGACCAGCTACCGTCCTTGTGTCCCGGCGCGGACGACAACGCCTCCGGGACGGCTTGCGCCATGGCCGCGGCGAGGGCTTTTAGGGGTATGTCATTTAAAAGGACGATTAGGTACGTCGCTTTCGGCGCCGAAGAGCACGGGTTGATAGGAAGTAAGGCTTACGCCGACCACTGCGCCCAAAAAGGCGAGAAGATAATCGCCGTCCTCAACGCCGATATGGTGTGTTACGACGAGGAGGGGGGCGCGCGCGACGATTATTCGGTAGGTTGTCGGATTGATTCTCGTTTGTACGATTACTTAAAAACAGTAGGAGGTTTCTACGGGAATAATTTAATATACGATAGGCTGCGTGGCGGCGTGAGCGACGACTTATCTTTTGCGAACGTAGGCTACGAAGCCATCGGTGTGATAGAAGGGAAAGTGGGGTCCGGCGGTCATCAGGGTTACCCTTGGTATCATTCTACCATGGATACCCTCGACAAACTCCACCCGGCCCTCGGCGTCCGCTTCGTCCGAGACTACGCCGCGACGTTAGCGCACCTCGCCGGCGTCGGCGATTACTGCTTCGAGCCGGAGCCGCCAGGTAAGGCCGTAACCCCCTTCGCCCGGCCCTTCGCCGTCTACCCGAACCCATATTGCTACGCGACATCCACCGGCGGCGTGAACTTCGTAGGCCTGAAGTCGCCGGCGACGGTGGAGATATACGACCTCGCCGGTCGCCGCGTAGCGCGGGAGGAAGTGGCCGCGGGC
>JAUWLW010000077.1 GCA_030613505.1 Candidatus Zixiibacteriota bacterium
ACGAAGCCGGCGGCCTTCGCCCTCTACCAGAACGCACCCAACCCCACGCGCGGGAAGACGACGTTCACGTTCTCGCTAACCGCGGCGGGCCCGGGAGAGCTGGCCGTCTACGACCTCGCGGGCCGCGAGGTCTGGCGCCACGAGGGTACTTTCGCCGAGGGCGAAAACAAGCTCAAGGCAACCTTCGATCTGGCACCCGGCGTCTACGTGTACCGCCTCCAGGCCGGCGGTAAGGCCGCGGCGAAGAAGATGGTGGTCGTCAAGTAGGAGCTTAGCTATGACGTTGGCAGGCAATAGAATATTGATGTTCGTAGATGAGGGGTACGAAGACCTCGAGTTCTGGTATCCCAAGATAAGGCTGGAAGAGGAGGGCGCGGTGGTGGACGTGGCCGCGGCCCGAAAGGGCGTCTACCACGGCAAATACGGCTACCCCGCCCGGGCCGACCTGGCATATAAAGACGTTGACGCCGCGGCCTACGACGCGCTCGTCATTCCCGGCGGCCACGCGCCGGACCGCATACGCCGGTTCAAAAACGCCGTCGCGATCGTAAAAGAGATGGTCCGCGCGCGAAAGCCCGTGGCCGCGATATGCCACGGCCCCCAGGTACTGATATCCGCGGACGCGCTGCGCGGCAAACGGGCGACGTGCTTCGAGAGCATCAAAGACGACGTAATTAACGCCGGCGCGGAATTCGTCGACGCGGAGGTCGTCGCGGACGGCGGCGTAATAACCAGCCGTACCCCCGCCGACCTGCCTGCCTTCTGCCGAGCGATAATCGCGGCCTTATCGGATTAAGGGTACGTATGCAAAGGCCGGCTGCGGTCAAAGCGTTGTATACGGACCCGCCGGACCCTTGGCAAAACGTGTCCGACCACATGGAAGGAACGGGGAACGTACTCGAGTACGATTATTACGACGGCCAACTTATCTTCGCGCTTGGATAATAGGACAGGGGGGCGCGCCTTAAGCGCGCCCCTTTGAAACAAATCAGTTTTTTATGCGGGCGCTATTAGTATTGATAAATTGCGCTCTCGCGTGTTCCGCGCTAGCGACGTACCCGGGTAGCGTAATATCGTCGTTCTACGCGGCACCGCTTAGGTACGGAAGCATAACGTACTTCCCGCAAGGCCTAACGTACGGCGGCGGTTACATCTGGGTTATTTACGCCGACGGGATCGTTACCAAACGTCAATTCCCGAACGGCTCCATAATCGCGACGTTCGTATGCCCGCCGCCGGCTTGGGGCCACGAACTCGCCTGGGATGCTCGCCGTAAATATCTATATATGACTAGCATGTGGTCGGGCGTTTACTGGGTGGACCCCACTACGGGTTCCATTATTGGCTCCTTCGACGATCCGCCCGGGGCCGGCCCGTTATGGGGCATAGAATATAACGACTATTATGCTGGCCGTCCTATTTGGGTTGGCGATTATCATAAAGTATTTAACCTCAATACCTTGGGGTCCGTAATCAAAAGTTTCGACCTTTCTACGTGGCCGTACCGGCCTAGGGCCTACGCCTTCGATAGCGATACGTCGGGCGGGCCTTATATCTTCGTCGGAGCGGTACGCCCCGGCGTCTACCCTTGGTTATATGCAGTCAACCCTGCGGACTTCTCAATCGTAAGCTCTTTTGTTTCGCCTTTATTTCCAAGTAGCTTAGCGGATATTACCTGGGACGGCCAATATTTGTGGGGCTTAGAAAATTGCGAGACCACCGTCGGGTGGGTTAAACGTTTTGTAGCCTATTCCTCGCCCGCCGTCGCGCCCGCGTCGCTCGGTAAAATAAAAGCACTATACAGGTAAGGCGTGCGTTATACGAAGCAAAAGGCCGGCTCGAGCCGGCCTTTTCTTTGCTGCGTTACCGAGGGGTCGAAATCTCAACGCCACGCCAGGCGGTACGCCGTCACGGCGCTACCGCCCTCCTCGTCGCTACACGCGACGACCCACGAGCCGTCGCCGCTCGCCGCGACAGCCGACCCCTTTCCGACGAAAACCGCCTCGCCGCCGTCGGGCCGCCAGAAAAACCCGGCGCCGCCTTTCTCGAAGGACCCGCCCCGCGCCGGCACGGCGACTTTCACCTTAGATAAGCCAACCTTTTCTCCCGGCGCCGGCGCGAGCCGCCAGGCCGCCGGCAGGTACGGCGAGTCGCGCACGTCGGCCGAAAGCCTATCGCCCAGCTTAGCAACGGCCTCGTCGCGACCGGCAAGGTACGTCCAATGGTCGTTTTCGAGGTTATACCCGTATAATTCCAAGGCGCTTACGCCGGGCGTCTTCCGCGCTCCGGCCTCGCGGCCTATCACCAAATGCCACTCGCCCGCCCAGTCTACAAAATCGCCGCCCGCTATCGGCAACGGCTTACGAGCGCCGGAATCCAAGTCGTATACCACGGGCCTGGTTATGTAGCCGTTCCCGACGAAGCCGTCGTAATACAGGGCGGCTTCCAAGGAAGCGGCGTCCATACCGAGTTTGCGGCAAAAGAGGCTCGTCCGGGCGAACGGCGGCTCGAGCGTATTGTCTATCACTTCGACTTGTTCGCCCACCGCCAGCCGGCGCCACTTTTCGTCGAGCGCCGCGGACCATACGCCGCTTAGCTCGAACGGCGGCCCCTCGCCCTTCAATAACGCGACGGTCCCCGCGTGCGGCTCCCCTTCGAAAGTAGGCCAAATGAAGACGGCGAGCGCGTTCCCCTCGTCGCCCGCCACCGCCACGTGCGTTACCGGCGCCCGAGGCGCCCGTAGCCGGTACTCCGCCGCCACGTGCGGCGTCGACGCGCCGGCCAGGAACGCGAGGGACGTAAAGCCGGCGACTGCTAATCCGATTCTAGTTTTTTCCATAAAGGCGTCGGGTCGCAAAGCTCCCCGGCCAAAGCCGCGGCGGCGGCGCTCGCCGAACTAACGTAGTAGACTTCCACTTCGCTCTCAACGCATACTTTAAACGCGCACAGGCCGGTGGTCGCGACCGCGGCGTCATCCGACGTGAGCTCCTCGGCCCACGGCAGCGTACAGGACGGCAGCACCGTCGCGCCGGCGTCTATCAAGTCCATGAGGTAGCCCTTGGCGAGGGCTTCGAAATGGGCCTGGCGCGACGCGGGCGATACCCACAGTTGAACCTCGGAATGGACGGATTTGCCGGCCAGCACCCGCGCGGCAGCTTGAAGCTCGGCGGCCGACGCCGCAGGGCCGATGACGACGCGGCCGACGAAAGCGTGGGAAACCTCCGCCACCGGCGCCACCTCGAAACCGGCGCTATCCTTTCCCCTTCTAGCAAACTGAGGCGTTAGGGGCGTGAAGTCGTAATCGAACAAAGCGTTGTATCCTTCGGCCTCGGTCCCCGGCGCGCATAATACCGCCGCGGGCTCGCACAGCGCAGCCGCGGCCGCCATCCCCTCGCGCTCCCCTTCGCCCATAACGTCGACGACGGCGCCGCCGAATTCCAGGAGCGCGCCCGGCGCGCCGTCCGGGCCGAATTGGCCGGCGACGTATAAACCCACGTCCACGCCGCCCACGGCCGGCGCGAGCTCGCCGCGGCACTCGAGGCGGTGGATATCCGGTACGTCGGCCTTATACGTGCCCCGCCGCAATATCTCTTCCAGCGAACCGCCGTCCACGGGCCAAACCAACGAACCGTGGCCCGACGTCTGGCCCCCCGGCAAGCCCAACACCGCCACGAGGTCGCCCGGACCCGCCAGCCCCCGCTCGTGCAATACCGGGACGGCACAACCCGCCGCCGGGTGGACGAGGCGGAGGCCGAAAGCGTCCGCCTGAGCGCGCGCCCGCGCCGCGAGCCGCGACGAGCCGCGGCCCCGACAATCGCCCGAAAAAATTATCGCGCGGTTAGCGTCCCAAGCGCGGGTCGCCGGGGCCCGCGCCGACTCCAAAGCCGCCAAACCCTCGTCGCCGCCCAAAGCGAGCGCGTCCGGCCGGAGCGTCACCCGCGCGCCCTCGCCTTCGCCGCCGTCGCGGGCGTGGTCCCGAATTATCTCGCGCGCGGTTTTATACTCGGCGGAAAAGATTGACCTCCTCCCCTTTATCGGTTATAATAATCTACGGTGACGGAATGCGAAAGAAGTTCTTAATAAGTTCGTTGCTGCTCGTCGCGCCGGCATTTTCAGCTTTCGCCGACGCGCCCGAACCGGTTGAAACGACGGCCGAGGGGGAAGCCGACGCCGGATACGTCGTTCGCGAAGAGACGGTCGTAAACTTCGAAACCGGAAAAATCGAGACGGAAACGGTCATCGAATTCCCCGAGCTCGAGGTATTGCCCGAGCTCGCGCGCCCCATCGGAATAATAATTCCGCGCACCAAGCCCGACTTCGACTCAATGCCCTTCACCATCTACAACAACGAACCGTCGCCATATCTGCCGGAGGAATACCGGCTGCGGTACTATCGCCGCGCACCGACCGGCGGCGACCAGGGCGACGTCAAGACGGGCGACATGTTCATGGCCGACGATTCGGGGGACGGCACGGAAGAAACCAGCGAACGAAACGGCGGTTAAAGCCGCTCCATCCGAGCTCCGCTCGCCGCGTTAGTTACGACCGCGCTCTCGCGGCCTTTTTTATTCCCTTTCCAACCCGCCGCCACGAGACTCTCGTAGCGTTAAGCCTTAGCCTTGTCCTTGGCCTTGGGCTTGTCCTTATCCTTCTTGGCTGACAGCTTGGCAATAACGTCCTTCGACTCTTCTACGAAGCCGTCGACGCGCTCTTTCGCATCTTTGGCGAACTTTTGCGTTTCCTTCTTAATTTCGGCCGTGGCCTCGGCGATATCCTCCCGGGTCTCCTTGCCCGACTTCGGCGCGAAGAGTATACCGAGAACGCCACCGGCGATGCCGCCTACGATGAACGATAGTAAAACCAAACCGGCGTTGCTATCTCTTTCCGCCATTACGCGTTCCTCCTAATCAATCTTGTTCTGCGCGGCACCTTCGCCCGCCCCTTCTCCCGGGGCGGTCGGTTTGTCCTTCTTGCCCGCAAGGCGCTCGAGCCAAGAACCTACCAAAACGAAAAGCGGCGCCAGTGCCGCAAACTTGGAGAGGATGGTCTCGTCCAGAAACTTCACCGCCTCGCGCACCCTCTCGACGAGTAAACGTACGGCCGCGGCGCCGTCCCGTATCACCGACGACGCCTCCGCGACGTCCGACGTAACTTGCTCGGCGTTTTCCAACACTTTCCGAACGCTGGCGGAGGCGGCGGGAACCTCTTTACGGACGTCGGCGATAACCTGGTTGACGCGGCCTACCGTCCCCGCGCACCGTACGATTAGCCACGTCAGCGCCGCCGCGATAATAACGATCGCGAGCGCGAGCGCCCAATATACGCCGTCAACCGCGTTCATAGTATACCCTCTTTCGGATACGTCAGTCGTTCGTCGGCGATACCGCGCGCAGCCGCTCCACGACGGGCGGCAGGACCTCCAGCACGCGGCCTATGTCTTCCTCGATCGTATATTTCCCCAGGCTGAAACGGATCGAGCCGCGCGCGACCTCGGGGGGGCAGCCCATCGCGGCGTGGACGTGGGAGGGCTCGCTCAAGCCGCTGACGCACGCCGAGCCCGTGGCCACAGAAATCCCCTCTATATCGAGCGCCAGCATTATAGCCTCGCCCTCTATGCCCGGGAAGCAAACGTTCAACGTATTGGGCAAAGCCTTTCCGGCGGGCGTCATAACGACTACCGACCCCGGCATCGCCAGGATACCACCCTCCAACTTATCGCGAAGGCGGGCTAGCCTTTCGCCCTCCTCCTCCCGACCATCGGTCGCCAGCTCGAGCGCGCGGGCGAGGCCGATAATACCCGGCGTGTTGTGGGTCCCGGCGCGACGCCCTTCCTCCTGGTGGCCGCCGTGAATCACCGGCACTAGCTCGACGCCGTTCCGGACGTAGAGGACGCCCACGCCCTTCGGCCCGTAGAACTTGTGGGCCGATATGGAGAGCAGGTCGACGCCGAGGTCCACGACGTTTACGGGAATTTTGCCGGCGGACTGGACGGCGTCGGTGTGGAAGAGGACGCCGCGCTCGCGGGCGACGGTCGCGAGTTCCGCGATCGGCTCGACCGTTCCAACCTCGTTGTTGCCGTGCATAATAGAGACCAGGACCGTGTCCGGGCGGATGGCGGCCGCCAAGGCGTCGGCGTGTACGACGCCTTCGTCGTCCGGCGAGAGGAACGTAACGTCCCAGCCCTCGTCGGCGAGCCACTCGCAGGTCACGAGGACCGCCGGGTGTTCGATGGCGGAGGTTATGACGTGGCGGCCTCGGCCTCGGGAGGCGTACGCGACGCCCTCGACGGCGAGGTTGTCCGACTCGGAGCCGCCGCTCGTGAAGATAATTTCGTCGGGGGAATCGGCGCCGAGGAGCGCGGCTACTTTCTCACGGGCCTCGTCCACGGGGCCGCGGGCGCGCTGGCCGAAGCGGTGGAGGTTGAAGGGATTCGCGAAGTTGTCGGTGAAGAACGGCGCCATAGCCTCGACGACTTCGGGCGCCGTCGGCGTGGTGGAATTGTAGTCGAGGTAAATGCCTTCCATAATCCGTCCTTCTACGAGCCGGGCGAAGATATTATCAAAAAACGATAAGTTCCGCAACCTCAACTTAAAATCCGCGGCGGAACCGCTAACTGCATCGCGTAACGATAAAAAGTGCCGCGTTACTAATATTAAAAAGTAGGACGCGATATTTTGCGCAAGGCGTTGCTTTACAAACGTACCCGGGCGAAGCGAAACTATGTTAAGCAAAAAATTCGTACTAGTCGTATGTATTTTTACCACGGCCGTAGCCACCTTAAACCGTTGCGACAATCCCACTGGCGAAAATCCGCCCGAACGTTGGAATTACGGGCCTTGGGATTATTATAGATTGAATATTGAAAAAAACACCAAAGTAAGAACGATTTATATGTCTACTAATGAGAAGGGGTGGGTCGCCATTAGCGGGCCGATATTTTTAGAATATAAACGCGGCGAATGGTTAATCTTTAAGGATTTTAAAAAAGAAAAAGGTAAAATAATTGCGCCATATATGAACGACATTGATTTTTCGGAACGCAACGACGGCTGGGCCGTAGGCCATAATTTAACGCCTAGCGAAGGTTTCGTCTTTCATTACGACGGGGTCGACTGGGAAGAGGTAACGCCTTATCCTATGCGGCCTCTTTATTGCGTGGCCGCGGTGGCGCCGGACGACGTGTGGGCCGCGGGGTGGTACGGCACGATGTACCACTACGACGGCTCGAGCTGGGCCCAAGTCCCGTTCCCGGCCAGCCCCGAAATATGCGCCCTCCACTTCCCGGCCCCTAACGACGGCTGGGCCGTGGGATATTCCGGTTCGTACTTCCACTACGACGGCAGCGCGTGGGAGCCGGCCCGCGTAAACGACGCCGAGGTCCGGTACGGCGTATTCTTCCCCACCCCCGACGAGGGCTGGGCCGTAGGAGGGGGCGGCGTGATACCGGAGTACCCCGCCCAATACCCGATATTCCATTACGAGAACGGCGAATGGAAAAAAACGTTCCGCGCGCAAATGCGTTTCGAGAGCGTCCACTTCGCCGCGCCCGACGACGGCTGGGCGGCGGGTTCCCACGTCCTCCGGTACGATGGAAAAGAGTGGCACGTCATCACCCCCCCCGGGAAACTCTACGTTTACGACATCTTCACCCTCGGCGGCGACGACGTTTGGCTCGCCTGCTACCCCGGGACGATATGCAAGTATAACCCGAATAAAAAATAAGCTTTACGAAAAACGAGCCGAAACCCAATCAAAATGGCGCCCGACCGGCGCCCTTTTTCAAACGCCAAAGACGGGGCTTGATTGCGCAACCGGTTTATCATAGATTATATGCAAAGGAGCTGAGGTCCAAAGATGTCCGGCGCTCTCGTTATCGCGATATCGCTGGCCTTTCTCGGCCTGGGTTATATTTTCTAAGGCCGCTTCGTCACGCGGCGTCTGGGCGTGGACCCGAGCAGGCCCACGCCCGCCCACGAGCTCCCGGCCGATTAACCAGCACTTCAACCTGTATAAAAAAGGCGCCCGCCCGGGCGCCGTCTCTTTTAACAATAATGACTATCTATACAACGCCTTTATCCTACCTACGCTCGCCGGCTTTACGCCAATATCCGTAATATACCGCATCTGCAATGCTAAATTTTCTATGACTCCTCCGTCATTATGTATCCCCCAAAGATATTCGCCGTCGTAAGCCAACCCGGCGGCACCGTAATCGGGAACCGGCCAAGCCGCGCTGTCCAAGATAGAGCCTGTAGTGGTTATACAGTAAACAATAGCTTGCGAATTTAAGCCGTAAGGCCGGGTAGCGCAAAATAGATACGGGGGACCCGGGTTTTTTACGTACGCAAGTCCATGAGGCCTTTCGAACCCTAAACTGAACGAAGCTACAACGGAACCGCCGGTATTCAACTTATATATACCTCCTGCCAACGTATCGGCGAAGTATAGAAAACCGCCTTCGTAAGCGAGGCCTGCCCCCCACGTCACGCGCGGGTATGGAAAACTCCCAACGATGGCGCCGCGGGAAGGATCGAATTTATAAATATGGTAAGTATCCCAAACGTCCGTGGTATAAAGGTAAGTGCCGTCGTAGGCCAAGCCTCCGGACCAAATTCGGCCAACGCTGTAGGTAGCTACGATCGAACCGCCCGGCGAAATACGTTTCAAGAAGTACCCGTCGACCGTTGTCCAAAGGTACTGGCCGTCGTGTTCAATACTCGCTGCGTAGAGTGTCCAAGGCCCGCCGGGGTTGAATTTGGGATCGAACGAGGATATAAC
>JAUWLW010000069.1 GCA_030613505.1 Candidatus Zixiibacteriota bacterium
CTTGTGATTTTCATAACGATATTCTATACTTGCCGTCCGGCAACCCGCCGAAGGTCAACCGAGGTTACCAGCCATGGTTAAAAAATACTTAATGACCCCCGGGCCGACGCCCGTTCCCGCGGCGGTGGCTTCCGCGCAGACGGTGGACATGGTCTCGCACCGCGGCCGCGAATTCCACGAGCTCTACCAATACGTGACGAAGACCCTCCGCGAGGTCGTGGGGACGTCGCACGAGGTGTACCTTCTGACGGGGTCCGGCACGTCGGCGATGGAGGCCGCAGTCGCCAACCTCACGTCGCCGGGAGAGAAGGCGCTGGTCATACGCGGCGGCCACTTCGGCAACCGTTGGGCCGACATACTCAAGGAATACGGCGTCATGGTGCGGGCCATAGACGTGGAGTGGGGCCGCGCGGTGAACCCCAAACTCGTCGCCGAGAGGTTGGCCGAGGATACCGAGAACGAAACACGGGCCGTCTTCACCACCTTCGTCGACACGTCCACCGGCGTCGTCCAGGACGTCGAAGAGATAGGCCGCATCGTGGCCGACAAGAACGCGCTCCTCGTCGTGGACGCCGTCTCGGGCCTGGGCGCCGTGGACTACCGCATGGACGAGTGGAACGTGGACGTCACGCTCTCGGCCTCGCAGAAGAGCTTTATGACGCCGCCGGGCATCGCGTTCATGTCGCTCAGCGGCAACGCGTGGAAGGTCTGCGAGCGGGCCAAGTGTCCGCGGTACTACTGGGATCTACGTAAGTGTCGCCAGTTTGGCGAGAAGCACGAGACGCCGTTTACGCCCGCGGTGGCGACGCTGCGCGCGCTGGCCAAGGCGCTCGAGCTCATGATGGAGGAGGGATTGGCCAACATCTTCGCCCGCCACGAGAAGATGGCGCGGGCCACGCGCGCCGCGGTAAACGCGCTGGCGCTGCGGCTGTTCGCGCTCAACCCCGCCGACGTCCTGACCGTAATACGGCCCCCGGACGACATCGGCGCCGACGAGCTCCGCGGCCACATCGCCCG
The DNA here is from genome assembly GCA_030613505.1 of Candidatus Zixiibacteriota bacterium. Classification (GTDB taxonomy): domain Bacteria; phylum RBG-13-66-14; class B26-G2; order WVWN01; family WVWN01; genus WVWN01. The sequence continues at coordinate 1,018 of JAUWLW010000069.1, forward strand.
CACCTACGGCGTGGTCTTCGGGGGCGGCCAGGGCCAGCTCAAAGACCGCATCATCCGCATCGCTCACATGGGCGCGGTGGGGCCGTTCGACATTATAACGGCTGTCTCGGCGTTGGAGGCGGGATTGGCCGACAAAGGCTACGTCTTCGAACTGGGCGTCGGCGTCGGCGCCGCGGAAGAGATCATCAAAGAAATGTAAACGTGGAACGCCCTAACAACCGAGGCCCCGCGGCGAGCGCGGGGCCTTTTTTATTACGCGTTGGCACGGGACGACCCTACGTCAAAACGACCGCGCCACCCCCGCCTCGCCGAAGGGCCGGAGCTTCTTTTCCCGGTTCAGGAAAATGTCGTCGTAGTAGCCGCCTATCTCTACCCCGGCGCGGCCTATTAACTTCCAATTCGGCGCTACCGCGACCTCGAGCTCGCCGAAGGGGGCGTTCTGCCATTCCGTTTTATCTTCGGCAAACGTCCCGTACGTGTCGCTGAAGTAATAGAGGAGGCGGCCGCGGTCGCCGGCGCGGAACGAAACCGGTCCGAAAAGGCGTCTCCCGACGGAGGCGTCATAGCCGACGCGGAGCCACGGTAAGTATTGGTGCGTTACCACCGGGTAGTACGGCGCCGGGTACTGGAGCTTGACGACGCCCAGGCCCGCGACCGGCCTGGCGACGAGCTCCCAGCCGCCGGGCGACATCTTCCGGTTATACCCATACTCCAATATCGGCTCGAAGATGTTGTCGTCGCCCGGGTAGCCGTAGATTTGGAGGCGGAAGAGGTGGTTATTCAACTCCCCTACGCCGTAAGTTATCTCTCCCCGTAACCCGGCCTCCTCGTAGAAGTAGGGGTAGTAGTAATCGGTGGCGTTGAAGCGGAAAAGGCCCAGGGAAAAGGATAATTCAGCCGCGGATATTGCCGAAGCGGCAAAGCAAAATAACGCGACGGCGTTTACAAAGACTCTATATAAATATGGTTTCATTTAAAGGGAGCGTCGTATAGGACAGGGCGTTGTTAGTAAGGTAAATAAAAACGCGGCTTCGCGGGCGGACATTATGAATAAGTTCGCATCGTCATTCGATTAGATAATACAGGGAATAAGTACCGCCTTCGTTTCGGGCGGCCATCCAGTATTTTTTCCCTTCTTCTTCGAAAGTTACTTGTTCGGGAGCGCCGATTTCTATAGGGAGTGTTCCGAGATGGAATTCGCCGTTATCACAAATTACGTGAGTTTGCTGCCCCAACGCTATCCCGTAATTATAACGGCGGAACGCCGTACAATTAAACGCCGAGGACAAAACGTACGGCCCGGGCGGCGCGAAGAAAGGAAGTACGTAAACTCCGCCGCCGGCGGGGGCTAAGTCTCGTAGTAATATCGCGCTGTAGTACATTTCCCCGAAATTAATCGTACAGGCGAAAAATATACCGCCTTCCGTCGGCGCCGCATCGCTAATACCGGATAAGGTAAAACCTTTCGGGAGGTCCGGGTATTCTTTGACCCATTCTACGCCGTTAAAAACCCAAATAAAATCCCCTGCGGGCCACGCGAAAATGAGGCCCGACGGCGCCGCGCCAACGGAGTTTACATCCGGTAACTCGTACCGCTCGGACCAATTCCCGTAGTCGTAACGGTAAATCCCGTCCAACGTCGTAACCCAAAAAGAGCTTTCGCTGGTCGCGGCTACCGAGAAAAAAGGTGCCTTAGTAGGTACGTCGCGTACCCGGCCCCAACGGCCTTTTTCATTTTTCAATAATACCGCCTCGGAGTTACTGTCAATCATGGTTGCGCCAACCGCCCACCCTATTTCCCCGGCGAAATCTATGTCGTAAAGTTCACTGTCTTTTTCTTCAACGGTATAAACCTCTTCTAACGCCGAGCCGTTCCACCTTAATATCCTACCTTGGCTTTCGCTGGAGCTGGGCGGGAACTCGCCTACCAGCGATATTCGGCCCCTTTTGTCCGCGGCAATACTGTTTACATTTACGGCCGTCGAAGCCGCCGAAAGCCAATTAACGTTTACAGGTTCAAGAGGGGGTGCGCCGCAGCAGGTTATAAAAACCGCGACCCCGCCGGCCCATAACAGGGCCCGGGTCGCCTTCCGCCACAACCGCCTTTTACCGCCCATAGGGCCTCCCTTACGCGTATAGTATGCAGCCGGTTTTGCTTAAAGCAAGGGCCTGAGAAGGCCACTTTATTAGTATAAGAACCTTGTTTAACGTTACCTACCCGCCGCCAGCGCGACATCGAGGCGCTGGCGGGCCTTTCGTAGGGGCCGACCTTTAGGTCGGCCCGAGCGCGCGGACAAGGGCCTTAAGGCCCTTGCCTTTCCGCCGAAGAGCCACCAGCTACCCGTACCCCATCGCGCCCCAGTCGACGGCGACGCGCTGTCGGTCGTTGGGGTCTATCTTGACGGCGACCGTCTCGCCCGGCTGTATATGGGGCACGGCGTAGCGCGGCACGACGGTATCGAACGCCACGACGTAGGGTGAGCCGAAGCCGTCTTCCACCTCCAGCGTCAGCGAGAGCAGCGGTTGGTCGTTGACGGTAACGGTACCCCCCCCGCTCGGGCCGCCCAGGCTCAGGACCGTCGCGCGGCCCGGGCGGCCTACGGCGCGGAGCTTGGCCCGGGCGCTCATCCCCTTGAACACGTCGAACACGGGCCTCAGGAGGAAATACATGCCGGTCAGGAACATCCCGGCGGCCGAGACGACCGCCGCCACCTGGACGGCGTACGTCGCCATTATGGCCTCGTACCTCGCCTCCCCCAATAGCTTGGGCGCCCATTCCACCGACGACTGCCAGAGGATGATGGGCACCCAGGCGACGAAGACGAGCAACATACCGGTGCCGAATTTGCTGCGCATGGCGGCTCCTTGGCGAATAGGATTTGGCGAACGCGGCCTGGCCGCGGCGGAAGGAATTTTCAAGTTAACCCAAAGAAGTACCGCCCCCGGCTCGAGCCCCCTCGCTTAGCAGGAGGCTTTTTTACACTAAGCCGGCGCGGAGTTGATGAGCGGGGGTGAAGAACGCGCGGCTGTACCAGATCACGGCGGCGATCGTGCTGGCCGCGGCGGCGGCGGCGATCATGTAGACGATCACGATCTGGTAGAGCACCGCGGCCGTGGGGGCGCCCCCCGCGAGTATCATACCGGTCATCGCGCCCGGAATTTGCACGATCCCAACCGTCATCATCATATTGATGGTGGGGATCAACGCCATCTTGACGGCGTGCCGGACGTACGGCCGTGCCGCCAGTCGCGAGGTGGCCCCCGCCGCCAGCGCCGCTTCCAGCCGCTCGGCGTGCTCGCGAGCGGAAGTGGCGAACGTCGCCATCCCGAGCGAAGCGCCGTTCATAGAGGCGTTTATGATCATCCCGGCGAGCGGTATCAAATACCGCGGATTGTACCACGGCTCGACGCGAACAATCACGCCGAAGAGGATCATAATAACGAGGACGGAGCCGAGCAACACCGCCGCCGTCGCGATGATCACCGTCCGGCCGACGCCTCGACCCACCCGCCGCGCGCCGTGCCAACCCGCCACCGCGACCATAGCCGCGATCGCCAACAGAACCAAATACCATCTGTCCAGGCCGAAGATCCACTTGAGGAGGTAACCGACCGCTATAAGCTGCACGAACGTGCGGACGGTCCCCACGAGGAGAGTTTTCTCCAAAAAAAGGCGGTTCAACGCGGAGACGACGGCTACGATGACGACGAAGACGAGCGCAATCGCGACGTCGGGCAACGTCAGGTCGACGAAGCCCTCCATCAGTCGAGCCCCCTCACGAACTCCCGCGTGACTTCAACTTGCGGCCTCTCCAGGATCCGACGCGGCGTCCCCTCCTCCGCGACGCCTCCCGCCGCCAACACGACGATCCGGTCCAGCGCCCGCAGCTTCGGGATCTCATGCGTGACGTGGAGGAGCGTCATACCGTCTTCCTCCACGCGACGGTAGAGCCTCTCCAGCACCGCCCTCGCCGTCGGCGGTTCCAGCGAGGCCGTCGTCTCGTCGAGCATGAGGATTTGCGGCCGGAGAGCCAACGCCCGGGCAAGGCACACGCGCTGCTGCTCGCCGACGGAGAGCGCCGCCACCGGACGGTCGAGCCCCACGTCGGGAAGGGCCACCTCCTCCAGGAGCGCCGACAGCCCCTCCTCGCCGCCGCCGTTGCCGGCGGCTTGCAACCCGAACAACAAGTTATCGCGGACCGTCTCGCCGAAGAGGAAAGGTTTTTGCGGCACGAGCTGCGCGCCGCGCCGCAGCGACAATACCTCCCGGTCGCGGACGTCCTCGCGGTCCACGAGGACGCGGCCGGCGTCGACATCCAGGAGCCGGTTGATCAGTTTAAGCAGCGTGGTCTTGCCGCAACCGGAGGGGCCGACGATCCCGAGCCGCTCGGCCCGGCCTACGACGACGTTCAGGCCGGCGAAGACCTGGGACGCGTGGCCTTTCGCGCCGTCGCCGGTACGCAGCGTCTTGTAGACGTCCTCGCATTGGACCATCGGCTCCATCGGCGCGATAATAGCATAAAAGGCGGCCCGGGGCCGCCTACGTAGGGACCGACCTTTAGCACGAGCCGCGCGGGGGGACGAGGGCCCTAAGAACGAATAGGAAAACGCCGCCTTATCGGCGGCGGAACGGGTTCGGCGTGTTTCTCGAGGCTCGCGAGAAATCCGGCGATGGCGTCCTTAATATTGGCCACGGCCTCCTCGCGCATCGCGCCCTGGGAAACGCAACCCGGAAGGGCCGGCGCCTCCGCGACGAAGACGCCGTCTTCGTCTTGCTCGACGATTATACGATATTTCATACGTTTAAATTATAACGCGCTTAGCCTGGGTAAACAATATAAAAAGGCCGCACCTGGAGGTCCAGCCGGGCGTCGGGCGTACAACGGTGCGCCGCTACTTCGCGGCCAGCGCGACCTCGAGGCGCTGGCGTGCCTGGTTTCGTAGGGGACGACCTTTAGGTCGGCCCGCCATATTCGTTTAACAATATGAAAACCGATGGTGGCCGCACCTGAAGGTACGGCCCTACGATAAAACCCTCAATCGCCACACGGCCGCCGGGCGTCGGGCGTACAACGGTGCGCCGCTACTTCGCCGCCAGCGCGACCTCGAGGCGCTGGCGGGCCTGGTGGATGAAGGCCTCGACGCGGGTGCGGGTGGTGGCGGACTCCAGGCCGTCGTACGACATGTTCAATATGGGGATGTTGTCGTAGTCGCCCTGCACGCGCTTGAGTAGCGCCGAGACGATGACGCCCGGCATGCACGTGAACGGCATCAGGTTGGCGACGCCGTGCAGGCCGTGCTCGGCGTACTCCGCGGCCTTCCCCACCGACAGGATAGCCTCCCCCTCGAACGTGTCGTGCACGTACCGCGAGCCCATCTTGATGGTCTCGTCGACCTCGGGCTCGGGCCAGTTGCGCGCCAGGCCGTCGAAGAGCGACGTTATCTTGGCGTAGTCGGCCTTCTGGATTTTTTGCGTGACGTAGCTCAGCGCGAGGCGCGAGTAGTCGCCGCGGATCTTGCAGTCGCGGATGCGCGTCCAGTTGGTATACCAGAACCACTCGGAGATGGTCGGCATGTAGACCTCGCCGCCCAGCGCCTCCACCTGCTCGATGAAATGGTTATTGGAGAAGCGGTTGGAGCGGACGTAGATCTCGCCGACGATGCCGATGCGGGGCTTAGGCTCGTCGGTCGTGGCGACGCTCGGCCACGCCTCGACCGCCTCCCGGCATATCGCCAGGATGGCATCCAGCGTACCCTCCGTCAATATGCTATCCTCGACGCGTTTGACGTATTCCCAGTAGAGCTCGTGCGCGGCGCCGGCCTCGAGCTCGTAGGGCCGCGTCTGGAAGAGCAACTTCTCCAGCATGTCGATGGCGACGATGCCCTGCCACGCCCGCCGCGTGAACTCGTTGCCGACGATGCCGAGGTCGTTGTACAGCGTCTTGCCCTGGTTGGGGCTGAAGACCGGCACGTCGCCCATGCCCAGCTCGGCCAGGACGATGCGGTGGAGCATGTTGTACTGGCCGAAGCGGCAGGGCCCGGACCCCGCGGGCATGAAGAATATGGCGCGCTCCGGGTCGAAGTCGTCCCGCTTGGCGTACTTCACCATGTCGCCGGTGGTAACGATGCAGGGATAGCACTCCTTGCCGGTGGTGAACTTGCGGCCCCAGACGAGAGTCTCGTCGTCAGGCTCGTCCATCATCACCGCCGGCACGCCCACCGCCTCGAACGCCGCGCGGATGGCGTAGGCGTGGTCGCACATGTACGGTATGTAGACCTTGCGCTTGTGGTCCTCCGCCGCCAGCGAGAGGCGCTTGATCTCGACCGTGGCCGGTACCTTGTCGCGGAAGTTCTTGATGCTGTCCAGGAACGCCTCCGCCCGGGTGATGGCGCCGGCGTCGGCGGAGTGCTCGTCAATCTCGAGCTGCAGGAACGGCTTACCGCCCATCTTGACGCGGAAGAACTTCAACAGGAACGAGTCCGGGCCGCAGCCGAAGTTGGTGATGTAGACGCCGTGGAGGCGCGGGTCCTTGCGCACGATCTCGACCGCGGACAGGATCTTCTGGCCGTACTTCCAGTACATGTTGTCCCACTCGTGGGAGAGCTCTACCTCCTCCACCGGCAGGAAGTCCATCGGGATGGCGAGCGTACCTAAATCGCGGAACTTCTTGGGTATATCGAGGTTGATGCCGCGGTCGCAGGTGTTGTACGGCCGGCCTATGACGACGACGGCGTTGTCGTCCCGGCCCAGCTCCTCCAGCACCTGGATGCCGCGGGTCTTTACGTGGGCGTAGAACTCGTTCTGCGCGCGCTTGGCCGCCTTGAACGCCCGGCGGACGTCGCCCTTCTTCACGCCCAGCGGCTTGAGGGCGTCGTGGAGCGCGTTCACCAGGGCCGCGTCGCCCCGCTCGAAGAAGAGCTTCGCCACCAGAACCGGCATCTCCTTGGCCTCTAAATCGAGGGCCGACGAGATGACGTACGGCGCCGTCTGGACGTACGGGCAGGTGAACGACTTGTCGGTGAGCGCGTTCTGCTTCTCGAGCGATATCGCGGACGGCATGAAGACGGCGTCCACGCCCTTCTTGAGCAGGTCTATGACGTGACCGTGCGCCACCTTCACCGGGAAACAGCACTCCGACGCCACGGCCTCAACGCCGTCGTGGATGATGTTCTTGTTGGTATAGTCGGAGATGACCACCTCGAAGCCCACCTCGGCCAGGAAGGTCTTGAAGAACGGCAGCATCTCTTGGACGAAGAGGGCGCGCGGCAGGCCGACGCGCGGCGCGCCCTCGGCCGGTTTCGCCGACGTGTAGTCGCGGCTCAGGAGCTTCTCGCGTTCGGCGAAGAGGTTGGGCAACCCCTCGCCGCGTTTGTGGACCTTCTTGCGCTCGACGTCGTACTTCTCGCACCGCGAGCCGTAGTACAGCGGCTCTTCGCCCTCCACCGTCACCACTTTTATCTCGCAGTGGTTCGAGCAATCGGCGCACTCGAACGAGCTCTGTTCGTACTTGCGAGTGGCGAGGTCCCAACTCTTGAAAGAGCTTTCGCTTTCGCCGTCCCACAGCTCGCGCGCGATCATCGCCATGCCCCAGGCGCCGGTGACCTCGTGGTGGTCGGGGACGGTGACCGGCTTGCCGGTGACCTGCTCGAAGGCCGCGACGACGGCGTGGTTGAACGCCACGCCCCCCTGGAAGAAGATATTGTCGCCGACGCGCTTCTCCTGGACCACGCGGTTGAGGTAATTCAATACGATGGAGTAGCCCAGGCCGGCGCACAGGTCCTCGCGCGGCGCGCCCTTCTGCTGGTGGCTTATGATGTCGGTCTCCATGAAGACGGTGCAGCGCTCGCCCAGCCGGCAAGGCGCCTCCGACCCCAGCGCCAGCTCGGCGAACTCCCGCTTGATGTTGACGTCCAGGCGCTCGCTCTGCTCCTCGATGAAGGAGCCGGTCCCGGCGGCGCAAACCTTGTTCATCTCGAAGTCGACGATGGCGCCGTTGTCGAGCGCGATGTATTTCGAGTCCTGGCCGCCTATCTCGAAGACGGTGTCGACGCCCGGGTCGATGTAGGCCGCGGCGGTGGCCTGCGCCGTAATCTCGTTCTTGACGACGTCCGCGCCGATGAAGTCGCCGGTGAGGTAGCGGCCGGAGCCGGTGGTCCCGACGCCCCGCACGACTACCTTGTCGGCGACCTCCGCGCCCACCTCGGCCAGGCCGCGCTTGATGGCCTCTATGGGCCGCCCCGCCGTCATCAGGTAGCACTTGGATATGATGTTGAAACTCTCGTCCATCGCGACGACGTTGGTGGAGAGCGAGCCCACGTCGACGCCCAAGAAGCAGTCTATCTTCTCGCCGTCTTTCGGGAGCGTGGCGTCGGCCTTGGGCTCGAGGTGGACGTCGCGCAGGACGAGGCGCTCCTGGCCCTGCTCCTCCTCGTGCGCCGCGGCGAGGTAGTCGTAGAAAGCTTTCGTGCCGGCGAAGGAGGTCAGCTCGTCGCGCTCCGCCGCGGCCAGGACCGCGCCGATGGCGCCCATGGAGGCGAAGTATTCGGGGATGACGAGCTCGCCGGCGTCCAGGCCCAGGACCTCGGTGAAGGCGCGGACCATGCCCTTGTTGGCCGCGACGCCGCCCATAAAGCAGTAGTCGAGGCGGAAGTCCTTGCCCTTGGCGATGGTGGCCTTGAAGTTGCGCGCCATCGCGAAGCACAGGCCGGCGACGATGTCGTAGTCCGGCGCGCCCTCCTGCTGGAGGTGGATCATGTCGGACTTGGCGAAGACGGAGCAGCGGCCCGCGATGCGCGGCGGGTGCTCGGAGCGGAGCGCCAGGTCGCCGAACTCCTCTACCGTCAGGTCGAGGCGGCTGGCCTGCTGGTCGAGGAAGGAGCCGGTCCCGGCGGCGCAGATGGTGTTCATCGCGAAGTCGCGGATGACGGTGCGGCCGGTCTTCTCGTCCTCGCCCAGGATAATCAATTTGGAGTCCTGGCCGCCGATCTCGACGACGGTGTGGACGTTCGGGTAGAGGCGGCCCACCGCGGCGGTCTGTGCGACGATCTCGTTGGCGAAGGGCGCGCCCGAAATGTCGGACGCCAGCTGGCCGCCCGAGCCGGGGACGGTCAGCGACTGGATTGGGCCGGCCGGGGGACGGCCGAGGACGTCGGCGACGCCGGCGGCGAGCGCCTTTACGGGCTGGCCTTTGTGGCGGAGGTAATGGTCCTCGACGACGTTGTACTCGACGTCGAGCAGGACCAGGTTCACGCTGATGG
>JAUWLW010000079.1 GCA_030613505.1 Candidatus Zixiibacteriota bacterium
GGGGCCGTGACGCATCCGAACGTCAGATAATCGTCGAGGGCCTCGGCGTCTACCGCGCGGTCAACGCCGGGGCATACGAGCAGGGACTTTAGTTCCGAGGCGAAATAGAACCGGTCCTTTACCCAAGTATAATAGAGGGGTTTTACCCCCAGCCGGTCGCGGGCCACGAACCACGTCGCCCCGTCCCAAACCGCCAACGCGAAAATACCGCGCAACTTTTCGACGCAGCCGTACCCCAGGTCTTCGTAAAGGTGGGCTATGACCTCGGCGTCGGCCTTCGTCCGGAAGCGGTGCCCTTTCTTCTCGAGCTCGCGCCGCAGTTCGCGGAAGTTATATATCTCGCCGTCGAAGACAACCGTAACGGCGGCGTCCTCGCTACTCACCGGCCGCCGACCGGTATGCCCGCCGATAATTTCCAGGCGGCTCATCCCGAGGCCTACCCGCCCGCTGGTAAAAGTTCCGCTGTCGTCTGGGCCGCCGCGCGCGAGGACCTCGCACATCTCATCCAAGAGGCGCGTATCGCCGTCGTTATAAAAGCCACAGATGCCGGACATAAAGGCTACCGCTTTTTCAGGGCGCTTCGCTAAAATACCGGTGTATTCTCTCATCGTGCAGCAAGTATAAACGCCCAAAATTAACCAACTTGCCGGGGACTTTATACGTATTCGATATCACTACCGACGGCGAGACCGGCCCCTCCCGCGGGATCATCCCGGTCCCGAACTGAAATAGTAGGTTGAAATTCCAAAGCGCAAGTTGACCTGCCCCCATTCTTAGTACCACAGTTAAAGTTACTCGCACAGCCTATTTATCCCCTCATTAGCGCTAATTCGCGGAACTGGCAAGCAGCGGTTCGAACGCCTCGGGCGCCGGGGGCCGGTAGTTCAACGCGCTGTGGGGACGCACCTCATTATACTCCCGCCGCCAACGATCCGTCAAGACCCTAGCCTCCAACACCGTATCCAGCAGCTCGCGGTTCAGGAACTCCTCGCGGAACTTCCCGTTGAAAGACTCGATGTAGCCGTTCTCCCAGGGGCTGCCGGGCTCGATATACAGGGTCCTCACCCCTACCCGTGCCAGCCACCCGCGTACCGCCCGCGCCGTGAACTCCGGGCCGTTGTCGGAGCGGATATGGGCCGGGACGCCGCGCCTTAAAAACAGCTGCGCCAGGCGGTGTAGTACGTCCTGGGCCGTGAACCTCCTGCCCGCGTCTATGGCCAGGCACTCCCGCGTATACTCGTCGAGGATCGTCAGGAGGCGGAGGGGCAGGCCGTCGCTCGTCCGGGCGCTCAAGAAGTCGTAGCTCCATACGTGGTTCTTACGCTGCGGCCGGAGGCGGAGGCACGAACCGTCGGTCAGCCACAGACGTCGCCGCGGCCTTTGCCGGCGGGGGACTTTCAGCCCCTCCGCCCGCCAAAGGCGCTCCACCCGCTTGTGGTTAACGCTCCACCCCTCCCGCCGCAACAGCGCCGTAACGCGCCGGTATCCGTAGCGGCCGTACTGCGTGGCCAGCCGGACAATATCCTGCACCAACCGCTCCTCCTCCTCGTCTTCCCTCGGCCGGTACCGTTGGGTAGACCGCGACTGCCCGAGAACCCGGCACATACGACGTTCGGAGACCGACAGCTCGCCTCTCACCTGTGCCACCGCCTGACGCCGTTTGGCCGGGCTCGTCAGTTTCGCGAGGCGGCCTCCTTCAGGATCTGGTTGTCCAACGACAGCTCGGCGACCAGCTTCTTGAGCCGGGCGTTCTCGTTCTCGAGCTGCTTCAGCCGCTGGGCCTGATCCACCCTCATCCCGCCGTACTCCCGCCGCCAGCGATAGTACGTCGTCTTCGTCACGTCTATCCTACGGCATACCTCCTCCAGGGCTACTCCCTGGCTCAGCAGCACCTCGGCTTCCCGGAGGTTCCCGATGATCTCCTCGGCCTTGAACTTCTTCGCCGGCATTGTCCTGACCTCCTGATTATGCTACCCTGGTTCGGGTCCAGCTACTAAATAGTAACATACCAACTGGACCAGTTTTTGGGGGTCAGGTCACTACCGCTTTTATAATAATCGAAATATTTCGTGTATTCGAAACCCGCTAACTTCGTTACGAAAGCACAATCGCCGAGCTTTTTTACTAACCACTTTCCCACGTTACTACTCTCCCTTAACCGCCCCTCCTCATCCACGCCGCGCGTCAAGAGGTCGTGGAGGAGGCCCCGCTTCACCATCTTGAGCTTGGCGATGAGCTCGTCAGTTTTGCGGATGGCCTCGTCCGCGGCGTCGAGGATTTCGGCTATGCGGCGTTGTTCAAATACCGGAGGTGCGGTTATCGTAATAGACCGGAGCCGTGGAACTTGAATAGTACTTATCGTAGTTGCTGAAGATACCGAAACCAAACAGTTTTGGAACAAATCGGAACTAAGTAAATGTCTCGCCCATCCGGGTTCGATAAGCGCTTTATTAAATTGCATACGAATCAAATTAGCAGTAATAACAGCCCCCTCCAAGGTTTCAGGGATTACCGCTACTTTCCCCATAGTACCTCGAACCGACATTACAAAATCTCCCGTTTTTAACCTAACCCTCGGGAATGCACTCGCCGTATTTTCGGAAACGTAACGAAATAACGCCCGGTCTAAATTTAGAACCCCATTCTCTTTAATAAGTTCCGGGCGTATTTCCGGGACTCCATCCTCGACATAATCGATATTATAATATGTAGGGTAACGGTATAATTCAGTACAACAATCCCCGAAGGAGTATACTTCCCAAGAATCAGGTATTATAGCTTTATTCTGCATATCCTATTTCCTTATCATATCGGTCCATACCGGCAACGGTTTCCTCCCTCTTCGCTTCGATATCCCTTAGCGTTACCTTATACTTATCCCACCAGTTCTCGACGGCGGCGACGACGAGCTTGCGGCCTTCCGCAACGTACCGGCCGAGCGTAGCCGCCAGGCCCTCCTCGAAGATATCAAGCACGAGCTCCCGGCCCTCCTCGGCGCTCAACGCCGCGCGCCTATCCTCCAGCCGGGCGACGAGCTCCCGCTCGAGTTGTTTGACTTCCTTCCTCGCCCGCCGGATCTCGGCCCTGAGCTCCTTCAGCTCGGCTTCGGATAACGCCTCCTCCGGTTCCTCGGCCTCTTCCTCCTCGTTCTCCGACGGAGGTACCTGCGCCGCGGCGAGGCGGGCCTCCAGCTCGGCCCTCGTCGCCTCGGCCTGCGCCAGTTGTGCCAGGTACTCGTAAAGGAGCTTTTGGACGAGCCGGTCCTCGGTCGGGTCGGCGTTCGGCCCGTCGCGGCCGTCCTCCCCCACCGCGGCTTTCACCGTTGCCACCCAACCGTCGAGGAGGCCGTCGAAGCCCTGCGCGGCGAGGGTCTTGAGGTCGAACTGCGCTTCGTTCCACCACGAGGCGAAGACGCCGGCGACCTTGAACCGGTCGAGTAAGCCTACGGGTTTGAGCGCCTCCTCAAATGACCCGATCAACTCCCGCCGGGCGACCATTAGGTCCTTCGTCTCGGGAAGCGAGGCGAGGCGCTCGCGCGCCCCTTTCCACCACCGCCGGAAGGCCTCATTTAACTCTTCCTCGCGGCCGCGGACGCCGTCGTGCGTCTCGACGACCTCTTTAATTTGGCTCCGCTCGGTAAGACCGGGCGCGAAGTCGAAATACCGCTCGTCGCGCTCGACGAAGACCGCGGCCGGGTCGAAGCCGTGGGCTTCGAAGAGCTCGCGCTGGGCCTCCACTTCGGCCTTGGGGACGCCGCCCACCAAATGCGCGCGGACGTCGTGGAGCTCCGGCGGCGGCAAGTTGTCGGCGTAACGGCGTATGTTGAGGTTGAAATCTTCCTGCTTGAGGTCGGCGAGGGTAACGACCGCGGCGTAACCCGGGACGTCGGCGAAGCGGTTGAAGGTCGAAAATATCTTCTCGATATGTTCAGACCGAAGGTAGTTCTGCGCCCGGCCGGCGTAGTACTCCGCGTCGGCGTTAATGAACAGCACCTTGCCCTGGCGGCTCTTGGCCTTCGACCCTTTGGCCCGAAGGATGAGAATGCAGGCCGGGATGCCGGAGCCGTAGAAGAGGTTAGACGGGAGGCCGATGACGGCCTCCAACAAATCGTCCTCGACTATTCCCGCGCGTATATCCCTCTCGGCGCCGCCGCGGAAGAGAACGCCGTGGGGCATAACGGTGGCGACCATCCCGTCCGGCCTGAGAACGGCGAGCATATGCTGGACGAACATCAGGTCGGCCTTCTTGCCACCCTCCGGGCACCAGCCGTACCGGAACCGTTCCTGGAACTTCATCCCGTCGCGGCTGTAGTTCTGGCTGAAAGGCGGATTCGTGATGACGCGGTTAAACCGCATCAACTCGCCGCCGTCGAGGTGGAGCGGGTTGGCAAGCGTATCGTCGTTCTCAACGCCGGCGTCGGCAATGCCGTGGAGGATCATATTCATCTTGCAAATCGACCACACGCCGCCGTTATTGTCTTGGCCGTAAAGCGCCAAGTCGCGCGGGTCGCCGCCTCGTTCCTCGACGTATTGCCGGCTTTGGATGAGCATACCGCCGGAGCCGCAGCAGGGGTCGTAAATACGCATCCCCTCCGCCGGCGCGAGTAGCAGCACCATTAGCCGTACGACGTCGCGGGGCGTGTAGAACTCGCCGCCCTTCTTGCCGGCGGAGTCGGCGAACTGTTTGATGAGGTACTCGTACGCGGCGCCGAGGAGGTCGGGGAACTCGAAGTTATCGTTGGTGAGGCGATGCCGGCTGAAATGCATAATAAGGTCGCGGAGTTTCTTATCCGAAAGCCGCGTTTTCCCAGCTTGCCGAGTAAAGCTAATATGTCGCAGTACGCCTTCTAAAACGGGGTTATCATCTTCTAATTCGCCGAGTGCTTTGTTCAAACCATCGCCTACGTCGGCGTGGATCTCGTCGCGGATATATTGCCACCGGGCGCGTTCGGGCACGAAGAAATCGTCGGCGTAAGCGACTTTTCTATCGGCCCGTTTTTCGGCTTCGGCCCGCGTGCGCCCCCGCTTCAGCTGCTCGTCAATGATCCGTTCACGTTTCTGATCGAACGCGTCCGAACAACGCTTTAGGAACAACATCCCGAAGATGTACTCCTTAAACTCGGAGGCGTCCATCTTGCCGCGGAGGATATCCGCGGCGGCGAAGAGGTGTCGCTCGAGTTGGGGGAGGGTTAGCTTGGCCATTAGCAAACTACCTCTACTTAGGGAGGGCATATATTACAAAAACCGCGACTGCGAAAAAACCGCCCCGGCTTACGCCGATGGGCGGCGGATTCGTTTGTATATAAATTTCAGAGGCGACCTCGCAAAGCCCAGCCGTTTCCTCCTCCCCGTTCATATCCGCATTGTAGTCACGTACGCAACAGTAGTCAAGTTTTTTTACACCGAGTCTGTAGGAGGGCCGCCCGCGCATTTTACTTAAGACGGCTTTGTGCAGCTCTCGCCGCGCACTACCGCGACGATTTCGCCGGCCACGTCGCGCAACAACGACACAGCCGTCTCGTCGTCTTTTTCGTCCGCAAGCTCTATCTCCAATCGCCCCTATTCAGGGGGTATTCAAGGGGTTTCCTCGTTTCTAAAGTGTTCAAGGGGTTTCCGCTAATCAAAAAACGCTTATGCTTGCGCGTTTTACTCTCGCCGCGTCTTTTTTCCCGCGAGCGCTTCTTCGTAAGCGCGTTTATATTCTCGGCCGTAGGCGTCCAGTCCGCGTAAATCACGTTGCCCACGCGGTCCGCCGCGTAGAACCGTTTGATGTCCTCCACGGCCAACCGTATGGTCTTTTAGGCCCATAGCCGCACAGTCCCTTGTGTTGTTATGCCGTTATTTTTTACGTTTATCCTTCTCCGCCTTAATAACTTCCCACGCTTCGACGAGCGCCCGCCCGGCGTCGGACGCCGTGGCCGTGGCCTCGACGACGGTTGCCGCCGGTGCGCCAACGTCGCGCACGTAGCTACGGCAGATAATACCGAAAATATCTGCCGTAAGCACGGTCCCTAATTGTGACTCAAGGCCGCGGAAAAACGCGCTGAAGTGTATCCCGAACTCCGTTACCACGTCTTCGCGCGATATATACCCCTCGCGGCGTCGCCGCTCGCGCGTCTCGATTAACTTGCGGAGCCGCTCGATGCTTATACTCTGTTGAACGCTCGCCCGGTAAATCAGCGCCGCGATGCGTTCGCCGCGCCGGAGCTTCCGCAGGAACGTCTTATGCTCGTCGGTTAGCCCTTCCTTCGTGTCGAACGTTTCCGGGTATTCCTCGGACGTTACGAGCGCAACGAGTTC
>JAUWLW010000052.1 GCA_030613505.1 Candidatus Zixiibacteriota bacterium
CGGTTTCTCGCCGCCGGCAGCCGCCGCGGCCAGGCCGACGCAGGTCAGAAAAACCGACACGAAAGTTTTGTCCACGCCGTTTCCCCTTTCGCAGCGCTTCCCCCTATGCGTTAAGAGGCGCTACGCCGCGCCTCGATTTCCGAAAAATCCCCGCCCCGCTAGTTTCATTTCACGATTTCGAACGCGCCCTGCACGCCCAATATGACCATCTCGGTCCCTATCACCGCCAGGATTAATCCCATCAGGCGGCTGATAATTTTCACTATGCCCGCGCCCAGGAACTCGATGAACTTTCGGCCGTAGACGAAAAACAAGTACGTTATAAGGCACATAACGCCGAAGATCGCGACCGTCGTCACGACGGCCAATATAGACCCCCCGGAGGCGAAGTTCATGGCCGTGGCGATGCTGCCCGGGCCCGCCAGAATCGGTATCGCCAACGGCGTCAACGCGACGCGTATTACGGAGTCGCGCGAGCGGTCGCGGTCTTCGGCCGACGGCGTTTGCATTTTGGAGAACCGGCCTTGAAGCAACTCGAAGCCCACCCAAAAAATGAGGATCCCGCCGGTTATGCGGAAGGCCGGCAGCGTCAGGCCGAAGAGTTCGAAGATGAGCTTGCCCGCTACACAAAAAACGGCGACGACGACGAAGGACGTCAGCACGGACCTCCGCGCGACGGCCCTCTTCTGCGGCTCGTCGAAGTTCCCGACCAGGCCCACGAATATGGCCGTGTTCGCGAACGGGTTCATAATGGCGAAGAAGGCGAAGAACGTCTTAACTATGAGTACGGGTAGGGTGTCCAACGTCGCAGCCTCCCGGTCAACGTATAGCCCACGTACCGCCTGCCGGCTTGTTCGTAGGCCCGCGAGGTTAACCTTCGTAGCTCAAAAATACTACCACAAACGGCGATTAAATTCTGGTAAATATATCCAGTATTCGTATAATCCAAAACAAATACGCTGAAGCATTCATTTAACGCAAACTCGAGCCCCGAGAGGAGTAACGCCCCTGGACGGAACGGTCCCCCATCTCGGCGAAACCTTCGCGCTGCTGGCGGCGGTAGCGTGGGCCTTCGCCGTAATTCTATTCAAGAAGAGCGGCGAGACGGTGCACCCCATCGGCCTCAACCTCTTCAAGGACCTGTTCGCGTTGGTTCTGCTCGTACCCACGATGTGGCTCTTCGGCGAGACGCTGTGGCGGGACGCGCCCGCCGCGGAGTACGCGTTGCTGCTGGCGAGCGGCGCGCTGGGCATCGGCCTGGGCGACACCTTCTTCTTCAAGAGCTTGAACCTGCTGGGCGCGGGCCTGACGGCGATCGTGGACTGCCTATACAGCCCGTTCATCATCGGCCTTTCCCTACTCTTCCTGGCGGAGAAGCTGAGCGCGCTTCAGGTTGTCGGCGCGGCGCTCGTCGTCGCCGCGGTGCTGGCGGCCTCGCTCGAGTGGCGAAAGGGGTTGATAGGCCGCCGCGACCTGGCGTTCGGCATCCTCTACGGCGTTCTGGGTCTCGCCTCTATGGCGGTGGGCATCGTAATGATAAAGCCCCTCCTGGAGCGTTCGCCGCTGTTGTGGGCGACGGAGGTCAGGGTTATCGGCGGCGTCGCGGCGCTGGCCGTCATCCTCCTCTTCCACCGCCGGCGGCGCGCCATCGTGTCGTCGGTGTTCTCGACGCGCGGCTGGCGCTACATGCTGGGCGGCTCGTTCGTGGGGGCGTACCTCGCGATGATCTTTTGGCTCGCCGGGATGAAGTACACCCAGGCCTCGATAGCCGCGGCGCTGAACCAGACGGCCAACGTCTTCATCTTTATCTTCGCGGCGCTCTTGCTTCGCGAGCCTATCACGCGCCGGCGGACGTTGGGCATCGTCCTGGGCTTCGCGGGCGCCGTCCTGGTTTCGTTTGGATAATAGGCGAAAACGAGACATTATGAGCGTCAGGCGGGACCTTTGCTCGGTTGCGTTATCCGCCGCCGCGCTATGCGCGGTCGCCCTCGACCACCTGGTCCGGCAAATGAGGAGTAGCGACTCTTGAATAAGATAGCTTTCGGCCCCATTCCGTCGCGGCGCCTGGGCCGCAGCCTGGGAATAAACAACATACCGCCCAAAACGTGCACGTATTCGTGCGTCTACTGCCAGGTAGGCCGGACGACGGCGATGGCGCTCGAGCGCCGCGCGTTCTTCGCGCCGGAGGATATCTTCGAAGCGGTCAAGGCCAAGGTCGAGGCGGCCCGGCGCCACGGCGAAGGCGTCGACTACCTCACGTTCGTGCCCGACGGCGAGCCGACGCTCGACGTCAACCTGGCTCGCGAGGTCGAGCTCCTCCGGCCGCTCGGCGTCAAGGTAGCCGTAATAACGAATTCCTCGCTCCTGTGGCGCGACGACGTGCGGGCGGACCTCGCCCGGGCCGACTGGGTCTCGGTAAAGGTGGACGCCGCCGACGAGGAGGCGTGGCGGCGCGTAAACCGGCCGCACGGCGGACTTCGGCTGGCGGCGGTCCTGGACGGCATATCCGCGTTCGCGAAAACGTTCGAGGGCACGCTCGTCACCGAGACCATGTTGGCGCGAGACGTGAACGACGGCGCGGAGCAATTGCGAAAAGTCGCGGCTTTCCTGGCGGGGCTAAACCCGTCGGCGGCGTACCTGTCGATTCCTACCAGGCCCCCGGCCGAGGAGGGCGTCGAAGCTCCCGACGAGGAGGTCGTTAACGCCGCCTTCCAGATATTGGCGAAGGCCGTGCCGAGGGTGGAATGCCTTATCGGTTACGAGGGCGACGCGTTCGCCTTCACCGGCAACGTCGAGGATGACATATTGAGCATAACCGCGGTCCACCCCATGCGGGAGGAGGCGGTGGCGGACCTTCTCGCCAGGGCGGGCGCTTCGCGCGCCGCGGTGGATAAACTCGTGGCCGACGGAATGCTAGCCGAAGTCGAATTCGACGGGAAGAAGTTTTACGTGCGGAAGTTCGGGACGGGAGGCAACCGCGGAAATTAGGAAGGTAAAGGACGACGCGCGGGCCGCCTTCCCCGTTGCGAGGCACGACGATTCTATAAGATAAAACGGGAGGTCAACCGATGACCGAAAATATTAACCTGGGGAAATTCCACCTTTGCCTTAACGTCGCCGAGCTGAAGCGGTCGCTCGATTTTTACGCCAAGCTCGGCCTGAGGCAAGTCGGGGGGAGCGTCGACGAGGGTTGGGCGGTCCTCGAGTACGGCAACCTTTACCTGGGTCTCTACCAGGGGCATATAGAACAAAACCTCCTCAACTTCCGCGGCGGCGACGTCTTCGCCGTCGCGGCGTCGCTCAAGGCCCGAGGCGTGAGGATGAAGGCCGATGCGGCCCGCGAGGCCGACGGCAGCGACGGCGCCTGGCTCGAGGACCCGGACGGCAACCTCATATACTTCAACACCCACGCCGACGAACGGGAAGACGCCGGCGGCGATTAAAGTACCCGACGTCGCGCCGGGCGTACGGAGAGGCAAATAAATAGACGGCGGTGAGTGGTTTGCGTTCGTACGGCCGAAACGGCTTGCTTCGGGCGCGCGCGGGTGTTATATTTTTTCGAAAGGTCCATTCGCGGTTCTTTCGCTGCAGGAGGCTCCGCCGTGAAGATAGAAGGGATAACGGATTTCGAGTCACTCGCGGCGTACGCCCGCGAAAACGGCGTCGTCAACCTGGACTTGAAATTCGTCGACCTTCCGGGCCGCTGGCACCACGTAACGGTCCCGGCGGCGCGACTGACCAACGAACTCTTCGAATACGGCGTCGGCTTCGACGGCTCGCAGAGCCCCGGGTACAAGGCCGTCGAGGCGGGCGACCTGGCGCTCAGGCCGGACCCGACGACGGCGATGTTGGACCGGTTCTGGGAGCAGCCGACTGTCTCGCTCATCTGCGACATCCACGAGGCCGACACGCTCGAGCGCTACGCCCGCGACCCGCGCGCGCTGGCCGAGCGCGCCGCGGTCTACCTCGCCGGCCTTAACGTCGCCGACGCCTACTGGGTGTCGCCGGAGTACGAGTTTCACCTCCTGCGCAACGTCTACTACGCCTCCGAGCCGGGGCGCTGCCTGTACTTCGCCAACGCCCCCGAGGAGGAAGAGGGCTCGCACATCTCCGCCGCGGTGGCGACGCCCGGCTACAACGTCCCGCGCGAGGGCGGCTACCAGTCGATCCCGCCGCTGGACGAGTTCTACGACCTGCGCGCCGAGATGGCCGCGGCCGTAGAGGCCTCGGGTTTGCCGGTCCGCTACCACCACCACGAAGTGGGCGCCACCGGCCAGTGCGAGATAGAGGTGGGTTTCCTCCCGCTGGTGCGGGCCGCGGACATGAACCTCTGGGTCAAATACCTGGTACGGAACCTCGCCCGGGAGTGGGACCTGTACGCGACCTTCATGCCCAAGCCCATATTCGGCGAGGCCGGCAACGGCATGCACGTCCACCAGTTCCTGGGCTCGGAGGGGCTCTCGGCCTTCTACGACGCCGACGGCTACGGCGGCCTGGGCGAACTGGCGCGCCACTTCATGGGCGGCATCCTGAAGCACGGCCGGTCGCTGGCCGCCTTCACCAACGCCGCCACCAACTCCTACAAGCGCCTGGTGCCCGGGTTCGAGGCGCCGGTGCGCCTCTTCTACTCCATCGGCAACCGCTCCGGCACGATACGGATTCCCAAGTACGCGGCCCGGGCCGAGGAGGCGCGCTTCGAGTACCGGCCGCCCGACGCCACCTGCAATCCGTACCTCGCCTTCTCGGCCTTGCTCATGGCCGGCCTCGACGGCGTCGTGAACGAGGTCGACCCGGGCGAACCGCTCGAGGAAGACCTGGCCAAGATGCCCAAGGCCAGGCAAAGGCGGATACGCTCGCTGCCCAAATCGCTGGTGGCGGCCCTCGACGACCTGCGCCGCGACCACGACTACCTCGTCGCCGGCGGCGTCTTCACCGAGGATATAATAGGGGCTTATATCGAGACCAAGATGGAGCACGACGTGCGCGCCCTCGACCGGCGGCCCCACCCCCACGAGTACATATTATATTTCGACATGTAGCGACCCCCTTGCGGCGGCCTGATTTTTATGTTATGGTGACGAAACCGGCCCGAAAATCCCTAAATGGCAAACCGCCTGCCGATATTCTGGGGATGCACGATCGCCCACCGCCTCCCCTTCATTGAAAACGCGACTAGGCGCGCGCTACAAACCCTCGGCATCGAAATCGTCGACGTCGAGGGTTTTAGCTGTTGCCCCGACCCGCTCTTCTCGCGCCTTCTCGGCGAGGAGGATACGCTTGCGCTTTCGGCTCGGAACCTGGCGCTGGCGGCCGACGCCGGTCCGGAGTTATTGGTCGTATGCGACGGCTGCTACCAGTCTCTCGCGGCCGCCGCGTGCGAGCTGGGCCACCGCGGCCGGCGGGAGGCTGTAAACGCCCGCCTCGCCGCTGCGGCGTGCCGGTACGACGGAGGGGTTCGTCCCCTCCATTTTTTAGAAGTCCTGAGGCGCCTGGGCGCCGACGCCGTGAAGGAGTGCGTCGCGCGACCGCTGACGGGTTTGCGTCTGGCCGTCCACTACGGCTGCCACGCGCTAACGCCGTCGCCGCCGGCCGTCGCCGACGCCTCGAATCCCAAGATTATGGAGGAGACGGTCGCGGCCCTCGGCGCGGAACCGGTCCCGTACGGCGAGCGGCTGAGCTGCTGCGGCGGCCCGCTCTCGGCCTTCGCCGAAGAAACCAGCGCGCAACTTCTAAGGCGCAAGATGCGCAGCGTCGACGAGGCCGGGGCCGACGCCGTCGTCCTCACCTGCCCGAGCTGCTTCCTGCAGTTCGACCTCCGCGCCAAGCTCGTCGACGAGGACCTCCGCCTTCCGGTATTCCACCTCGCCGAGCTGATGTGTCTCGCCTTCGGCGTCCCGGCCCGGGACCTCCGCTTCAAAGGTTGGCACGCCGTCCGCGTGGATGACGCGATGAAGATAATCGGCGCCGAGGAGGACGGGGAGGACCTCCGCCGGCACTTCGACGTCGAGAGCCTCGCCGAATGCTGCGGCTCCTGCACGTACGAGTGCACGGTGGTGCGGGGCCAGGCCGACGTCGCCAAGCGCAACGTGTACGACCCGATGGCGGTCGTAGATAAGGTCGTGGCGGGCGACATCGAGCCGCTGCTTCAGAGCGAAGAGATATGGTACTGCATCGCGTGCCACGAGTGCGTTCGCCGATGTCCGCACGGCCGGGGCCTGGCCGGGATGTTCGAAACGCTCAGGAGGCTGGCGCTCGCGCGGGGCGTGAGGCCGGAGGCCGTGACGGCCCGGCTGGACAGCGTCCGCAAGACGGGCCTGGGCCTCGCGAAGCAGGAATGGGCCCGCGACGAGTTCGGCCTCGGGCCCGCGTCCCAGCCGTCCGCCGAAGAAGTGGCGAAGGTCCTGGGCGGAAGTGACGACGAATGAACGGCCTTTCCTATAGAGGAACGTGGGATAAACCCGCTACGCCGCCGGGCCGGCTGGAGCGAATCGGCGAGGCGTGCGGCATCGCCGCGCTGGTAAACCTGGACGGGCGCCCCGAAAGCGGCGCCCGTATCGGTAAAATGATCCGGACTATGGTCGACCGCGAGAACGGCCTGGGCGCCGGCTACGCCGCCTACGGCCTATTCCCCGAGCGCGCCGACCTCTACTGCCTCCAGATGCTCTTCGACGACCGGGGGGCGCTGGAGCGCGCGCGGGAATTCCTCGGAAAAAAATTCCGCCTCGACGCCGACGAGGAGATCGCCACGTACCCGGTGGCGACGCTTTTGGGGAAGCCGCCGATCTGCTGGCGGTTCTTCGTAGCGCCCCCCAAGGAGGCCGAGGGGCAAGAGGACGACTACGTCATGGCGCAGGTCTTCCGGCTCAACGCCGAGCTGGCCGGCGCGTTCGTGATGTCCTCCGGCAAAGATATGGCGGTCTTCAAGGGGAACGGCTGGTCGCACGAGATTTTCGACTTCTACGGCATCGGCGATTACGAGGCGCCGCTGTGGCTCGCCCACTCGCGCTTTCCGACCAACAGCCCGGGCTGGTGGGGAGGGGCGCACCCCTTCAATATCCTGGGCCTCTCCATCATTCACAACGGCGAGATCACGTCCTACGGGACGAACCGCCGCTTCGTCGAGATGTGGGGTTACCGCTGCACGCTGTTGACGGACAGCGAGGTCATCGCGTATTCGCTGGACCTGCTGCTGCGCCAACAACGTCTCCCGGAGCTCGTCGCGTGCGCGGCCCTCGCGCCCCCCTACCACTTCCTCATCGACGAGATGGAGAACGGCGGCGCGCGGGAGCTGTTGCGCGAGATCCGCGTGAACTACCGCCCGGCGATGCTCAACGGCCCTTTCAGCGTCGCCGTGGCTACGAATTACGAGGCGCCGACGCTGCTCGGCATGACGGACCGCAAGAAACTCCGGCCGCTGGTGGCGGCGACCTCCGCCGACGGCAATACCGTCTTCCTCTCGAGCGAGGAGTGCGCCATCGCTATCCTGGGCGAGGATGCCACGGAGGCCTGGGCCCCCCACGCCGGCAAGCCCGTCATCGCCGGCGTAGGGCGCGGCCTGGTCCGGCGCGGCACGGAGGATTACTTCGAGGGCCTCGAGATCGAGTTCGCGAACCCGTAATCGTTATGGCGGACATATACCACGAGATCCCACCACGCTTCCAGGTCGAAATCGACCGCGAGAAGTGCCGCCTCTGCGAGCGGTGCACGGTGAACTGCACCTACGACGTGCACTCGTTCCAGGGCGAACGCATCGTTACCCGCAGCGAGAACTGCGTCGCGTGCCAGCGCTGCGCGACGATGTGCCCCCAGGGGGCTATCTCGATCCTGCCGGGCAAAATCTCCTTCGCGCCCCACTACACCTACAGCGAGCGCATCAGGCGCATCATCTACGAGCAGGCCAGCACGGGGGGAGTGATGCTCGCCGGCTCCGGGACCGACCTGCCGTACCGCGTTATCTTCGACGACCTGCTGCTCGACGCCGCCCAGGTGACCAATCCCTCCATCGACCCGCTGCGGGAAACAGTCGAGACGGTTACCTACCTCGGCCGCAAGCCGGACCGAATGTTCGTGACCGAAGGTGACGGCAAGCTGACCGTGAGCCGGGGCGCCGACTACCCCAACGTCCAACTCTCGACGCCCATCGTCGTGGGCCACATGTCGCTGGGGTCGATCTCGTACAACGCTTGCGTCGCCATCCTCCGCGCCGCCAAGGAAGTGGGGACCATGGTCGGGACCGGCGAGGGCGGCCTGCACCCCGACTTCTACGAGTACGCGGACGTCATCAACAGCGAGGTCGCCTCGGGCCGCTTCGGCATCGAGCCCCGCTACCTCAAGGAGATCGCCGCGCTCGAGATCAAGATAGGCCAGGGGGCCAAACCAGGCCACGGCGGCCACCTCCCCGGCGAGAAGGTAGACGCGCTCATCTCCGAGACGCGCATGATTCCCAAGGGGACGGACGCGCTGTCGCCCTACCCCCACCACGACATCTACAGCATCGAGGACCTGGCGCAGCTCATCGGCGCGCTCAAGGAGGCGAGCCGGTACCGCGTGCCGGTAGGCGTCAAGATAGCGGCGGTACACAACAGCGCGCCCATCGCCTCCGGCATCGCCCGCGCCGGCGCCGACTTCATAACGTTGGACGGCCTGCGGGGCGGAACCGGCGCCGCGCCCCGCATCATTCGCGACCACGCCGGCATCCCCGTCGAGCTGGCCGTCGCGGCCGTGGACCGGCGCCTCCGCGAGGAGGGAATCCGCCACCTGGTCTCGATCGTGGCGGGCGGGAGCATCCGCTACGCCGCCGACCTGGTGAAGGTCCTCGCGCTGGGCGCGGACGCGGCGATGGTGGGCCAGTCGGTGCTGATCGCGATGGGCTGCCGCGCGTGCCAGATGTGCCACCTCGGCAACTGCTCGTGGGGAATAGCGACGCAGCGGCCCGACCTCACGCGGCGCCTCGACGTGGACATCGCCGCCCAGCGGCTGGCCAACGTCTTCCACGCCTGGACCGAGGAGCTCCGCGAGATACTGGGCGCGCTCGGCATAGACTCCGTTGAATCGCTGGTGGGCAATCGCGACCGCCTCCGCTACGTGGGGCCCAACCCCAAAGTCGCGGAAGTTTTGGGCGTCAAGCACGCCGGCGAACCGTGGTCCGATTAAACGCTTTTGGAGGAAAATGGTCGAAGTAAAGGAAAAAGTCGAAGCGGAGGTAAGGGCGGAAGCCGAACCGTACGTCGTCGAGATTTCCGCGCTGGACGAACGGGGGGAGCCGAAGCCCTACAAAGCTCTCAACGAAGAGGTCCACCGCGCCGCCGCGGCCGGCTGCGACGTCATCCGCCTGCGCGACGTGCACGGCCAGCGTTTCCTGGCCGCGGGTATGGAAGGCCGGGTTCGCCTCGAGGTCTACGGCACGCCCGGCAACGACCTCGGCATCTTCATGGACGGCCCGACGATCGAGGTCTTCGGCTCGGCGCAGGACCAGACCGGCAACACGATGAACAACGGCAAAATAGTCGTCCACGGCAACGCCTGGGACGTCACGGCCTTCGCGGCGCGGGGAGGCAAGATCTTCGTCCGGGGCGACGGCGGCTACCGCATCGGCATCCACATGAAGGAGTTCCGGCGGCACCGGCCGGTCGTCGTTTACGGCGGCTGCGTGCGCGAGTTCTTCGGCGAGTACATGGCGGGTGGCTTGCTGGTGGCGCTGGGGCTCGACGGCCGCGGGAACGCCGCGACCCACAACGCAGGCCGCGAGGTTGTCGGCCCGGGCCTCGCGACCGGAATCCACGGCGGCGTCATATATCTGCGCGGCGACGTCCCCGACCACTACCTCGGCGTCGGCGCCGTCAAGCGCGGGCTCGACGAGCGCGACCGTAAAACGCTCGAGCCGGTATTGCGCGAGTTCGGCGAGTACTTCGACGTCCCGCTCGAGTTAATTTGGGAGAAGCCGTTCACGAAAGTAGTGCCGGCCTCCTCCAGGCCCTACGGGGCGTATTATTGTGGAAAATTGATCTAAGGCGTGCCATACTCAACGACGCAGCGACCCGGGAGGCTGCGATGCTCAGATACGCAACGATATTAATAACTTTAGCCGCGCTCCTTACGACGGGCTGCTGGTACGGGACCTTCATGAGCCCGCGGGCCGTCGGCACCGGCAAGGTCCGCCTCCGCGTCGCCGGCGAGCTGCCGGCCTACCTCAAAAGCCACGACCGCGACAAGGACAACGCCAAGGTCCCGGGCCCGGAGGGAAAAGAGGTAACGCCCGGCTTCGGCGACGGCTTCGCCAACGCGATGATCACGTACGGCGCCGGCGAGCGCTTCGACATCGGCCTCCAGGGCAACTTGTACTCCGTCGGCATCCACGCCAAGTGGTGGGCGGTGGTAGTGCCGGAGAGAAAGAAGAGAGGGATGGACTTCGCGCCCATCCTCTTCCTTCACTACATCTTCGACACCCAGCGCATCGCGCCCAAGCTCTCGCTCGTGGGCGGCGTACCCATCAGCCGCATCGCCGAGGCCTACATCGGCTACGAGGGGTTCTACGGGCCGCAGATGACGCTCATGGACGACGTGTTCGCGGGCCGCATCGACTTCGAGGACGTCGGGAAGCAGGAACTTTACCAGGACAACCTCTTCATCGGCGTCGACTTCAACTTCAAGGACATCGGCTTCACCACCGAGTTCGGCTACCCCATCAACCGCAACGACCGCGACAGGTCGTCGGCGATATGGTTCGGCATCGCGGCGTACTACGGCGAGCTGTTGAGGGGCCTATTGTAGCGGGCCGGAGAAGGCCGGGCGCCGCGCGGCGCTTAGGTTGAAACGCACAAAAAAACCCCCGCCTGATAGGCGGGGTTTTTATATCATCACTACGGAGGGGTTATTTATAAACGTCCCCTCGGAAGCCGATTAAGTAAACTTTTATGCTTTCTTCCGTCAAAAAATAGACAACGCGAACCGGCCCCACCCTCAACCTGAACGAATTTTCGAAACCGCCGCGGACGGGCTTGACGTCAATTGTCCTCGTTTGCGGGTCCGCGGCGAGTTTCTCGAGGCGCGACGTTATGGCCTTTTGAAGGTATAGCGGGAGGCGATGGTAGTTCTTAGCGGCAGTCTTGGAGAATAATACCCTCACTCTTTGCCGGCGCCCCGGTTGACTTCCTCCAGCGTATACGTGTCGCCGCGTTCAAAATCTTTTCGGCTACCGGCGGTTTGAGTTTCGGCATCCTCCAACTGATTGCCGCGGGCGACCTTATCGGCGAAATATAGGATCTCCAAGATAGCGTCCTCGTCCAACGCTACGGCTTTTTCGATCAGCCGGCCTAATAGTTCTTGCTTGGTCATTTGGATCACCCGATACATTATAGCATTATTAAAGGAGGCGGTAGCCGCAAAAGGGGTTTTTACGCCTTCGCCCGCGAGACAAAGCTTGACGGGCGTAACGCAAGCTGTTAAGAGTTAACCCTGCGGAGCTCCGTTTTTAACCGCCTTTTTTAATATGAAACTCAAAGGCCACCACATCATCCTGCTGCTCATCATGGTCGGCATGCTCGCCGGCGGCATCTGCGGCTGGGCCTTCGGCGAGAAGATGCTCGCCGTCAAGTTCCTGGGCGACCTCTTCCTCAACTCCCTCATGATGATGATCGTGCCGCTCATCGTGGCGTCGATGATTACGGGGGTGGCGTCGCTGGGGGACATCCGGCGGCTGGGCCGGACGGGCCTGGTGACCGTAGGCTACTACTTCGTGACCACCGGCGTCGCCGCCGCCATCGGCCTCTGCCTAGCCAACTTGATTAAACCGGGCGCGGGCGTCACGCCCGTAGCCCACGAGCTGCCGTCGATGGTGGGGGAGAAGACGTACACCGTCGTCGACGTCATCGTCAACATGATCCCGAAGAACGTCTTCGAGGCCGCGGCCGAGACCAACGTCCTGCCGCTCATCGTCGTGGCGCTCGTCTTCGGCGGCATCCTGACGACGCTGGGCGAGAAGGGCCAACCGGTCATAAAGTTCTTCGCTGGCGTCAACGCCGCGGTCATGAAGCTCGTTTACCTGGTGATGATGTTCGCGCCGGTGGGCGTGTTCGCGCTGGTGGCGACGAAGCTGGGCGCCGCGGGAGGGGGCGAGGCCTTCTGGGGGGAGCTGTTCAAGCTGGGCAAGTACGCGGCCACGGTGCTTACGGGCCTCGCCCTCCACGCCTTTATAGTCCTGCCGCTGCTGCTTTTCTTCATCGCCCGCCGCAACCCCTTCAAGTACGCGTTCAACCTGCTCACGCCCTTCGCCACCGCTTTTTCCACCGCCTCCTCCGCCGCGACGCTGCCGATGACGATGCGCGCCGTCGAGAAGCGCAACAAGGTCTCCAACGAGGCGGCGTCGTTCGTCCTGCCGCTGGGCGCCACTATAAACATGGACGGGACGGCGCTCTACGAGGCCGTCGCCGCGCTCTTCATCGCGCAGGCGTACGGCATCGAGCTGACGGCGGTGCAGCAGCTCGTCATCTTACTCACGGCGACGCTGGCGGCGGTGGGCGCCGCGGCCATCCCGGAAGCCGGCCTGGTGACGATGGTCATCGTGCTAACCTCGGTGGGCCTGCCGGTGGAGGGCATCGGCGCCATTCTGGCCATCGATTGGTTCCTGGACCGCTGCCGCACGACGGTGAACGTGTGGGGCGACAGCGTCGGCGCCGCGGTCGTCGACCGCCTCGAGGTCTCCCGCCGCGCCACCCGAGACGAGGTAGAGGAGTATTAGGGGGATTTTATATCCGCGGGGAAAAGGGAACCAGGAGGTTAACAGCCGAAAAACGTCAAAAAGCAAGGGTGGATTCGCTAAAGTAGACCACTATTTAACCCCTCCTAGAATACAATAAAAACGTATCCATAACCTTAGGTACTATACGGTCGATATATATTAATTTACCGCGGCCGCCAAACCGGTTTTCTCTACAAAACCAGTCTCCTGTAAACCCCGTCAAAGGGGTAATCTCGAAGTTTATCTTCCCTCCGTGGAGCATACTAGAATCCTGGAACCTAACGATACCTCCCCGTAACTCGATTTTTAGGGTATACTCATTCCGGTATACCCAAAACGATTCTTCTATTCCAGTCCCTGAAGCTTTCTCAGGTATCAAAGTCTCTATTTGTCGGTCCGCCGGTTCTTTTTTATTGATAAATTCGACAGCCGCTTTAACGTGTGCGATTAAATAGTTATATAGATCTCTAGCTTCTTTCGCTACCTCGGAACGATTTATAGAAACCCGGAAATCTATCCTAGGGATTGTATATTCCGTAATCCGTGACCAATACAATTCCCTGATAGGTTTAGTGAACCAAGCCCATGTTACTTCCCCAATTACCGATACCGACGCCCAAGTATCATAAGCCCATTTTTTAACTTTACCCCAAGTGTGGTAAAAAATTTTTCTCCTTAATTGTGATATTAAAACTTCCGAGTGCGAAAAATACCTCGTTTTCGCTTCGTCTATTAATTCCCCCGTTCTTAATTTACCATCTAAATCCCGTGTGAATAATTCTACCCGTTCTAACGAATACGTTTCTTCGCCTTTAACGCTTTCATCTAACGCGGTATCGGGGAATCCCGAGTGAATATTAAAAGACTTCTTCATCCGCCACCTTTTATTACGGTCGGTTTTAATAAATAGGAAAACGCGCGGAGTTTCATACATTGCCGGAGGGTGGAACGTACTCTTCGGGTCGAAAGATAATACCGAATAAACTACGGACTTTTCACGGATAAATATCGGCCGAAAATCATCACCCCGCTCTACATCCGTAAGATTATCCGGGAAATCTAAGTATTTTTTATGCGGGTAAAACGTATATTCGCTAGTACGTAATAGCGTTTTAGTAACTATTTTTAAGGCGATATCGTCTATTATACCTGGTATCGAGCGCTTATTAACGAAACCCAATTTAAGGAATAACTTGTCGGTTCTATAACGGGTAGGGAACCCCTCCATCTTATTTAAATATACTACACTAGTCCCAACGTTGATCTTAGGTTTGAATCTTAATAAAACCCTAGTTATAATCGTGTGTAACCCTACCAAAGCGGGTGGTAGTAGGATTATTATCGATGCAAAAGTAATAATATCCCCGGTACGCACTATTTTATACTAACACAGAACTACGGCTTATTTAAATATAAAATATAGATATCTGAACGTAAAACATCTAGGGTAATAATAAATTAATAACGTTTAGAAGGGATTAACCTATGATCAAACCTACCGTCTTCTTTTTAGGATTTGCGTTTTTGGCCTCTTGTCCTTCCGCGCTACACCTCTACCAGCCGGCGCATGACTACACTGCGGAGGAGATCGCGGAGCTGAACTGGTTCGAGCTGACGTTATTGGAAAACGAGCCGTACGCCCGCCAGGGGTACGTCTTCGACTCGGACTTTCTCATGGACCACTACCTCGCCACCGACTGGTACGGGCCGGTCCACGGCACCGAAGAGCACATCGCCGCGGCGATGAAGTTCACCGCCAAGGAAGAGCGCGACATGGCCCGCTTCAAGGAGGCCGCGGCGAAGCTCAAGGCCACGTACGACGGCTGCTGGCCCGTCGCTTCCCTCGCCGGCCTGGAGGTCAAGTACTACCGCGAGGTGTCGTCGGCTAAAGTCCCCAAGGTCCAGCTCTCGCCCGAATTCTACGACCTGGGCGCGGCCGACGGCATATCGGCCTGGTCGCGGCCTGCCGTCGCCGCGGACGACGCTTTGGAAAAAGAACCGGCCGCCGGTGACTACTACCGCGTGTTCTTCCGCGAGGGCGGCACGATCGCCGCGGTCGGAGCGTTAGGCCAAAGCCACGGCAAGTCCTACACGATATGGAAGGCGTGGTTCGACGCGGCCGGCGCGCTTCGCCTCTTCCACCCTATCTATAGACGCGACGGGAAGACGAGCAAGGTCGCGATCGCGGCTTTCGCGGGGAGCGCGGAGGACGCGCGCGTGCGTTGCCTGATTTCGGGCGACGCGAGCCGCATAGATATGGAAGTGCGCGGCGGCCCGTACGCCCGGCTGCCGTTCACGGTCATCCTCTACGAGTAGCGGCGCCGCGGCGCCGAGGGCTACAAGAAGCTGGTCGGCGACTAACCCCGGAATATGTAGCGATAAAAAAACCCCGCCTTTGCGAGAGGCGGGGTTAATTCGCTCAGTGCTTAGAGCTATTTCGGTCTGCCGGCCTTGAGGTCGACTTTCTCGTCGAGCTTGTCCTCCAGGATCTTATGGCCCAGCTCCTCGCCGAGGTCCGTCAAGGCCGGGATGCCGCTCGCGTCGTCCATCGGGATGGGATACGGCAGGTCCATCTGGAAGCGGCGGAAATCGAGGCCGGGGAAGAGGTCGCGCACCAGCCGCACTTGTTGGTCGCTGGCGTCGGATACAAAAGTGTCGATGGTTTGGGAGGCCCAGTTCAACGCGTTGAACCGGTCGGCCTGGTGCGGCTTCAAGCCCTCCGGGTAACGGCCGGTACCGATGCTGACGAGCGTCGTCTCCTCGAGCGGCCACTGGAGGCAGAACTTGGCCTCGTACGCGGCTATGTAGCAGGGGTTCGCGTAGGAGCCGACGCCGCCGTCGACGTAGCGGCCGTCCACCACCGGCATGTACGTCGGCGCCGACGAGCTGCAAAGTACGGCGTACCAGAGCTTCCAGTCCCTGTAGTTATCCTTCCACGGTTTGACGAAGCAGGTTTTATTGAGGACCAGGTCGCGGGTGGTGATGACGACGTCCATCCGCGGGTCCGCGGCCCACACGTCGCCCATCGTCGTCTCGCCCAGGAACTTCCGCAGCGTAGTCTTGAAGCCGTCGCTGGGGTACATGTAGTGGACCAGGTACTTAAAGGGGAAGATACAACGCCAGCTTTTCTTAAAAATACCGCGCCCCAGGTCCTCGTATACCTCGTGGATCTTCGTCGCCGGGATGCTAGCCGCGATGGCCGCGGAAAGGATGCTGCCGGTGGAGGTCCCGGCCGTCAGCTGGAACATCTCGCGGCACGACCTCCCCACCGCCCCTTCCAAGACGGCCAGCGCCTTGGCGACCATCGTCCCCCGGATGCCGCCGCCGTCTATGGCCAGCGCGGCGTACTTGCGAAACGGCTTCATAGCTTACCTCCCCGGGTTAAGGGAAATTCCCCAACGCTTAGTTAGTAGTTAGCTACATTACTCGGAAATAACGTCGCCGAATAATATTAACAAAATACGTAACAATCAAGGGAAAAGAGTACAACTTTGCTGTGAATTTGATTCCATAAAAAATAACAGGTTACTATGACCGACGCTACGCCCGGCCAAGAAAAAAACCCCGCCTTTGCGAGAGGCGGGGTTTGCGTACGGGTCGCGTTGTTCGTAGGGGCGGTTTAATTTTAACCTTGCTTCGTAACCCGCCGAGGTTTATTATAAGGATAAAGCGAACGGCAAAAGGAGGCCGAGATGCTCGTTGAATTCGCTCTATACAAAATAGTCCCCGGCAAGGAGCCGCAGGCGCTGGGGATACTGGAGGAGCAGGCCGCCGCCAAGCGCCGCCTGGAGGGCTGCCGCGACGCCCGCGTCCTCTCCGCGTCGCGCTCCGTCGCCAGCCCCTCCACCGACCCCGAGCTGATCCTCACCCTGGCCGAGTTCGACGACGCCGCGGCCTACGCCGCGTACCGGGAGCTCGTCGCCGAGGACGAGAAGAAAGCCGGCAAGGCCGCCCTCACCGGCTTGACCGCCGCGCCGCCTATGGTCGGCGTCTTCGAGTAGGGCGTAATAAAAGGGGTAAAAAACTACCTAGTAACCCGAAAAAAACCGCCGGTTTTATTAACCGACGGCCGTAGGGGTCCGTTACGGAGTATTACACGCCTAAACGCGCTTGTGAGTATTTTTTTATCTTGCGAACCCGCGCACGCGACAATTGGAGGATCATACCTATCGGCCGCCAATTAGGATCGTAACGGGCTATCCAACCATGGTTAAACAAAGACGCGTATTCTTCCGAAATGTCTGTATACAAATCGTCGACTAAATCTAATATTTTGCGGTGGCGTTTCGTACTTACCTCTACCTCGCTGTATCGACCGTCCTTCCGCAAGCAAGCACATACGAAATGCATCGCGGCATAGAAATAACAAATTACAGCCCATACTTGATCGGTACGTTCGCACGTGTTTTCTCCGAATTCTTTATCATTAACAGCTCTATCAAAATGATTCTCCGGAGAGGGCACCTTTAACTCCTATTTACGTAAACCTCACGGAACGGCGCACCGAATAACGAATATGGGTCTATATTCTCGTCCGGGTGGTAGAAGAATTCGTAACTCTCAGGTAAAACTTTCCTTAAATACTTAAAACTTTTTATTATTTCCGTCTCATATTCGGGGTTCCAATTTTTAACGAATACCCATATCTCAGAACCGTTATCCTTAATAACTTCTAAAACCAACCTAACCGATGCTATTTTATTGAAATATCTCTCG
>JAUWLW010000001.1 GCA_030613505.1 Candidatus Zixiibacteriota bacterium
CTGCTGGAGGCGGTGCTGGACGCCGGCGCCGAGGACATCCGCCCGGGCGACGACGTCTTCGAGGTCTACTGCCCGCCGGAGCGGCTGGCCGACGTCACCGACGCGCTGGGCGCCGCGGACGTCGAGTTCGCCACCGCCGAGGTCTCGCTCGTCCCCCAGCGCGTCCTCCTGCTGGAGGGCAAGACCGCGGCCAAGTTCGTGAAGCTGTTGGAGGCGTTGGAGGAGCACGCCGACGTCCAGACGGTTTACGCCAACTTCGACATCCCGACGACGGTAATGGAGAAGCTGGCCGCGGCCTGACGTCATGGGGAGGTCTACGCGCGAATGGGCGGGGGTGGACGGCTCGAGCCGTCGCCGCCCCGCCTGCCTGGCCGGAAGCGGTTTTTTTCCCTTGACAAAACTCGATAGGTATTTTACAAATAAGCGTTATGGTAAAAAATAAAAAAGTTGCGGATGAACAAATAGAGAGAATTCACAGCACCCTAAGAAGGGTGCCCAAGGAAATATTAAGTAGAGCCTCGGAGCAATTAGACGAGGACAAAAAAATCGCACACAGGAAGAAAATCTCCCTTATACGTAATATTTTAAGTCTCTTAACTTCAACTATCGCCGCTCTAATTGCTACCGTATCGTCCACGGCTTTGATTTCCTTTTTACTTTCTTCGTGGCCTGAAACCCCTGTAGAACAATATATTTTAATAGGGACTTCAACGGTCGTAGGTATTGCGGTTTTAGTGGTTATTTTAATATCGTTGTATTATAGGCAAAAGGCGAAAAGGCACTTATTAATAAAAAGAATAAAAGAAAGCGAGCGGTTGTTATTCGAAAGGATAGAAGAAAATATATTAACAGTTGCCGCAGGGGAGGCGGACTAAATGCCAATACCCCCAGATGAAGCACTTTCCACTAATCTCCACGAACAAGCTAGTGATTTAGCTTTCCAAACTGTAGACGAGTTCGCAACGTCGCTAGTTTTACAAGCCAAATTAATAGCTTTTGCCGAAAAGGCAGAGGTAGTTCTAACCAATCATATAAAAATGGCTTTAGACATTATTAAGAAAGAACCAAGACGACCTTTATTACGCCAAATACTTACAATAATCGGGGGTGCTTTTTTCGGAGCTTTCGTACCGGGGTTCGCTACGACCCTTGCGGCAATTCCTATAAATATTTTCGGGTTAGTTATTTATACCGTTTCCGGGTTCTTGGGCCTAGTATTAGTTTTTATCGGCCTTAAACGTTAATATATTAAATTACCGCGAAGTTCGAAGCCTTCGTCTCGTAAATTTTCCTTTAATATTAATTAAATACTTGGCAATGTCGCCGGGTTAAAAACTTTTTATCGTGGGCAACTTCGACATCCCGACGTCGGTGATGGAAAAGCTGGCCGCGGCCTGACGTTATGCGGAGGTCTACGCGCGAAGGGGGGGGAGTGGACGGCTCGAGCCGTCGCCGCCCCGCCTGTCTGGCCGCCGCGCCCTTCGCCGGCGGCCTTGTCTTTGCGGCGCTGTTCTCGCCGCCGCCCTGGCCGCTGATAGCCGGCGCCGCGGCCTTCGCCGTCGCCGGCGTCATATTTATCAAGCGGCGCGTCTCGAGCTGGCTCGTATTGGCGGCGTTGGCGCTGGGGGGCGCCGGCTGGTACGCGGCCCGCGCCGACTACCTACCCCCGGACAATATATCTTTCAAATTAGACCCGCGCTTCAGGCCGGCCGAGGCCGTGGTAACCGGCGTCGTCGCCGGCGACCCGGAGCAAAGGTCGTACGGTACCGTCTTCACCCTTAAAATCGAAAACGTCGCGCGTGACGGCGACGCCGAACCGGCGAGCGGCCGGGCGCGGGTTTCCGTCTACGAGAACGTCGCCCTCCGCTACGGCGACGAGATCGCTATAAAGGGTAAGATAGCCGCGCCCAAGCCGGCGCGCAATCCGGGGGGATTCGATTACCGCTCGTACCTGAAGCGGCGCGGCGTAACCGCGCTCGTTACCGCCGCCGACGCCGAAGACGTGACGCTGCTCGCGCGCGGCCGCGGCAATCCTGTACTGCGGGCCTCGTTCGCGGCCCGGCGCAAGGCCGCGTCGGTATTGGACCGGGCCGTCGGTGGCGACGAGGCCGCGGTGCTGAAGGGCCTTACGCTGGGCAAGCGGGCCGAGATAGACCCCGCCATCGTCGAGGACTTCCGCGGCGCCGGCGCCATGCACCTGCTCGCTATATCCGGCCTGCACGTCGGCTTCGTCGCGTTTATGTTGTTCCTGGTCCTGGCCGGGACGCGCGTGCCGAAGGTCGCCGCTAACCTGACGGTGATGGCGTTCCTCCCGGCGTACGCCCTCCTGACGGGATTCAACCCGCCGGTCGTCCGCGCGAGCCTGATGGGGATTTTGGCGCTGGCCGCGGCGCTGCTGGACCGCGCCGTCGACCTGTATAACGTCCTCGCCGCCGCGGCCTTGGTCATCCTGATCGCCAACCCGCTGTACGTGAGCGACGTATCGTTCCTTCTCTCCTTCGCCGCGGTATTCGCCATCGCGGCCTTGTATCGCCCCATCAAGAATTTCCTGAGACCCGTCCCGGGGCTGGTGCGGGAATCGCTGGCGGTGACCTGCGCCGCGCAGCTGGGCGTGCTGCCGCTGCAGCTTTACTTCTTCAACCGCTTCACGCCGACGGCGCTGGTATCCAACCTGGTGATGGTACCGCTCGCCGGGTGCGCCGTCGCGCTGGCGCTGATTACGGTCCTTACCGGCGCGGTTTGGCCCGCCCTCGGCGAGCTCTTCGGCGGCGCGGCCTGGCTCGGCGCCAAGGTGCTTATGGCCGCGGGCCGTTACTTCTCGCTGGGACTCGCGCCGCTGGCCGGCCTCTGGCCGGCGCTCGCCGGCGTACCCGTCTTGGGGCCGCGGTGGGATTTACAGTTCTGGGTCGCCAGGCCTTCGCCTTTCCTAATATTACTCTTAGTCTTCATTATTGCAGCCGCCGCCTTTCGGCGACGGCGGACCAGGTTCGCGTTCGCGGCCGCGGCGGCCGGCTGCCTGGGCCTGTGGCTCGCGCCCAGGCTCGCCGCGCCCGCGCTGCCGCTCCGCATAACCTTCCTGGACGTGGGGCAGGCGGACAGCGCGCTGGTGGAGTTCCCGGGCGGCAAGACGATGGTGGTAGACGCCGGGTACGCCGGCCGCGGATACGACGCCGGCGAGAGGGTGGTTGCACCGGTCCTCCACGCCAAGGGTATAACGAGAATCGACTACCTGTGCGTGACCCACGGCGACGCCGACCACGCCGGCGGCGCGGCCTACCTCGTAAACAACTTCGACGTGGGCGAACTGTGGTTCCCGGCCGACGCGGAGCCGAGCCGGGCGCTCGAGAAATTGGCCGCGGCGGCTCGAGCCAGGGGCGTCCGCACCGTGGACGTCGCCCCGGAGCGGGCGAACGTCGGCGGCGTTAGCGTCGCGCGCGTTTGGCCTCCCACCCGCGGCGCCCCGGCAAGTTTTTCGTCCAACGACTCGTCCACGGTATTACGGCTTACGTACGGCGACTTCGGCGCCCTCTTAACGGGAGACATAGAAGTCCCGGCGCAAGAGCGTATTGTAAGGGACGGAAAGGAGTTGGGGGCGGACGTGCTGAAGGTCCCGCACCACGGCTCGAGGGGCGCCGCGGTGCCGGCCTTCGTCGCCGCGGCCAACCCGCGCGCGGCCTTCTTCCCCGCCAAGGCCGGCTCGCCCAAATTCCCCGCCGCGGAGACGCTGGCCTTGTACCGAAAAGCCGGCGCGCTCCTCCTCGCCGCCGGCGAAAACGGCGCCGCCGTCGTTCAAACCGACGGCCGGCGCCTTCGCGTGAAGACTATGTTTTAAAGGCCCAAACCGACCTAAGGGTAGGGGTTTGCTATCACGTGCGCGGCGGCTCGAGCAGCGGCGCTATCTTGGCCTCGAGCTGGTCCTTTCCGATATACCCGGGCCGTTTCATTATCTCGTTGCCGTCGCGGTCGTAAATGATTATGGTGGGCAGGCCGATAATGGCGTACTTGCGCTTCAACTCGTCGTCGGCGCGGACGTTGACGTAGTTCATGCCGACCTCGGCTGCGTACGGCGGCACGTCCTTATCCGCGTTGTCGTCGTACGTGATGCCGATGACCGTCAGGCCCTGGTCGCGGTACTTCTCCTGCAGCTCTATGAGGTGAGGGATCGCCATCTTGCACGGGCCGCACCACGTCGCCCAAAAGTCGAGGACGAGGACCCGACCCTTATAATCGCTCACGTTAAAAGCGGAGGCGTCTATTAACGCGAAACCCTCGGGGGCCCCGGCCGGGGCGGCGGTCTCTTCGCCCGGCGGCGCGGGCTCTTCTCGCTTCGCCTTGCACGCCGAGAGTGATAATATACACAGCGCGAATATTACAGGCCAAATCAGGTGTTGACGCGGCATAGGAAAACCTCCTTATTAATGTTATATTAACACAAAGCGCCGCGGCCGGTAAACGTTTAAAAAAGGGAACGGCCGAAGCCGTTCCCGAACGCGGAAAATTGGGCCCGCGCTATTTTCTTACCGCTTCTCTTGCGCGCTTCAGAATACTCGCCGCTCTTTCGGGAGGAAGCGCCGTTCTCGAGGCGAGGCGCCCCAGAAATCGGCCCAAACGGGTTTGAAGTTCGTCAATCCTTTCGTCCTGTCCTACGTCTTGAGCTCGAGCGGTCGAAACGTTTTCTTTATTAACGTCCTCCTCGGCTAACCTTTTAACCGCGGGGAAAACTTTCGTCTCCATGTCATACCTCCGATTAAAATACTGTCACCTCCTGCGACCAGAAATTACGAATTATATATGATTGCCGTCCTTGATATTGGTGCGGCGGCCGGGTAAAGCGTTACAGTCTTTATAAGGATTAGCACGGTCTAGGAGCACGGAAATGACTTACGAAGAATTAATCGACAAAATTCGAAGCCGCGACGCGAGCGCCGCCGTCGTGGGCCTGGGTTACGTCGGCCTACCGCTGGCCCTGGCCTACGTCGACGCCGGCTACCGCGTTATAGGTTACGACGTAGACGGCGACAAAATCGCGAACCTCCAGGCCGGCAGCTCGTACATCGGCGACGTAGCCGACGAACAGGTGGCCGCGGCCGTCGCCCGTGGCGCGTTCGCCCCGACTACCGACCCCGCACGCCTCGGCGAGGCCGACGTCGTCGCCATATGCGTCCCGACGCCTCTCACGGCCGACAAAGAGCCCGACCTGTCGTTTCTCGCCGATACCGCGGAAACGCTCTCGGCCCGGCTGCGCCCGGGCCAGCTGGTCGTAGTGGAATCGACCGTCTACCCGGGCGCCACGCGCGAGCTGGTCCTGCCCATCCTCGAAAAAAGCGGCCTCGCCGCCGGCCGCGACTTCTGGCTCGCCTTCTCGCCCGAGCGCGTCGACCCCGGCAACAAGGCGTTCCCGCTCAAGGAGATACCGACCGTGGTGGGCGGCTTGGACGCCGCCGCCGCGGAGCTCACCGCCGCATTCTACGAACCGGTGGTCAGCGAGGTAATAAAAGTATCCTCCGCCGAGGCGGCGGAAATGTCCAAGCTCTTGGAAAATACTTACCGGGCGGTAAACATCGCCCTCGTGAACGAGCTCAAAGTTATTTGCGATAAGATGGGACTCGACGCGTTCGAGGTAATCGAGGCCGCGGCCTCGAAGCCGTACGGCTTCCAGAAATTCGCGCCGGGCCCGGGCGTCGGCGGCCACTGCATCCCCCTCGACCCGTACTACCTGGCGTGGCGGGCGAGGCAGCTCGGCCACGAGAGCCGCTTCGTCGAGCTCGCCGGCCGCGTCAACGACGAGATGCCGGAATACGTCGTCTCGCGTTTGGAGGGTGCGTTGGGCGAGCGCGGCCTGAAGCTCTCCGGCGCCCGGGTGCTGGTGCTGGGCGTAGCGTACAAGGCCAACGTCGACGACCTGCGCGAATCGCCCGCCCTGGTCGTCATCGACCTCCTGCGGAAGCGCGGCGCCGACGTCGCCTACCACGACCCGTACGCGCCGGCGCTGCCCAAGACGCGCAAGTACGACTTCGGCCTGGCGTCAACTCCGCTCGATGCCGAGACGTTGAAGGATTATGACGCCGTCGTCGTTACTACCGACCACACCGGCGTCGACTACGACATGGTGTTCCGCGAAGCGCGGCTCGTCGTCGACGCCCGCGGCGTCGCGCGGCGCCACGGATACGCCGGCGACAACGTCGTAACGGCTTGAATTGTCCACAAAAACCGCCCCTAAAAAAGCCGGCTCGGGAGCCGGCTTTGTAATTAGTATTTACCAATCTTTACCCGCCCGGAAAAGTAAACGACTCGAAGCGGTCCTTGGCGGCCTTGCAAATCGGGCATTCCTCCGGCGGCGCGTCGCGGGCGGCGAGATAGCCGCACACGCGGCACCGCCACACCTTTATTCCCACGGCCGCCGTCTGCACCTTCCGCTTATATTGCGGCCTGTCCTCTTTTTTCGGCGGCCTGCGTTCCGGAATGGCCCCGGCTTCCCTCTTGCCGGCGACGACGTCCTTCGAGACGTAGAGCGCGCAATAACACGCGCCGTATTCGCCCAGGTCGGCGTCGCGATAGTCGCACGGGCAGATTACGTCGAGGTCGTCTTCGCGGGTGCCCGTCGCGCGGCGGCAGGGACAGGCCATATAACCGTAGCGGTTGACGTTCGTGACGAGCCCCTCCACCAACGCGCGGGTGAACTCGCGGTCCGGGTTCAGGTGGTACCCGCCCGCCTCCGCCTCGCGCTCGAGCTTTTCGTACAGCGCGTTTACCTCTTTCGCGTCGAGCTCGGCCATGACGCACCCCCTTTAAAGATTCAACAA
Source organism: Candidatus Zixiibacteriota bacterium (assembly GCA_030613505.1). Lineage (GTDB taxonomy): Bacteria > RBG-13-66-14 > B26-G2 > WVWN01 > WVWN01 > WVWN01. The sequence continues at coordinate 6,804 of JAUWLW010000001.1, forward strand.
TTTTTTAATATCGTCCGGCCGGTAGCCGACGACGCAGCCTTCATTCGCGATCAGCGCGGGATAACTGGCGCGCCCGGCGAAGGCCGCGATCTCCGCCTCTATCTCGTCCTGGCGCGCCGGCGCCGCCAAATCCACGTACTCGTAGTCGTACGCCACGCCCAACTCCTCCAGCAAGGCGCGCGTCTTCTTGCACCACACGCAGGTCGACAACGCGTAGAGCTTGACGTCGCCGCGGTCCACGGTCCCTTCCACGCGTTCCATAATCGCGCCTTCTCTCGGCTCAGCGCCGATTTAGTTTCGCCCGGCCGCGAGCCGGCCTTTCACGTAATCCACCCACGCCGCGACGCCCGTACCGGTCTTCGCGGATACCTCGAAGACGTCCAGGCCGGCGTTCACGGCCGCGACGTTTCTCTTTAAAACGTCCAAGTCCAAGTCGAGATGGGGAAGGAGGTCGACCTTATTTATTATCACCGCTTTCGCCTCGCGGAAGGCGAGCGGGTACTTGAGCGGCTTGTCCTCGCCCTCCGCGACCGAGAGCACGACAACCTTCTCGTTCTCGCCGACGTAGAACTCCGCCGGGCAAACGAGGTTGCCGACGTTCTCGACGAAGACGACGCTGAGTTCGTCGAGCGGCAGGTCCTCCAGCGCCGCCCGTATGAGGTTGGGCGCGAGGTGGCAGTCACCGCCGAAGGGACCGGTGTTTATCTGGACGATGGGGACGCCGAAGCGCTGCAGCCGCTCGGCGTCGGCGGTGGTCGCGATGTCGCCCTCGATTACGCCGGGTTTGATTTCTGCGGCCGCGGCCTCGAACGTTCGCTCCAGCAGAAGTGTCTTGCCCGAGCCCGGCGAGCCGATGAGGTTGAAGGCGTATACGCCCTTGCCGGCGAGCAGCTGTTGGTTTTCGTCGGCCAGCTTCTCGTAGGCCTCGAGTACCTTCTTTACGATCTTTATCTCCATACAAACCTATCCCGCGCCGTCGTCCTTCACCTCGAGCGAATCTATCACCAGCTCGCGCCCGGACGTTATCTCGAGGTCGGGCGAGCCGCACGCCGCGCAAACGAACGGGAGCCCCTCGAGCGTTATCGCCTCGCCGCAGCGGCGGCACGTCCCCGCCACCGGGACTTCCTCGACGTCGAGGCGTGCCGATTCCAAATCGGTCCCCTTCGTCAACACCTCGAAGTAAAAGGTCATCGCCTCCGGCACGAACGTCGTCAGCGCGCCGAGCTTGAGGTGGACGACGGCGACCTTGCCGTCGACACCCAGCCGTTCCGCCTCCGCGCGGAGCTGCTCTACCAGACTGTGGACCACCGGCAGCTCGTGCATTTTAGCATATCCTCGGCAGCTGGTCGGCGAGCGGCATCTCCAGGATACGCGTTCCGCCCACGGCGGTCCGGACGAAGACGCGCTTGGGCTCGGCCACGACTTCGCCGATGACCGCAGCGCGCGCGCCCAGCGGGTGGCCGCGCATCGCGGCTACGAGCGCCTCCGCCTCGGCAGCCGGCGCCACCGCGACCACCTTCCCCTCGTTGGCTACCAGGAGGGGGTCGAGCCCCAATATCTCGCACACCGCGACGACGTCTTCGTCGAGCGGTATTTTCTCCTCGGAAATTTCGACGCCGACGCCGTGCGCCGCCGCGACTTCGTTGAGGGCCGCGGCCAGGCCGCCGCGCGTCGGGTCCCGCATGAACTTCAGGCCGGGGGCGGCTTCGCGCATCGCGGCGCACAGGCCGCCCAGCGGCGCGCAGTCGCTCTCTATAGTCGACTCGAGCTTGAACTGCTCGCGCGCTACCATGACGGCGACGCCGTGGTCGCCGAGGGTGCCGCTTAACAACACCGCGTCGCCGGCCTCGAGCGGGGCTCGCGCCGGCCCGCCGCCTTCGAACACGCCCACGCCGGAGGTGGTGATGAAGATGCCGTCCGCCTCGCCTCGAGCAACGACCTTGGTATCGCCGCAGACTATTTCCACCCCCGCTTCCCGCGCCGCCGCGGCCATCGACGCCACGACGCGCTCGAGCGTCGCGAGCGGCAGCCCCTCCTCCAACGTGAAGCTCGCCGACAGATACCGCGGGGCGGCGCCCATCACCGCCAGGTCGTTGACGGTGCCGCACACCGCGAGCTTACCCATGTCGCCGCCGGGGAAGAACAGCGGCTTGACGACGTACGCGTCGGTGGTGAACGCTATCTGCCCGGACGCCAGCTCGACCGCGGCGGCGTCGTCGAGCTCTCGCAGCGCCGGGTTGTCGAAGTGGCGCGCGAAGACGTCCGCGACGAGCCGCCGCATCAGCAGGCCGCCGGCGCCATGGCCCATTTGTATCAACTCTTCACTCATATTCGTATTTTAACGCCGCGGCGCAGCTCCCCTCGGATGAGACCATGCACGGCCCCACCGGCCTGGCCGGCGTGCACTCGTCGCCGATGAGCGAACACTCGGCCGGAACCTTGGCGCCGGTGAGGACTTCGCCGCAAATGCAGCCCCGGTCCGGGACCGTCTCCTCCGGCTCGACCTCGAACGTCCGGGCCGCGTCGAGGGCGGCGTATTCCTCGCGCAGCGCCAGGCCGCTGGCCGGCAGGTCCCCCAGGCCGCGCCAACGCGAGTCGCAAACGTCGAACACCTCGGCCTGGATTTCCTGCGCCCGCGGGTTCCCCTCCTCCTTTACGACGCGGGAATATTGGTTGTCGACGCGCCGCTCGCCGTCGACGTATTGCTTCAATAAAAGATAGATACCTTGAAGGATGTCGACCGGCTCGAAGCCCGCCACGGCGCACGCCAGGCCGTAGTCGCGCGGGATGAACTCGTAGGCGCGCGCGCCGATTATCGCGCTCACGTGGGCCGGGCACAGGAAGCCGTCGAGAGCGACGGCGCCGCCGTCGCACAAAACCCGCATCGCCGGCGGTATCAACTTGTGCGCGGCAAATATGAAATAATTTCGGATGCCCGCGGCCGCGGCCTCCTTCGCGGTGGCCGCGACGGTGGGCGCGGTGGTCTCGAAGCCGACCGCCAGGAATACTACGGCCCGTTCCGGCCCGGCCCGGGCGAAGGCCAGCGCGTCCCTCGCCGAATAGACGACGCGCACGTCGGCGCCCTCCGCCTGCAACCGCAAGAGATCCGTCGAGCTGCCGGGGACGCGCATCATGTCGCCGAACGTCGCCACCGTGACGCCCGGTTCGCGCGCGAGCGCGACGGCGTAATCGACGTACTCCTTGGGCGTCACGCACACCGGGCAGCCGGGCCCGGATATCAACCGGACGTTGGAGGGAAGGAGCTCCTTTAAGCCGTAGTGCGCTACCGCCATGGTATGCGTCCCGCAGACCTCCATGAACGTGAAGTCGCGGTCGTCCGGCGCGACGGCCGCTACGGCGGCCGCAACCTTGCGGACCCGTTCGGCGTCGCGAAACTCGTCTAAATATTTCAACTCCCGCGCCCCGTATCGAATCCTATCTGGTCGAGGAGCTCGAGCGTCTCCCGCGCGTCCTCCTCGTCGAGAATTTCGATGGCGAATCCGGCGTGGACTATTACGTAGTCGCCCACCTTCGCCCCGGGCGAGAGCGAGAGGTCGCACTCCTGGCGCACGTTCGCCATCTCAACCGTCGCGGTCGTCCCGTCGACCGTTATTATCTTCATCGGTACGCCTAAACACATAAGACCGATCAGTCCTTCTCGAGCCGGGCCAACGCCACCGCGGCCTGGCCCAGCGATAGGCCGCCGTCGTTCGTCGGCACTCGTTCGTGGATTAAAACCTTGAAGCCGGCGCCCTCGAGCGTCGGCACCAGTTTATTCAACAAGGTAATATTCTGAAAGCAGCCGCCCCCCAGCGCCACCGTTTCCAGGCCGTACTCGTCGCGGAGCGCCGCGGCGACGTCGGCCACGATGGCGGCGACGCCGTTGTGGAAACGCGTCGCTATTACGCCGGGCGCCACGCCGGCCCGCACGTCCGCTACGACCGCCTCGACTACCGGCGCGGCGTCGATTATTGAAGGTTTCCCTTTCTCGTACGAGAACTCGTACGCTCCTTCTTCGTCGGGCGCGGCCAGCTGCTCGAGCTCGAGCGCGGCCTGGCCCTCGTAATTGATGAAATTGCGGAGCCCCGCCAGCGCCGCGACGGCGTCGAAGAGGCGGCCCATCGAGCTGGTGGGCGGCGCGTTCACGCCCTTCGCCGCGGCCTCCAGCACCATCTCGCGCCGGCCTTCGGGGATATCGTCCAGAAAGGGCAGCGGCCTTTTGAGGGCGTCGTCGCCGTGGAGTGCGCGGAGCCAGCTCAGCGCCATCCGCCACGGCTCGCGCGCCGCGGCGTCGCCCCCCGGCAGGGGGACGTACTTCAAGTGCGCCGCGCGCTCGTAACCCGCGAGGTCGGCGACCAAGAACTCGCCACCCCACACGGCGCCGTCGTCGCCCAGGCCCGCGCCGTCGAAGACGACGCCGATTACCTTTCCCTCATAATAGCCGGCGTCCGCGAGGACCGAGGCGACGTGCGCGTGGTGGTGTTGGACGACGACCTCGGGCAGGCCCGTGGCCAGCGCGTACCGCGACGCTAGGTAATCCGGGTGGAGGTCGCGGGCGACCGCGGCCGGTTCGACGTCGAACACGTCCCGGAAGTGCGCGACCCCCTCCTCGAACGCTTCCAAGGTCGCGACGTTCTCCATGTCGCCGACGTGGTGGGAGACGAATGCCTGCGAGCCTTTGGTAAAGCAGAACGTGTTCTTGAGCTCGGCGCCGACGGCCAGCACGCTCGTCTTATAAGCGCGGCCCAGCTCGAGCGGCAGCGGCACGTAGCCGCGCGAGCGCCGGATGGGGTACTCGCGGCCGCGGAAGACCCGCGTCACGCTGTCGTCGACGCGGCGCGCTATGGCGCGGTCGTGCGCCAGGTAATAGTCGGCGATGCCGGCGAGGTGCTCAACCACTTTATCGTCGCGGTAGGCGATAGGCTCGTCGGCGCGGTTGCCGGAGGTCATGACCAATATCTCGACGTCGTCGTCGAAGAGCAAGTGGTGCAGCGGCGCATAAGGGAGCATGACGCCGAGGTAGCGGTTGCGGGGCGCGATCGCCTCCGGCAGGTGGCACGGCTCGAGCTTGCGGAGAAGGACGATGGGCCTCTTCTCGGAGGTCAAGAGCGCCAGCTCGTCGTCGTTGAAGTCGCAGTAGCGCCGCACGACGGCGACGTCCCGAGCCATAACGGCGAACGGCTTGTCCTCGCGGTACTTGCGCGAGCGCAGCTTCTCGACCGCCTCGGCCGACGTAGCGTCGCACGCGAGGTGATAGCCGCCCAGGCCCTTGACGGCGACGACTAGGCCGTCGAAGAGGAACTGCTTCGCGTCGCCGAGCGCGTCGTCCGTCTCGAGCGGCTTCCCCGCGCCGTCCCAGAGGGCGAGGGACGGGCCGCACGCCGGGCAGGCGTTCGGTTGGGCGTGGAAGCGGCGGTTGCCGGGGTCGTCGTACTCGGCCCGGCAGGCCGGGCACATCGCGAAGGAGGACATCGTCGTCTTGGGCCGGTCGTAGGGTACGCCTTGGATAATAGTGAAGCGCGGGCCGCAGTTGGTACAGTTGATGAAGGGGTACCGGTACCGGCGGTCGGCAGCCTCCAGGAGCTCGTCGAGGCAGTCGCCGCAGGTGGCCAGGTCCGGCGAGACCAGCGTCGCCGCCGCGCCGGGAACGCTTTCTTTTATTACAAACGCATCCTCGCCGGCGGGGGCTACCTCTTCCTCCTCCACCGCGTCCAGCCGCGCGCGGGGCGGAGGCGCGGCCTGAAGCTGCGTCACGAACTCAGCAACAACCTCCGGCGGCCCCTCCAACTCGACGACGACGCCGGCGCCGTCGTTGAGGACGAAGCCGGCCAGACCCAGGCGCGAGGCGAGGTTGTAAACGTGCGGCCTGAAGCCGACGCCCTGGACGACGCCGGTCACGCGCAGCCTTTTCCTAACTATCGTCGTTGCCGTTTTCACGCCGGGGGATTCTTCAACGCCTCGAGTACGGCCGCGGCCGCCTCCTCCACCGCGGCGGCGACGCGAGGCGACAGCTCTTCTTTAAATTCGTACAGCCACTCCGCCTCGACGGCGACGACCGTCACCTCACGCGGCGCGCCGAGCTCGAGCCCCGAGAGGACCGCCAACGCCGAGGCGAGGTTGACGCCGTGGCTGTGGCCGAGGTGGGCCGTCGGCTTGAGCGCGTCCGCGGAGAACTTGTACACCGTCCCCGGCTCGCCGCCCTCGGTCTTGATGGCGTCGGCCACGACGGCCCGCTCGTATCCGCGGAGGTAGTCCACCAGGTCGAAGCCGCCGGTGCACGCCTCGTCGACGTCGACGGTGGCGGCGAGCTCGGCGGGCAACAACTCGGCCACGCGGCGGGCGACGTGTATGCCGACGCCGTCGTCGCCGCGGATGACGTTGCCGATGCCCAATACCAACGTTTTGCCCCGTCTGGCCTCGAGCTCGGCGGACATGGACTGAAATTGTAACATAAAAAATTAGTAGCTGCGACCGGACACTACGATATAAGTTACAAAATTAAAAGGCGGCCCTTAGAGCCGCCCTTCGCTTTCGCTTTGTTAGTCGTCAGCAGTTCCTTTTGACCGTACGGCGGAGCTTGCGGTCGGCGTCGTAGATCTCGATTTCGAGGGGCATCTTGCCGGGGAGGCTGTGCGTCGCGCATGCCATGCAGGGGTCGTAAGCGCGGAACGCCATCTCCACCATGTTGAGCTTGCCCTCGTCCACCTCGCCGCCCTTGATGACGCCCTTGGCGGCGCTGGCGACGGAGAGGTTGATGCCGGCGTAGTTGTGGGTCGTCGCGACGATGAGGTTCATCTCGGTCACGATGCCGTTCTCGTCGGTGTCGTAGTCGTGGATGAGGTGGCCGCGCGCGGCCTCGATGGTCCCCACGCCCCGGCTCGGCGTCTCGGTCGGGATGTTGCGGATGTGCTCGTCGAGGATGTCGTCGTCCTGCATATATTTCAGCCACAGCTCGGCGCCCTGCGCGCCCTCGATGATGCGGGCCCAATGGTAGGCGAGCGTGGCGTGGACCGGCTTGCCGCCCAGCGTCTCGTACATCTTCTCGAACTCGGCCTGCGCCACCGGCGTCTGCATCCCCTCGGAGGCGTTGAGCCGGCCCAGCGGGCCGCCGCGGTAGATGCCGGAGTCCTTGCCCGTAACCCAACCCGTCCAGCCGACGTTCTTGAGGTACGTCACCTTGAGGTAGGTCCAGGGCTCGACGCGCTCGGCGATGTGGTCGAGGTAGTCGCTGCCCTCGTACTTCACGAACTCGTTGCCCTCCGGGTCGACGATGCGCGTCATGCCGTCGTAGAATTCGACTTTGTTGTCGTCGTCGACGAGGCCGATGTAGTACGTCTGCTGGCCGCCGTAGATCTCGGAGAGGACAAGGTCGACGTACTCCTTGTTCTTGAGGACTACGTCCTCGAAGAGCTGGAAGGTGAACTTGGAGAACTCGACCGCCTCCTCGGCGTGCTTGCGCATCTCGTCGCGGGTCTCGGCGTCCAGCGGCCGCGTGAGGCCGCCGGGGAGGGCGATGATGGGGTGGGTGCGCTTGCCGCCGAAGTATTTCATGACGTCGATGGCCTTGGCGCGCATGTCGATGACCTTCTTGCCGGTCTCCAGGCCCACCTTGTCTATGAGGCCGAGGATGTTGCGCGCGGCCGGGTCGGCCGTGGGCCCCACGACGAAGTCCGGCGCGGCGAGGTAGTAGAAGTGCAGCAGGTGGTCGTAGAACATGTAGGAGTTATATATCATCCGCCGGAGTCTCTCGCCGTTGGGCGGCAGCTCCACCTTGTAAACCGCGTCACATGCCTTCGCGCCTGCGAAGTGGTGGACGAGCGGTCAAACGCCGCAGATGCGGGGCGTGATCCGGGGGACTTCCTCCACCGGCCGGCCCACGCAGAACTGCTCGAAGCCGCGCAGCTCCGGGATCTGGAGGTACGCGTTCGCGACGTCGCCAGCGTCGTCCAGGAAGATGGCTATTTTGCCGTGCCCTTCCAGGCGAGAGATGGGGTCGATCTCGATTTTCCGCATAACGTTACTCCGTAAGGACTGGTTCCGTTACGAGCTAATATAACCGAGCGGCGCGTGGCGTGCCGCTATTCGTCGTCGTCTTTGCGTTCGCCGCGTTGGACGCCCAGCATCGACTTCGCCAGGCCGAAGCGGTAGAAGTAGCCGGCGGGGTCGTCCAATTGGCCGAGGACCCTGTCGGCCTCCTCCTGCGTGTCGGCAATAACTAACGAGGCGATGGCCGAGGCGAGTTTGGCGCCCATGTCGTTGACGTTGTCGGTGGGGCCGAAGCAGCCGCGGCATCCCTGCCCCGCGACGACACACGCCGCCTCGCAGCCGTCGCGCGTCGCCGGTCCGCAGCACATTATCCCCTGCTCCAGCAGGCACTTCTCCGGGTCGTTCTCGACGAGGTGGATGCGCTTGAACTCGGTGATCTGTTTCTCCTCCGACCGCTCGCGCGGGCACTCGTCGCACACGGCCTTGGTCCCGGCGATGACGGTACCCTTGGGCGGGAGCTCGCCCGAGGCCACGGCCTCCACCGCGGCCACGATCCACTTCACCTGCGGCGGACAACCCGGGAGGTAGTAGTCGACGTCCACTACCTGGTCGAGGGCGTAGGAGCGCTCCATCGCGCGCGGCAGCGTCAGCTCGCCCTCGGGGGCGTCGAACGTCGTCTGGGGCCGCGTCCCCTCCGGGTTGACCACCGAGGGGACGGTGTCGTACATCCGGTGCGCGATCTCCTCAGTCGTCCAGAAGTTGCCCAGCGAGGGTATGCCGCCCATTTGCGCGCAGGCGCCGAAGGCGACGAGGACCTGGCTCTTTTGCCGCATCAGCTTGGCGTGGTAGACGTCGTGCGTATTGCGGACGGCGCCGTTGTAAAAGCCCACCGTTACGCCGCCGTCGGGGATGGCCTCCAGGTCTTTGTCCTTGAAGTCAAGCACGGTAGGCCAGTAGACGATGTCGGCCAGCTCCGCAACCTTCAAAATAACTTCGTCGATGTCGACGATGGCGATCTCGCAGCCACCGCAGCTCGCGGAGGGCATGAAGGCGAACTTGAATTTCTCAGGCATGGACTTCCTCCTGGGCCACGGCGGGGTCCTCGACGCCCTCGGGCATCGGCCCGAGCTCCTTTATCCGCTCGGTAAATTCCGCAACCATCTCGGCGAACAGCTGGGCTTCCGAGGCGCTGACCCACTCGAGCCGGAGCCTTTCGGGGTTGACGCCCATCTGCTGCAGCACCTTCTTGAGAAGCGTTACGCGACGGAGAGCCTTGTAATTACCTTCCTGGTAATGGCAGTCGCCGGGGTGTCAACCGCCCACCAGGACGCCGTCGGCGCCGTGGGCGAAGGCGTCCAGCACGAACTGCGGGTCCACCCGGCCCGAACACATTATGCGGATGGAGCGCACGTTGGGCGGGTACTTTATGCGCGACGTACCGGCCAGGTCAGCGCCGGCGTAGGCGCACCAGGTGCAGAGCAGGCCGACGATCTTGGGTTCGAAAGCTTCCGCCATATTCACACCTTCCTCGCGCGAAGGAGCCGTAAAATGAAGAGCGGCAAAGCCTAAATAAACATCTCCGCGCGGGTGGGATTCGGGCCGGCCTCCTGCAGCGACTCGGTCATCGCCGTAACGACGCGCTTTACTTTCGCGCCCTCCGAGGCCGGGATCCATACGAGCTTCAAGCGCCGGTTATCCAATCCCAACGTGTCGAAAATCTTTTCCACCAGGGCGTACCGACGCCGCGTTTGGTAGTTGCCCGTTTTATAGTGGCAGTCGCCCGGCGCGCAGCCGGCCACCAGTACGCCGTCGGCGCCGATGAGAAGGGCCCCGAGGGCGAAGACCGGGTCGGCCCGGCTCGAGCACATAACGCGGACGACCTTGGTAGTCGGCGGCATCTTCATGCGGCTCACGCCGGCCAGGTCGGCCGCTGAATAGGAACACCACCGGCAGAAGATACCCAGGATATCGGGTCTAAATTCTTCGCTCACGATCCGAACCTCTCCTCGCCGACCTCCGCGAGTTCCTCCTCCTCGAAGCGTTGGAGGGGCACCTCTTCCTCCGGGTCTTTGCCGGGCACATATTCGAATAGCGCCTGCGTCTCCGCCCCCACCTTCGCGAACAGCGTGGCGACGGGTACGTATACGGGGCAGGCGTCGGCACACATACCGCACCCCACGCACGAGGCGCTCATGTGCGTCAGCCGGCCTAGGTGGAAGAGCAGCGTATCGGGCGGTACGCGCGTCCCCTCTTTGCGTTTCAAATGAACGTCGAAGGTCCGAGGCGTCGGCTCGGTCGCGGCCGCGTCGAAGTAGCAGATCTCACAGCAACATATCGGGCATACGCTGCGACAGCTGCGACAGCCGACACAACGTCCGAAGAAAGCGACCAATCCCTCCAACCCGGGCGCCGGCAGCGGCTCCGTCTCGAAGAGCTCCGCCCGCGCCGCCCCCCGTTTTTCGCGCAAAGACTTGACGCCGGCGGTCTCTACCTCGGCCTCGCCGGCGGCGCCTTCCAATCCCTCCAGCGCCTCGTCGCCTCGCGGCGTGCGCGCCACGACGGCCAGCCGCCCGGCCCCGCCGGAGCCCACCGCCGCCAACACTAAGTCGGCACCGAAGGGCACGAAATGTTCGCAAGCGGAGCAGGTAGGCCGCAGGCCCTCGGCGGCCTCGCCGTTCGCGACGGCCTCCCAATAGGCGGGGAGGCCGTCGGCCAGGCCCCCGTTCAAACTCGCCCGGAGCGGATACACGCCGCCGCAGGTGGCGCTTATAAGCAGTATATTTTCGGCGTTGACCTGGTGCAATTTGCCCAATTCCACGAACGCGCGCAGCTCGCACGGCCGGAGGAACGCGGCCACCGGTTCCTCGAAGCCCTCCAAGACGGTGAGGCGGGACAATAGGCCGCCGGCGTTCGCGGGCATCAACGGGTACAGCGGCGTGGCGTTCTCGAGAGCGGCGACGTCGGCGACCAGTTCGTAGTTCACCTCGCCCGCCGGCCCGGTCTCGACGAGCGTCATCACGCCGCGCACCTTGCCGCTCGAGAGGAGGGACTTCAGCAAGTCCCGGGCGGCGAGGTCGGCGTTGCTTCCTTCCATCAACGCGGCCTTAGCCATCCGCCCCCACCCCCTCCGGCGCGCGCGCCTCGACGTAGGGCTCCGAAAGGTAGGCGAGCTCTTCCTCACGGTAATACGTCGTAGGCACCGCCTCGGCCCGGTCTCGCCCCGCCTCGTAGTCGAAGAGACTTTGCGTATTCGCGGCCACGAGGCCGAAGAGTTGGGCCACCGGGATCTGCACCGGGCAGGCGTCCTCGCAGGCGCCGCACGACACGCACGACAGCGAAATGTGGGCCATCCGACCGAGGTGGAACAGGAACGTATCCGCGGGAAGCCGCGCCGCGCCCTTTCGTTCGGCACGCGCGAAAACGTTCGCGGCCGGGACCTTCAACGCCTCCGATTCGAAATAGCACTGCCGGCAAAAGCATATCGGGCACACGCTGCGACAGCCGTGGCAGCCGATACAGCGGCCCAGCGTGGCCGCGAGGCGCTCGGGCCCCGCCGCCTCCTCGCGCAGCGCGCGGTGCGCCTCTTCCTTGGCCTCCCGCCGGCTCGCGTTTCGCTTCTCCACTTCCGCTTCCCATTCGGCGACCGGGCCAGCGTCGCCGAGGCCCAGTTTCTCGGCCGCGGCTTCCCCCGCGGCGCTCGCAGGCACGACCACGACGTTCCCCTCCGGCACCCCCAGCGTACCAAGGTGCAGGTCGGAGGCGGTGTGGGAGAAATGGTCGCAGCTCCTGCAAATTTCCCGCCCGGGTTCCTCTACCCCCGCCAGCATCTTGCCGAAAAGTTCCTCCCCCGCTTCCGGGTCTTCAACGTAGTCCTTGAGCGGCACCGCGCCGGGGCAATCCATACTTATCAGGAAAATATCATCCAAGGGCAGCTGTTCGCGCTTATACAACTCCACGGCGGCTCTTACCTCGCAGGGCCTCAATACCGCAACCACCCGGCGAGCCGTCCCGTGCCGCGCCAACTTGTAGAGCGCCCGCGCGCCGGAGACCGACATCACCGGCGGCAGCGGCGTCGTCCTCTCCAGCGCCGCGGCGTCGCGCAACAGAAGCCAGGCGTACGAATCGCCCGCCGGGACGCGCGCCGGAACGAGGGCGGCGTCCCACAGGCCGGCCTCCATACCCCGCGCGAGCAGCCCGCGGGCCGCGGCGTTGGCGTCGTCGCTCTTTAAATTTATACCCTTCACGTCGTAGTTATCTCATTCAACGGGTTCGGGCCCAGCTCTTTGAGGTGGTCGTTGAACTCGGCGGCCGTATCCACGAACCTGCGGCCTTCGCCGTGCGCCACGAATCGGAACCACAGCCGGTCCTCGCCCAAATCGAGAGCCTCCAGGATCGCCTTCGTCAGCGCCACGCGCCGGCGCGCGTGGTAGTTCCCCCCCTCGTAGTGGCAGTCGCCCGGGTAGCACCCGCTCACCGCGACGCCGTCGGCCCCCTCCAGCAACGCCCGGAGGATGTGGACCGGGGGAAGCGAGCCGGTACAGTTCACGCGGTAGGGTAGAACGTTGGCGGGATACTTGAGGCCGTGGGCCCGGGCGCTCTCGGAGCCGCCGCTTCCGCACCAGCTGCATAGAATGTATAGTAACTTGGGTTCGAATTCCTCGTCCATAAAGTCCCTTACGCCAGGACGGCGTCGAGCGCCGCTATACTCTGGATCCCCGTAAAATCGCGCAGGAAAGAGGCGTCGTTCGGGCAGGCGGCCACGCACGTGCCGCACGAGTCGCACAGGAACGGCCTCACCGTGGCCACTTTCTTTCGGGCGTCGATGACGCGGGCGCCGTACGGACAGACGTCGACGCACACGCCGCAGCCCATGCAAAGCGAATCCTTGACGCCGGCCACGAACACGGCGTTGGGCGGCGGCATCTTCTTCTTTCCGAGCATCACCATCGCCCGCCCCGCGGCGTCGCGCGCCGTGAGGAGCACTCCCTCGAAAGGCCGCGGCGAGTGGGCGAGGCCGGCCGCGTAAATGCCGTTAGTGGCCAGCTCGAAAGGTTTGGTCAACCGCTTTATGGCCTCCTCGAAGGGGTAGGCGTTCGCGTCGCTGTCGAAGAAGCCATCGGCGTCCAAACGGAGGCCGAACGCCGCCGAGAGCGCCTCGTTGTTCTCCCGTTCCGGAACGACCCCGACGCTCAGCACCACGGCCTCCGCCGCCAACGTCTCGCCGTCCGCGAGCTTCACGGCCAGCCCTTTCTCGCCGGCCTCGACCGTCGGATAAGCATCTTCGTCGAAGCGGCGGAACTGAACGCCGGCCTCTTGGGCGCTGCGGTAGAGGTCCTCTTCCGCGCCGTAAGTCACCATGTCGCGGTACAAAACCGTAACCTCGGCGCCGCGCTCGCGCAACGCCAGCGCGTTCTCTAGCGCCTGCGCGCAGCATACGCGGGAGCAATACGGCCTTTCGGGAGTGCGGGAGCCGACGCACTGGACCATCACGACGCCTCCCGTCACCTCTTCGCCGGCGGCGAGTTTCTCGGCCAGCTCGCGCTGCGTCATAACGCGGCCGTCGTCGCCGTACAGAAATCCCTCCGGCTTATAATCGCCCGCGCCGGTAGCCAGGATCACCACGCCGAAGCGCTCGACGACCTCCCCCTCCGCCGTATCGAGCTTAACGGCGTAGTTACCGGCGTATCCCTCCGCCGACCGGGGGGAGGCGCTCTTGTAGACCTTTACGCGCTCGTTCTCCTCGAGGCGCTTTACGAGCTCGGCCAAATAGGCCCGCTGCCCCTCGTCAAGGCCGGCCGCGTTGCCGCCAAGGTGGTCGTTCCTCTCCACGAGCGCTACTTCGAAGCCGCCGGCGGCGATGCCCTGAGCGGCCTCGAGGCCGGCCAGGCCCCCGCCGACCACGAGCGCCCGGGACGTAAAGGCGTCGGTCTCCAGCGGCTCTTGGGAGGCGCGCTTGGCCGCCTCCGCGGCGCTCCTTATGAGCGCGAGGGCTTTGGTCCGCATCTTTTCCGGGTCGTCGTGGACGTCGACTACGTCCTCGCGGAGGGAAACCAGCCGCAGCAGAAGCGGGCTCAGGCCGCCCATCATCACCGTCTTACGATATTTTAAAAGTTTCTGCAGAGGCGTGCACACCGCGAGGACGACGCGGTTCACACCGGACGCTTTAATTCTCTCGGCCGTCGCCTTCATCGTGGGCGGCGTGCAGCATCCCTCGACGACCTCCGCGCGGCCCACGCCGGCCAGGACCGCCACGTCCTCGCGCAAGCCATCCAAATCCATCCGCTCGGCGAAGGTCCCGTGGCAGGAGCAGATGAATACGCCGACGTTCGGGACCTCGCCGTTCACGTTTCTCAACTCGGGAGGCGGCGCCGGCTTGAAGTTCTTCTCGCCCAGGTATTCCGATACTTCGGGCAGGAGGGCGCAGCCCTCCCACACCGTTTCGGGGTTGCCCTTGACGCCGGAGCACTCGCCGACGCAGAACACCCCCGGAACCTCCGTTTCAGTCGAGGAGAACTCGCGCAGGCGGCAGAAACCGCGGCCGTCCGGTTCCACGCCCGTTACCGCGGTTATCTTCTCCATGGTCGCCGGCGCCTTCTGGCCCGTAACCAGTACGACGAGCTCGGCCTCCCGGCTTTCGCTCTCGCCGCCGCGTTTGTATTTGACGACGGCGACTCCTTCGGCGGGCGCGACCTCGACGCTTTCGGCCCGGACGAAATCGACGCCGGCCTCGCGGGCCTTCAGATACTGGCGGTAGTGCCCCTTGCCGAAGCCGCGGTAATCGGACAGGAAGACCGCGACGTCGGCCTCCGGCATTAACTCCTTTATCTTGGCGGCGCGGTACGCGGCCGTCACCGACAGATTGTAATTTTCGTACTCCACGCCGGGCCGGTTGAAATGCGGCGTCACGATAACGGCGAAGGTCGCCGGGACTTTTCCCGAGGGTAGGCGAACGGAGTCCTTCACGAAGTTGGTGAGCAGCGAACGGCCGGCGACGTCGGCGTTCCGCACTACCGCCGGCGACCGGCCCGCGCCGAAATCCGCCAGGTCCTCGTCGGTGGGGTCCTCGAACTCGCACGCGATGACGATGGCGCCGACGTCGGCCTCGACGGTTTCCTCCGGCCGCTCGACCTTTATGCAGGCGGTCGGGCAAACCTCCTCGCACTTGCCGCACTTCGTGCAATTCTCCTCGTCGACGACGTAAATATTCTCCCACCCGGCCTCCGGTACGACCACGATCGCCTTGCGGCCGTCGACCTCTACCGGGCAGACGTCGACGCATTTGTCACACTCTATGCACGCGAAGTTATTGACGTACTGGTCCTTCTTTTTAAATTTTACCTTGAAGTTGCCGGCCTCCCCCTCCACGGACAACAACTCCGCGTTGTAATAGTCGGTAAGGCAGCCCAGCGCTTTGAAGAGACGTTGCGGCATATGGCCGCAAATCCAGCAGAAATCGAGGGGGAGCTGGGCGAGCGCCTGGTATTTGATCTCGTCGACGTAGCGACCGCGGTTGAGGAGAATGACTTTGTGGCCGTCCTTACAAAGGGCGTAGGCCGCCCGGTAGCCGGCCAAATTCGTGCCGTAGATTAATACGCTGCTCTCTTTGGCCACCGTACTATCCTATCCGGCTCAGGAAAGAACCCCTTCGATCTCCGCCAGGATCTGTTCGTTTTTGAAGTGGCGCTGGTTGGCCGCGCCGGTGGTGCAGGCCGCGACGCAGGTGCCGCAACCTTTACACAACGCCTCGTTCACCTCGGAAACCTTGTCCTCCTCGTTGAACGAAATCGCGGTGTAGGGACACAGGCCTATGCAGATCTTGCAGCCGCAACAGACATCCCCGTTAATTACGGCGGTAATGGGCTCTATCTCGACGATGCCCCTGTCCATCAGCGACAACGCCTGGGCCGCGGCGGCCGAACCCTGGGCCACCGCGTCCGGGATATCCTTCGGGCCCTGGCAGGCGCCGGCCAAGAAGACGCCGTCGGTGGTCGTCGAGACCGGGGCGAGCTTGGCGTGCTTCTCGGTGAAGAACCCCTCGGCGCCGCAGCTGATGCCGAAGGTGCGCCGGACCGCCTCGGCGTCCTCGCGCGCCTCGAGGCCCGTGGCCAGCACCACCATGTCGACCGGGACCCGTCGGTACGCGCCGATGAGCGTATCCTCGCAGCACACGACGAGCTTGCCTTCCTCCTCCGGCCGCTCGGCGACGTCGGTAATTTCGGCGCCGCGGCCGCGGACGAAGAGGACGCCCTCCTCCAGCAGCCGATCATAGAACTCCTCGTAACCTTTTCCGAACGAGCGCATGTCTATGTAGAACTGGAATACCTCGGCGTCGGTCTTCTCCTTGAGGAGGTGGGCGAACTTGAGCGAGTACATGCAGCATACCCGCGAACAGTACCTGTTATAGTTTTTATCGCGCGAGCCGACGCAGTGGAGGATGGCGATGGACTTGGGTCTCTCGCCGTTCTCCATGAGGGTTTCGCCTTCGGTGTAGCCGTCGGCCCGGTTCATCAACTCGAACTCCGAGGCCGAGATGACGTTGGGCAGCATCCCGTAGCCCAACTCCCGGATGCGGCGCGGGTCGAAGGTCTTGAAGCCGGTGGCGAGGATTATCGTCCCGACGTCGAGCTCGAGCTCCTCCTCGGCGGCGTCGAGGTCGATGGCCTCCTTGGGGCAGATGTCCTCGCAAATGCGACACGCGTCCAATCCGTTTTCTTCCTGCGTGAAGTGGATGCACTGCGTCTTGTCGACATAGGGGACGTTGGGAACGGCCTGCTTAATCGGGACATTTATCGCCGAGTTCGACGCGAGCGTCAGCTCGTCGTGGACTATTTCGCGGCCCAGCCGGTCGACGGCCGTAATGGCGCCGGTGGGACATACCGAGGCGCAGGCGCCGCAGGCGAAGCAATTGTCGGAGGGGCGACCGAAGGGCGGCGCGATCTCGGCGTCGGCGCCGCGCTCGACCAGGCCTATCGCGAACGCCTGTACGCGCTGCTCGCAGATGCGGTAACAGAGGCCGCACAGGATGCATTTCTTCGGCTTGGCCTCGACTTCGAACTCCTCGGCCCCCTCCGCCTCGGCCGCCGCGGGTTCCTCCGGTTCGACGGCGAAACGCGATTTCTCAAGGCCGTACTCCTTCGCCATCTCCTGCAGGACTTCGGCGTCGGGCGCGCGGGCCAACAAGAGCTCCAGGACGATCTTGCGAGCCGCGCGGACGTCGTCGTCGTCCGTAACGACTTTCATCCCGTCCGTCGACTGTAGCGTACACGAGGTAGTCAGGCGGGGGGCGCCGTTCTCGGACACTTTTACGGTGCACATCCGGCACGCGCCGTAGGGCTCGAGAAACGGCACGTAACACAACGTCGGGACGTCGACCCCGACCTCCTTACACGCCTCCAGGACGGTAGTGCCCTCTTCTACCTCGGCCACCTGATCGTTAATCGTTAACCTGACCATCTTGCCTCCTAAGGGGCAGGATATGTGTTGCTTCCGCTTCTACGCCGAAGTGGCGTCGCACCGCAGGCAACGCTTGGCTTCGTCGACCGCTTGTTCGTCCGAGAGGCGAAGGTCGACTTCGTCGAAGTTTTTCACGCGGTCGGGCGCCGATTGACAGGGGACGCCGGGCCGGTGGACGATGGTCGCCAGTTCCTCCTCGGTCATCTGGTAGGTCGGCACCTCGACCGTCGGCCGGGTGGGCTCGTACGTCGGCTGGAGCGGCTCCCCGCGTAGGTACTTATGGATTACTTCCGCGGCGAGCTTACCGTGGCCCATCGCTCCCGTCACGGTCCACGGCCCGGTTACGACGTCGCCCCCCGCGAAGACGTCCGGCACCGTCGTCTGCAGCGTCTCCTCGTTCGCCACGATCGTCTTCCACTTGGAAACCTCGACCGTATCGGCGCCCTCCAGGCAGGTGAGGTCCGGCTCCTGGCTGATGGCCGGTATCAGCGCGTCGAGCTCGAGGATGAACTCCGAACCGTCGATCGGAACGGGGCGCCGCCTGCCGCTGGCGTCGACGTCGCCCAGTTCCATCTTCAAACACTCCACCGCCGTTACGCGGCCGTCTTCCGTGATGACTCTCTTGGGCGCCACGAGCAAGTGAAGCTTTATGCCCTCGTCGAGCGCGGCCTCGATCTCCTCGTCCTGAGCCGGCATCTCCTTGCGCGTACGGCGGTACAAGATGTGGACGTCGGAGGACCCCATCCGTAGCGCGGTGCGCGCGGCGTCGACGGCCGCGTTGCCGCCGCCCACCACGCCGACCATTTCGCCCGGCTTGTCGCCCCGCCCCAGGTTGACCTCCCGCAGGAACGCGACGGCGTCCACCACGCCCTCCGCCTCCTCGCCCTCGACGCCGAGCTTGAGGCCGGCGTGGGCGCCGGTGGCCACGAAGAACGCTTTGTACCCTCGGGCGCGGAGTTCGTCCAGCGTGACGTCCTTGCCGACGGCGACGTTGGTCTCGATCTTCACGCCCGCCCGCTTCACGTTCTCTATCTCGAATTCCAGGATATCGCGCGGGAGGCGGTACTCCGGGATGCCCACGGCCAACATGCCGCCGGGCACGGGCAAGGCCTCGAACGCCGTCACCTCGTAACCCTGCAGCGCGAGCTGGTACGCGCACGTAAGGCCCGCCGGGCCGGAGCCGACCACGGCCACCTTCTCGTCGTATTTCACCGCCGCCGCCTTCTTGGGGCGGCCGTTCTTATTGCGGGCGTAATCGGCCACGAAACGCTTCAGCGCCCGAATCGCGATCGGGTCGGCGGAGTCGCCGGAGGTGCATTTGAACTCGCACGGGTAGTGGCAGACGCGGCCGCACACCCCCGGGAACGGCGAGGCGTTCGTTATAACCTCGTACGCCTTGTCGAATCGCCCCTGGGCGATAAAGCCGATGTACGATGCCGGGTCCATGCCGACCGGGCACACGTGATGGCACGGCGCCGAGACCAGCGCCTTACATATCGCGCCGGGACATTTCTTCTGTTTGATATGAGCTTCGTACTCGTCGCGGAAATAGCGGAGAGTGGTGAGAAGCGGGTTGGCGGCGGTCTGGCCCAGGCCGCACAGCGAGAGCTCCTTGACGGCCTGGCCCAGCTCCTCGAGCGTCTCGAGGTCGCCGTCCCGACCCTCGCCTTTGGTGATGCGCTCCAATATCTCCAGCATGGCCGGTATACCGTCGCGGCAGGGCGTGCACTTGCCGCACGACTCGTCCTTACAGAAAGAGAGGAAGTACCGCGCCATTTCCACCGGGCAGGTGTGCTCGTCCATGACGATCATGCCGCCGGAGCCCATCATGGACCCGGCCTCGGTAAGCGCGTCGAAGTCTATGTGGAGGCCGAGCATCGTCGCCGGCAGGCAGCCGCCGGAGGGGCCGCCGGTCTGGATCGCCTTCAACGCGCGGTTGCGCGGAATGCCGCCGCCTACGTCGAAGACGACGTCGTACATCGAGGCGCCCATCGGGACCTCGACCAGGCCGGTATTGTTCACGTTGCCGACGAGCGAGAAGACCTTCGTCCCCTTGCTGCCCTCGGTGCCGATGCCGGCGAACCATTCGGCGCCCCTGTTGACGATTACCGGGACGTTGGCCCAGGTCTCGACGTTGTTGATGACGGTGGGTTTGCCGAAGAGGCCCTTCTCCGCCGGGTACGGCGGCCGCGGCCGCGGCATGCCGCGCGACCCCTCGATGGACTGCAACAGCGCCGTCTCCTCGCCGCACACGAAGGCGCCGGCGCCCCGCGCGAGCTCTACGTCGAAGTCCAATCCCGAGCCGAGGATGTTCTCGCCCAACAGGCCCGCATCGCGGAGCTTCTCGATGGCGATAGTCAGCACGTCGATCGCGTGGGGGTACTCCCGCCGGACGTATATGTAGCCCCTTCGCGCGTTACCGACGGCGTAAGCGCCGACGATCATACCTTCCAATACGGAGAACGGGTCGCTTTCCAAAACGCTCCGGTCCATGTAGGCGCCCGGGTCGCCCTCGTCGGCGTTGCAAATGATGTACTTCTCGTCGCCCTCCGCCGCCCGGCAGAAAGCCCACTTCCTTCCGGTGGGGAACCCGCCGCCGCCCCGGCCGCGCAGGCCCGACTTCGTTACGGCGTCCACGACGTCTTCGGGGGATTTATTGCGGAGGACCTCGTATAGGCCGAACAAGCCGCCGCGAGCGACATATTCGTCGAGCTCGGTGGGCCGGATAAAACCGCAATTGCGCAGCGCGACCTTTACCTGGCGGCGAAAGAAGGACGTATCGGCGTAAACCGGGACGTCGCGGAGGTCGCCGTCGCCCCGGGATACGTCGTACTCCTTGGTCGACCCGTCTAATATATACTCCTCCGCCTCCATCCGGCACAACGCCCATTCGGGCTTATCTTCGCCTTTGGCCAAAGCGGCAACCAAAACCCCCGCTTTTTCCGGCGTAATCTCGCGGTAAATTACCCGGGGGTGACCGGGGCGCCACACGTCAACCAACGGCTCCGCCGCGCAGAAACCTATACACCCGACCGCGACGATCTCGGCGTCGTAACCTTCCCGCTCGGCCGCGTTCAGCAACTCGAGGGTTACCTCCGACGCGCCGTTAGCTTGGCCGCAGGTCGCGGCCCCTACCGCGATGCGGGGTTTATCAGGATAAAGCGCGGCCAAACCCCTATTCCTGGCCTCTTGTAAATCGCCCAATTCGTTAAAGCTCATATTACTCACCTTCGCCGTCGGTGTTCAGGGGTGAGCGCGCAGGGTTATTACGCTACCGCTTCCACTTCTTCTTCGGCGGCCTTCGCCTTTACTTTGCCGATTAACTCCGACGTCTTTTTCGTCGTCATGTGGCCGTGATATTCGTCGTTCACCATCACTATCGGCCCCAGCGCGCAAGCGCCGAGGCAGTGAACGTTCTCGAGCGAGAGAGCGCCGTCGTCGGTGGTTTCGCCCGGCTCGACGCCGAGCTCCTCGATAACGGTCTCGAATATGCTCCTCGAGCCACGGACGATGCAGGCCGTTCCGGTACAGACCTTGACGTGGTTGCGCCCTTTCGGCGTCGCCGTGAAGGCATTGTAGAACGTCGCGGCGCCGAGCAATCGCTCCAACGGGACGTCCAATTCCTCGGAGGCCAGGATCAAAACCTTTTCGGGAACGAAGTTGAATTCGTCCTGGATGTCCAATAAGAGCTCGACCAGACCCGCCTCTCGTTGGCGGAAGTTCTCCACCAGCGTCTCGGCCCTTTCCATATCAACTGCCATATCTTATCCTCCCGCGACCGCGGTATCGGCCGGCCGGGGACTATTCGCCCGCCGCGGCCCGGATTTTTTCTTTTTCCTCCAGCTTCTTGGCTTTGATCGTAGTCCCCTCCACCGCCACGATGAGCTTGGACGGGTAGGGGATGCGCGGACAGTTCTCCCAACAATCGCCGCAGCTGTTGCATTTTTCGAGGTCGACGCACCGCGCCTTCTTCTTGACCGTAACTTTGAAGTTGCCGACGAAGCCGTCCACGTTCGTAACTTCGGAGTACGTGAGGAGCTCAATGTTGGGGTGTACGCCTACGTCGACCATTTTGGGCGTTAGGATGCAGGCGGCGCAGTCGAGCGTGGGGAAGGTCTTGTCGAACGTCGCCATGTGGCCGCCGATGCTCGCCTCGCGCTCGACGAGGTAGACCTTCTTGCCGGAGTCGGCGATGTCGAGCGCGGCCTGGATGCCGGCGATGCCGCCGCCCACGACGAGCGCCTCGGGCAGAACCTCGACCAGCGTGGGCGTCAACGGCTCCTGCAGCGCCACCCGCCGCACCTCGCCGTGCACGAGCTGCTTCGCTTTATCGGTGGCCAGGTCTCGGTCTTCCGAAACCCACGAGACGTGTTCGCGGATATTGGCCATAGCGAACAGGTACGGGTTGAGGCCGGCGTCGGCGCAGGTCCGCCGGAACGTCCGCTCGTGCATCAGCGGCGAACAGGAGGCGACGACGACGCGGTTAAGGCCCAGCTCCCGGATGTCCTTCTTGATGAGCTCCTGGCCGGGGTCGGAACACATAAACTGGTATTCCCGCGCCACCGCTACGCCCGGCAGGCTGGCGGCATCCGCCACCACCGCCGGCACGTCCACCATACCCAGGATGTTGTGGCCGCAGTGGCATATGTAGACGCCGATTTTCGGCTCTTCCTCTTCGCCGGTTTTGGGTTCCTCTTCCGCCACCATAATTATCTCCGCCTCAGACTATCTTCGCCAACAAGGCGTCGGCGGACACCCTGTGGTCGTCGATCTCGAGGTCGCCGGGCGGGATGCCCATGGCGAGCCCCACGACTTGCGTGAAGTATAATATCGGGATATTAAATTCCTGGTTCCAGTACTCGCCCGCTTCCTTCTGGAAGTTATCGAGGTTGAACTGGCAGAGCGGGCAACAGGTCACGACGGCGTCGGCGCCTCTATCCTTGGCGGATTTGAGCAATAGGCCGATCATACGCGCCGCGATCTCGGGCTGCGTAGTAATAAAAGTCCCGGCGCAGCACTTCGTCTTCACCGGGTAATAAACGACCTGGGCGCCCAGTAGCTCCAAGTAGTCGTCGAACTTGGTGGGCATGTCGTAGTGGTCGAACTCGTTCTTGGGCCGCACGATTTGGCAGCCGTAGTACGGCGCCAACCTCACCATCTCTAAATTCTTTGTGATCTTGGATTTAAGTAATTCTTCCGGAACGTCGTTGATGTACACGTCGAGGAGGTGACGAACTTTGACGTTGCCCTCGTAGCGGAGGCCGGCGGCGGAGAGCGCGTCGTTGACGCGATCGAACAACTTCGGGTCCTCGGCCATGTAGTGTACGGCGTTGTTGAGGACCGCGAAGCACGCGCTGCACGGCGCGACGACCTGGGCGCCCCCGTCCTCCGCGGTTTTCTCCGCGATCGCGAGGTTGCGGCTCGCGATGGAGAACGCCTCGACGTGGTCGTACGACATGTAGGCCGTGGCGCCGCAGCAGTTCCAGTCCTCGATCTCCCTCAATTCTATCCCCAGCGGTAGCGCCGTCGCGGCTATCGAAGCGGCGTACGGCTTCGCGGTAGCGCCAAGCGAACATCCCGGATAATACGTATACCTCGTCATGGCCGCATCGCCGCCTCTTCGCGCGATTTCGCGATGATTTTTCTTACGTCGCTCACGCTCTTAGATTTCTTGGGAAATATCTCGAGCCGGCCGGTTCTGAGGAGGCTCAAACCCATACCGGTATACTTCAGCGCGGAGAAAATACCGGTGGATAGGAAATACTTTAAAAGCAACCACATCTCGTTATTGCGGCCGAGAGACTTGACGTTGTCCGCGAATTCCTTTGACAATATCCGAGCACGTTTGGCGTCCGGGTTCTTGTAGCCTTCCCGCATCGCGATCTGTTTGAGCTTATACATGAAATCCGTTATCTTGATCTCTTTCGGACACCGGACGTAACACGAGTAACACGACGCGCACATCCAAATCGTGTTGGAATTAAGTACGCGGTCGCGATAACCGGCTCGGACAAAAGCCATAATTTCCCGCGGGCTCGAGTCCATAAAACGGACCGTCGGACAAGCGCCCGAACAAGTACCGCATTGAATACACGCCGCCGCGGCCTCGCCGCCCGGCATAGCGAGTATTTCGTCTAGAAAATGTGAGTCGGGCTGGTCCAGCCACAAGCCTATTCTTATATCTGCCATCGGTCCTCCTCGTGGCGCCCGCACTTTCAATACAACGTTTTTTACAGGTAGTCCGGACGCCCGACTACGCCGCGGGCAATTTCCTTCTATGCCGTATCTCCGCCGTCCGCTACTCCGGTTTAATTATGACGAAATAAGTTATATAACGTTACTTTTTTCACAAATTAAAACCCCACTATATTGCCGAAGCGCTTTCCCTTGGCGAAGCTTCGAAACCGGTAATCTCGGCCCCAGCTATCTAATTGAAAGGAATATTAAAACGCCGGAGAATACTTCGAAACGACACACTCGTCGGCTTTTCCTCAAGTTCGATTCAATAAAATCGCGAATTCTACGACGGTACCCTCGCCCGCCGTCGACGTGATCTTTAAAAAATCGACGTTGCCCCGTATGTTGGGAAGGCCGAGGCCGGCGCCGAACCCCATCTCGCGAACCTCCGGGGTGGCGGTGCTCCAACCGGGTTGCATGGCTTGCTCGATGTCCGGTATCCCGGGGCCGCGGTCCTCGACGACGACGTAAATACACAGCGGCGAAACGCGCGCTTTTATAGACCCCTCTTGGGCGTAAACCGTGACGTTTACTTCGGCCTCGAAGCAGGCTATCGCCGTCCGCCGCACCACCTGGGGCGATATGGCCAGCTTCTTAATAAGACGTTTAATCTGGCTCGCGCCCGCGCCGGCGTTCGCGAAGTCGCCCCCCGCTATCTCCTTTTCAGTCTCGATCGTCTCCGCCGGGGCGACGTTCCCGCAACCCTTTATCTCTTCGGCGTCGACTCCGTCCCTGGTCCAGATAAACTCGGCGGCACCCATCCCACGCCGCTACTCCGGTGCGCCGGGGGGCGTGTACACGCCGCTCTTAGCCCCGAGCTGGTAGACCCGGCCGCACGTCTCGTACATCGTCTTGGGCGTGAGTATTACCGGGAGGCCCATCTCACGCGCGTACTCCACGACACCCTCTTCAGGTATCTTTCCGCGCACGAAACAAATGCCTATTAGGTCTATCATGTCCGCCGCGCGCAATATCTGTATCTTCGCCAGGCCCGTAATTAGAAACGCCCCCACGTCTCGACAACACAGGATGTCGCTGACGAGGTCGGACGCTATCACGACGCCGACGTCGCGGTCCAAACCGTCTTCGCCGGCCAAAACTTCGGCGCCCAACGCTTCAGCGACGTCGCGGATTTTTACAGCCAACGGTGGGAACTCCTCGCCGGTGGGGGAAAACGCTTTGCTACTAATTTCACAAATACGTAAAAATTCTTTTCATTCAAAAGAACCAAAGACCCTCTAAAGAGCGAAATGAGGGTTCATTCTAAAAGAACCGATTTCGAATGTCAAGGTTTTTTTCGGCGTCGGGCCGGAAAAATTTCACGCCGCCGCCACCAGTTTTTGGCGACGTCTTTTGAAACGCGGCTCTCCGGCGCGGCGCTACCCTTTTATAACCCCCAGCGGCTCGAGGCGCGCCACCGCCTTCGATATGCCGGCGTTAGTCACGACGTTCACCACGTCGCTCACGTCCTTGTAGGCTTCGCTCATCTCCTCGGCCAGCGTCTTGGGCGAGCGGCACACGATCTCGATGCCGCGGTCCTCGAGCTCGCGGGATATGGACCGCCCCTTGGCCTTACGCGTCGCCTCCTTGCGGCTCATGACGCGGCCCGCGCCGTGGCAGGTCGAGCCCCACGTCTCGGCCATCGCGCGCTCGGTGCCCAGCAGCACGTACGACTCGGTCCCCATATCGCCGGGTATGATGACCGGCTGGCCCAGGTTCCGGTACACGTCGGCCAGCTCGGCCTGGCCCGGGCCGAAGGCGCGGGTGGCGCCCTTGCGGTGGACGAGCAACTTCTCGCGCCGGCCGTCGACTTCGTGGGTTTCGAACTTGGCGATGTTGTGGGCTACGTCGTATATGAGGTTCATACCCAGGTGGCGGGGGGAGGCGCCCAGCGACTTGGCGAAGACCTCCTCCGCCCAGTGCATCATTACCTGCCGGTTGGCCCAGGCGTAGTTGGCCGCGGCGTTCATCGCGCCCAGGTAACCCCGACCCTCGTCCGACTTTATGGGCGCGCAGGCGAGCTGCTGGTCGGGGACCGTTATCTTGTAGCGGTCCATCGCCCGCCGCATTACCTTCACCCAATCGTCGCACACCTGGTAGCCGAGGCCGCGGGAGCCGGAGTGAATCATGAGCGTGACGCCGTCGACGTCGAGGCCGAAGACTCGCGCCGCGGCCTCGTCGAAGACCTCTACCACCCGGCCTATCTCGATGAAGTGGTTGCCGGCGCCCAGCGTCCCGAGCTGCGGCCGGCCGCGCTCCAGCGCCCGCGCCGACAGCGCGTCCGGGTCCGCGCCCGGCAGCGAGCCGCCGGCCTCCGTGCGCTCGAGGTCGCCGGCGTCGCCGAAGCCCTGCCCCACCGCCCACCGCGCGCCGTCCCGCAGCGCCTTCTTCAGCTCGGCCTCGCTCAGCCGCAGCTTGCTCTTGGTGCCGATGCCGCACGGTATGGCGTCGTACAGTCCTTGCAGCAACCCGCGGACCTTGCCGCGTACGTCGTCGACGGTGAGCGACGTGCTCATAAGGCGGACGCCGCAGTTGATGTCGTAGCCCACGCCCCCCGGCGAGACGACGCCGTCGTCCTCGCGCGTCGCCGCCACGCCGCCGATGGGGAAGCCGTATCCCCAGTGGATGTCCGGCATGGCGAGCGAGTGACCCACGATACCCGGCAGCGTGGCGACGTTCGCCACCTGCTGGGGCGTCTTATCCATACGGACGCGCTTGAGCATCTTCTCGTCGGCGTATATCAAGCCGTCGACGCGCATACGGCCGTCGTACGACTTCGGCAGCCGCCAGCGCCACGGGTCAACCTTCTCAAGCGGTCCTTGCCATTCCTCGGCCAAAGTGTCTAAACCTCCGCATAATTTAACGAGCTATTCATCTACGCCTAGTATCAAAACCGGGATATCGATGTCCGCGATTCCACGATGTTCTAAATCCCAAACGAACTGCTCGAAATATGAAACCCCCGAAGACATTTCATTGACGAATTTTTTAACCGGCACGATCTCTATACCTGCATTAATAAAACCCAAATTATGGAAAACGGTCATTTTAGCGCAAACGTTGTATACCATGAAAGCGTACTTACCGAACTGGACCTCTACCCCCGCATTCCCTTTTACGTAATCCATATCCCTAAAAGCACCGCGACTAGGCTCCGGTGGTGTATAACCCTTTTTATAATAATCCCTCGTATACTCACAACGCACCTTTTGGTTTTCCCAACCCCTCTTATTAAAACCCCCTTTGAATGCAGTATTTAAAGCAACCGGCGAATATAGTATTTTCCCAACCATAGTTTTTTCCTTACTTTTTTTAATTTTACATTTTTTCGCATTTACTTCTTTAATAATACTCTCCACCTCGCTCAATAAACGTTTCCGGCGCCGTTTAAAAAATTCTTTTCCTCTGTTAAACGAAAACTCGGCAGCGATTATCATAGTAATTTGTTATCCCCTTCCTCGTCGTTCCACTCGTCGGGCAACTTCGAAACCCTCTCACTACCAGTCGGCTTAAAAATTGGTTTCCCTAAGGGCCTTCTCTTTAAAGTACCTCCGAAAAGAGCCTTTATCCTTTTTTTAGCCACCTCTACATATTCGTGTTCTTTATCGCAACCTATTCCTTTCCTCTCGTGGACTAACCCGGCAATCAGCGCAGAACCAACCCCGCAGTAAGGGTCCAATACCCAGTCGTCCTTATCGGTTAACGCAAGAACACACCTCTCTACCAATTCTACGGGGAACTGGCACGGGTGCTGGGTTTTTTCGGGATGATTCGCTTTTACGTTCGGTATCTCCCAAATACCTTTTTCCCAATCGCTGGCAACTACTTCCCAAACGTCGGAGGGGTTCTTGCCTAATGGATTTCCAGAAGGTTTGCCCTTATTAGGGCCTTTAAAATGCCTCTTCCCGGGGTATTTCGCCGGAATTCGTACCGGGTCGAGGTTGAATTTATAATCGTCGCTTTTCGTGAACCATAATATCGTCTCATACCTCCCTGAAAACCTAAGAGATGCGTGTAAGCCATGCCCGAAACGCCAAATAATCCTATTCCTAAGTTTTAAACCGCGCTTTTTGAACATGTCGTAGAAAAATATATCCAGGGGAAACACCTCCCTTTTTTCGACGTAATTCCCGACTTCCCAGCAAATACTCCCGTCGTCACTCAATATCCTTACGACCTCATTTATTACCTCTTCCTGCTCCTCAAGGTATTGCTCGATACTCCTTTTATTTTCGTATATCTTACCTATATTATAAGGGGGTGAGGTAACGATTAAAGTAATTTCGTTATCGGGTATCGTCTTTAGGAATTCGCCCGCATAACCTTCGTGTAATACGATAGAATAGGACGTATCGAATTCGCTCGATATTTCCGGTGGCCCATCAAAATATAAGCGTTTTGAAACCATAACTTTTTCCTATTCTCTCACATAATAACATAAACGACGGACGCCTTCAGGCGTAATTACGAATACGAGCACGTTGACACGCCGTTTGTAACTTAACGTGGCGTAATTCCTATTATCGTACCATACCTTCGACGCGCATGCGGCCGTCGTACGACTTCGGCAGCCGCCAGCGCCACGGGTCAACCTTCTCAAGCGGTCCTTGCCATTCCTCGGCCATATCTATCCCCCTTTACAGCACGTAAACCTTTATTCCCATCGTCAGCAGTTTTTCCGTCAGGTAGAATTCCAATTCGAAGGGGCCCTTACTTCCCGACGTCGGAGGCTGCCGCCACTCCTGCTTCGTTACGGCGTAGCGGTAATCCAAGGCCAAAGAGAAGCCGCTCGCCGGGTCCGGGAAGAATTCCAAACCGCCAAGCGCCGCCCAGCCGGTGCCGAAGCTCCCCTTATCCGAAAGCACGTTGGAATTGTCCATCACGATGCGATTGTAATTCGTCCACGCCACGCCGGCGCCGGCATATGGCCGAAGCTTCATCCGCCACAACGGGACCCGCACGCGGCCGCCCATTATAAAGGTATCCCCTTCGCCCTTAATTTCGGTAGGGCGGGCGGGATACCCCTCCGATTCCCAGGGCGGCACGTCGCCGGAGGCGTAGGTATAACCCCACTGTATCAGGGGCGCGACGAGCCAGCTCGTCGACTCGTACGCTACTTCGCCGAAGTACGTGTACCCGGCCCCGCTCGCCGACCAGCGGCTGTGGTCGTTCCCGCTGTGACAGCCGCCGACGTTGAACCCGAAAGAAATGCGGCCGGGGAGGTCAACGTCCGCGGACGCCGCCCCGCCGGCCAAACCCGTTATTATCAGGAACGTTAACGTTAAACGCCGCATTACGGCCTCCTATCCTTTATATCAAAAAGAAGCGGAACACGCCGCCTATCTGCAGCTGCTCGAAGGTGAACTCCTCGTCCGCGCCGGCTCGGGATAGCCCTCGACCTCCCACTCGGGGGCGTCGCCGTTAGCGCTGTTATCGCGAACGTAGTTATTGTAATATTACGCACTAACCATCCGCCTCGGGACCTTGTATATTATATTGTATCGCCGCCCCGAGGCAACCGTTTTTTAGCGCGACCTATTAATGGCCTCCGGACAAAGAGAAGCCCTCATCGAAGGCTGGCGGGAAAACCTCGCCCGGTGCCTCCGCTGCGGCCTGTGCCGCGAGGTGTGCCCCGCCTTCCGCGCGACCGCCTCCGAGCGCTTCTCGCCGCGGGGCCGCCTAGCCCTGCTGGAGGCCAGCCTGGAGGGCGAGCCGCCCGCCGACGAGTTCGGCGACGCGTTCCTCGAGTCGCTGGCGTACTGCCTGAGCTGCCGCGCCTGCGCCGAGCGCTGCCCCTCCGGCGTGGCCGCGGACGTGTTGGTCCTCGCCGCGCGGGAGGCGGGCCTGTGCCGCGGCGGCCTACCCTTCTTCAAATCCTGGGCCTACCGCCTGGCGCTGGGCCGGCCCCGGCTCCTGGCGCAGTTGACGCGGCTGCTGCACCTCGCGCAGGAGTTCCACGTCCTGCCGTTCGCGTTGTGGTTCTTCGGCCTGCCGCCCCGGCTGGCGCTGCCGCACCTCGAGGCGGAGCCGTTCGACGCCGGGCGGGAGCAGTACTTCACGCCGGCGGAGGGGACGGAATACCTCGGCCAGGTCACATACTTCGCCGGCTGCGGCACGACGTACCTTTACCCCGCCACCGCTCGAGCGGTGGTCGACCTCCTCACCCGCGCCGGGTACCTGGTCTTCGTCCCCGCGGCGCGCCGGTGCTGCGGCATCCCGGCGCTCGCGAACGGCGACGTGGAGCTCGCCCGCGAGCTCGCCGCGCGGAACGTGGAAGCCCTTGCCGGCGACGAGCCGATAGCCGTCGACTGCGGCTCCTGCGGCACGATGCTCACCTATTATTACAACGACGTGCTGGAGGTCCCGGGCGCGGCGTCGTTTAAGGACCGCGTCAAGGACGTCACCGAGCTGTTGCCCGCCGATAGCATCGAGCCCCGCGCGGCCGGCAAAATAACGTACCACGACCCCTGCCACCTGGCGCGGGGGTTGGGCGTCACCGCGGCGCCGCGCGCGCTGTTAAATAAAGTCGGCGAGCTCGTCGAGCTGGAAGCGCCGGGGGCGGTGACGTGCTGCGGCGGCGCCGGCGCCTACGGCCTGACGTACGACGACGTCTTCGCGAAGATAGGGGGCGAGAAGGCCGACGCGGTCGCGGCCTCGGGGGCCGATGTCGTCGCGACCGGCTGCCCGGCGTGCGTCCTATACATCAACGAGGCGCTACGGCGACGGGGCGTTAAGGCCGAGGCGCGGCACACCGCAGAGGTTTTGCGCGAAAGCGCGGGCCAACCCGATAGATAACCCGGTTGACACGGCCGCGGCTAACGCTTAGAATTCCAAAGAGAGCGCGAACCCTTTCACCAACGGGAGGTAGTGCGATGCGCAGCGTATTCGGCCTTGTACTGATATTGACCTGCCTCGCGCCGGCCGCGGCGGACCAGTTCCTCGTCGGCGAGCGCGGGACGAACGGCGACTACCCGTTCCGCGGCTGTTGAGGGAGCGAGGCCTGCAGGATGCAGGACCTCGTGCTCCAGTCGGACGCCCTTCCCGCCGGCCGCGTCACCAGGTGGGAGTGGTTCGGCGTCGGCAAGGAGGTCAAGGCCGGGAAATACTTCAAGTTCCGCCTCAAGCTGTGCCACACCTCGCGGCGCGCGCTGACCGAGAAGTACGCCGACAACTACGACGGCAACACGCCGGCGCAGGTCTTCTACCGCGACCCCGTACAGTTCGACCCCAAACTTAACGACTGGTTCGGCTTCACCTTCGACACGCCGTTCGTATACGACGGCCGCCGCAACCTGGTGGTCGAGGTGTGGTGGGCGGGCCAGGAGAACGAGGCCAACGCCTACACCGACTGGGGCCGGGACTTCATGGGGCGATGCGTGGTGTCCTTCGTCACGAAAGGCATACCGGAATGCGGCTACCCCGACGCCGGCCGCGTCCAAGACTATATCCACTACATGCGCATCACAATAACGGCCATCGCCGTCTCCCCCACGTCGCTGGGGCGCGTGAAGGCGTTGTTCGAATAGGCGGCGGGCCCCGTAGGGGCGTAACGCGTTACGCCCCTACCAGGGGTCCCCAGCCGGCCCCCCCCCGCGACGACGGCCGCTATAATGTTCGACCGCCACAAACACCACCGCCGGTCCATCCGCCTCCGCGGCTACGATTACACGTCGGGCGGGGCGTATTTCGTCACGATTTGCACCTACGACCGGGAATGTCTGTTCGGAGCCGTCGAAGGCGATACGGTCCGTTTGAACCAATTCGGCCTCGTCGCCGGCGAGGAATGGTCGCGTTCCGCCGCCCACCGGCCCGAAATCGAATTGGACGCGTTCGTCGTCATGCCCAACCACGTCCACGGCATCGTGATCATAACGGACGACGCCGTAGGGGCGCAACGCGTTGCGCCCCTACTACACGGCCCGCCCGCGCAACGGCCGTTGTTATACAGGCCGCCGGGGTCGTTGGGGTCGTTCATCGCCGGTTTCAAAATGGCCGTAACGAAACGCATCAACCTATTGCGCGGGACGCCGGCCGGGCGGGTGTGGCAACGTAATTATTACGAACGGATTATCCGCGACGACGACGAGGCGGCGCGCACCCGCGCGTATATTTACGACAACGCCGGCCGTTGGCCCGAGGACGATTATTACCGCCCGTAGGGGCGCAACGCGTTGCGCCCCTACCGGCGCACCGCACCCCATTATCATTTAAATAAATATCGGCCTCCCCGCCCTCACCACCCCATCGCCTCCAGGCGGGCGAGGTTGGCGCGGATCTCGGTTGAGTAGGGCGCGATACGGGCCGCGCGCGCAAGCTCCGCCTTGGCCTCCACGTACCGCCCCCGCGCGATGAGCGCCAGCGCATACGCGTTCATCAGCCGCACGTCGTTGTACTGGTGGACGTTCTCGGCCAGCAGCGCGAACGCCTCGTCGCCGCGGCCCTCCGCCCGGTATATTTTCGCCAGCATCATCACGGCGTCGGGGTCGTTGTAGCCGCGGTCGAGCGTCTTCTCCAGCTCGCGCTTGGCGTTCTCGCGGTCCCCCCGCTCGAGGTAAATCCCCGCCGCCAGGCGGTGCGTCTTGCCGTCGTGGGGTTTGAGCGCCACGGCCACGCGGGCGTGCTTCAGCGCCGCGTCGAGGTCGCCCTCGGCCTGAGCCGCCATCGCCAGGTACGCGTACGCCATATATTTCATATGGCCGCCGTCCGCCGCGACGATCGCGGCCCGGGCCGCGCGGCGCGCTTTCTCGTACTCCCCCTCGTCGATATAACACCGCGCCAGGTTAATCTGGGGCATCGCCGTCCCCGGCGCCAGCTCGGCGGCCCGCACGAAGTAGTACTTCGCCCGCGCCGGCTCGTCGCGATATTCGTAGTAAAAGGCGCGGTATTCCCACACGCTCAGGGCGAGGGCCAGGCCGTCGGTGGGGCGGCCCGGTTCGTCGCGCCTGGCCCGCAACAGCTCCCGGGCTCGAGCCAGGACCTCCGCGTCCAGCGGCCGCGCGTCCCCCGCCGCGACGTCGCGGTCGGTTACCTCCAGTACGAAACCCGCGGGCCGGCCCCGCCGGCAAAAGGTTCGCCGCTGGTGGGTCTGGTATACGAAAAAGTAGTCCGCGAATACGCGCCTCGCCCCCGCCTCGCGCCAGGCCAGCGCCGCCAGTTTGTCGATGTCGAAGCGGTCGTCGTTGATGTTGTAGAGCTCGACGTCGGGCCGCTGCCCCAGCGTATACTGGCGGAACCAGTAGAGGAAGTTCGACGTCGTCGTGCCCGATATGTAAACCGCCCGGTACCCCACCGGCAAGACTATTTGACGGCCGTAATAGGAGAGGAATTCCGGGTCGCGCCGTTGCCGCGGCCACTCGCCGACGAGCGAAAGGGCGACGGCCGCGGCCGCCACCACGCCCACGACGGCGCGCAACTTCGGCCCCGCGGCGCCGAAGAGGGCCACCGCCGCCGCCGCGGCGCACGCGAAGACGAACGCGACGAACGGCAGCTGATACCTCGCCAGGTCGGGGATGTCGTAGAAGAGGAGGAACGCCGCGTTCAGCGCCAATACGGCGACGACGGCCGCCGCGGCCGCGCGCGACCGGCGCCATAGGAGCCACAAGCCCAGGGGCGCGAGGAATACGAACGGCCCGCCGCTTCGCCATACCGCGGCGAAAAGCTCCCGCAGCCGCAAGGCCGCGAGCATCTCCGTCGGCACCCGGAAGTTATAGGAGAACTGCCGCCCGGTGGCGTGGACGACGAACGTGCGCAGGTCGCTGATGCCGGTCCAGGTCCAGGTGAGGGGCGGCGCCGCCACCGCTCGCAAAGGGAGGAAGAGCGCCGCCGACAACCCCAGCGCCCAGGCGCCCGCGGCCAGGCACACGATGCGAAGGGGCGGCCGACGGGCCGCGCCCCATACGACGAGCAATACGAAGACGTACGCGAACGCGGTAAGGTGAACGCCGGCGGCCAGGCCGCCCACGAGGGCCGCCGCCACGAAGGGCCGGCCGTCGCCGCCCCGGCGCGCCGGCTCGAGCAATAGAAGCGCGCCCAGCAACAAGGCGAGAGCCGCGCCGTACACCTCGACCGACGTGGCCTCCAGCCATACCGACGCCGCGCCGGCGAAGAAAACGCCCGCCGCGACGGCGAACACGGCTACGGCGACGTCGTCACGGCCGTCGCCCCGCGCGAGCCTATACGCCCACAACGCGAGCAGCGCCGGCGCCAGCGCTACGACGAGCGCGTTCGTGACGTCGGCGGCGGCCGCGGCCCACGCCGCGGGCAGTATCAAAAGGGGAAGGGCGAGTATTTGCAGATAAACGGCGTAGCCGGTGGGGTGGGCGATGCCGAGGACCGAGGCCGCGGCCACGAAGTCGCCCCAGTCGCCGCTGCCCGGCGCCCGGGCCGCGGAGGCGACGTACAACGCCGCGGCGGCGACGTACGTCGCGGCGAAGACGAGCCATCCGAATCTTCCGGAAACGCGCTTCATCTCCCGGGCTCCGATTCGGCCGGCGGGTATCGCTCGAGCAGCGCTCGGAACCGCGGCAGCTCGCGACAGCTCGCGAGGTCCGCGTCCCGCCCCGCCATCGCCCCGTAGCGGTCCGGCTTAAGCTCGAGGGCGAGCGCCAGGTGTTCCAACGCGGCGTCGGTCCGGCCTTCCCGCGCCCGCGAGCAGGCGAGGTTATAGTGAGCCTGGGCGTCGCCCGGGTTGAGCTCGAGCGCGGCCTCGAAATCTTCCGCCGCCGACGCCGCGTCCCCCAGCTTCAAGAAGTTCACGCCGCGCGCGGTGTACACCCGCGACGCGTAGGCGTTGAGCTCGAGCGACCTGTCGAAGGCCGCCACCGCGGCGCGGCTGTCGCCGGCGGCGTCGTGCGTCAGCCCCAACTCCCACCAGAACTCGGCGTCGTCGGCGCAGCGCGGCCTCGCCGCCTCGAACGCCGCCAGCGCCTTATCCAGGTCGCCCTGCTCGCGGAAGATGATGGCGCCGACGTACCCGCCGTCGCCGGTTTCGTCCGCCGCCAGCGTTTCGGCTACTTCCGCGGCCTCGTCGGCCCGGCCGGCGGCGAAAAGCGCGCGCGCCAGCTTGGCGCGCACCGGGGCGCTCTCGGGAGCGAGCTCCAGCGCCCGCCGGTAATACGCCACAGCTTCGTCGGCGCGCCCGACGACCATGTAAACGCTCGCCAAATTCTGATAGCCGTCGGGGTCGTCCGGAAGGAGACGGATGTACGACTTCAGCAACTCCTCCTGGGGCTGGACGATGCCGCGGTCGGCGAGGTGGTTGCTCAGGCGGGAATAATATACCGCGACCAGGCGCTTGAAGAACGGGTCGCGGAGCTCGCCCGGGCCTTTTTGCTCGATTTCGGCCATCAACGCCGTGAAGGCCCTAATCGACGCCGCGCCGCGACGGCGCACCTCCGCGGGAGGGGGCTCCTCCGTCACTACCTCCAGGGCGAGGTCGTACGGGACAAAGTATTCCTGCAACCTCTTGCTCCGGTCGCCCAAACCCCAGAACAGCCGCCGGCGGTCGGCGTTCTCGGCGATTATAGCCGCGATGACCTCCGGCAAGATGAAGTCGTCGCTGGAGCGGAAGACGATGCCGGATTCTTCGTAGTCGCCGCGCGCGACGGCGCGCTCGGCGAGAACGCGCACCTCCGCCTCCTCCGGGACGACCAGGTCGGGGTTCCGCCGCGCCAGGGCCGTTAAATATCCGCGGCTCGCGAGCCGGATCTGGTCTACGACGACGACGTCCGGCCTGAAGCGCCGCGCGTAGACGTTGTACCAGGTAATAAAAGTGTTCGTGTCGCCGCTGGGGAAGAAGAGGGCGTCGGCGGGCAGCACCGCCAGAAGACGACGGCCGTACGTCTCCGCGAAGATGAAGCCGCGCCTGTGGCCGTACGGGTAATTCGAGGCGAACGCCCAACCGGCCGCCGCAAGGATCGCCGCCGCCCCGCACGCCGCGACCGGCAAACGCGCCGCCGTAAACCTCTCCGCTATAACGCGCGCGACTACGCCGACACCCACCGCGGCGACGAACGCCGCCGTCAGGTGGAGGGGGATGAAGTAATAGTAGATGTCCGGGATAGAATAAACGGCGCAATAGGCGAGGTAACCCGCGTAATACAGCACGAGCGCCGACGCGACGGCCCGGCGACGCTTAGCGAAAAGCCACGCCAGGCCCGCGGCCGCGAACGCCGCCAGCGGCGTGACGTTGTACAGCGCCCCGCCGCGGTACTGCGCTAAAGCGTCCCTCACGCCCGCCGCGCCCTCCTCGAGGAAATTTCCCCGATACTGAAAACCCGCTAAATGGGCGTAGAGGGAACCAAGGGTGGAGGGGTCGTTCCAATTGAAGAGCGGCTGCTGCGCCGCCCGCAGCGCCGTGTAGAGGTTTACCGAGACGCCCCCTAATAAGAGGGCCGCCGCCAACGGCAGCGCCCGAGCCAGCGTCTTCGCTCTCTCCCGCCCGGGCCAACCGATAAAAACCAGCGCCGGGAAAAACAACGCGATCGTCGCGTGGTTGGCCAACGAAAGACCCGCCACCAACGCTAACACGTACAGCTCCCGCGCCCCGCCCGTCCGCCGCAGCCGGCGCACCGCCCACAATAAAGCTCCCCAGAAGAGCGCGTTCAGCGCGTACACCTCCGCCATCGTCGCCACCGACCATAGCGTCCGCCCCGCCAGTACCAATAACCCCGCCGTCGTTATCGCCAACGCCTTGCTCATATCCCCCCAACCCAACTGCCCGGCTAACTCCGCCGCCGCCAGCGCCACGAAGAACGCCGCACCCGCCGCCGCGGCCGCGGATATTAAATTTATTAAAAACGCGCCGTCGCCCCACGGGAAGAACGTCGCCAGCTGCCCCAACAACGCGTACAGCGGATACCCCGTCGGGTGCGCCACCCCCAGCGTCGCCGCCACGCCAAGGAACTCCCCCGAGTCCAATATCGAAAGGCCGCGCGCCGCGCCCAAACCGTACAGCGCGAAGCCGCCCAACAAAAAGGCCCACGGGAGGAATCGCAACCACGTCTTCTTCGTATACGGCATATCGGTTACGGCGCCGGGGTACCTTCGCCGTACTCGGCCATGAGTCGTTCGAACGCCGGCACGCCGCGGCAACTCGCGAGGTCTTCGTCGTCGCGCGCGATCGCGACGTAATGCTGGGGGTCCATCTTTACGGCGGCCTCCAGTTCCTCGAGCGCCGCCGCCGTACGACCGCGCTTGGCGTAAATACACGCCAGGTTGTAGTGCGCCTGCGCGTCGGCCGCGTTTAGTTTAACCGCGGCCTCGAAGTCGGCGGCCGCCGCGTCGAGGTTCCCCAACTTAAACTCCTCTACGCCGCGCGCGGTGTATAGCCACGAGCGACCGGAGTCCAACTCCAGCGCCCGGCTGAACGCGCGGGCCGACGCGTTATAATCGCCGGCCGCGTCGTGCGTCAAACCCCACTCCAACCAAAAATCGGCGTCGTCGTCGAAATAAGGCGCCGCCGCTTCGAACGCCGCAAGGGCTCTCTCCACCTCTCCCTCTTCGCGGTACGCGATGCCGCGAAGGTAATCGGCCTCGCCGGTCTCACCCGCTCCCGCTTCGGCCGCAACGGCGGCGGCTTCGTCGGCGCGCCCCGCGACGGAGAGCGACTTGACCAGTCGGGCGCGGAGGTCCGCTTTCTCCGGCGCCAACGCCAACGCCCGCCGGTAATTCTCCGCGGCTTTCTCGTGCCGCCCGACGACGGCATAAACGCGAGCCAGGTTTTCGTAACCGTCGGCGTCGGCCGGGAAAAGGCACACGTAAGATTCCAACAACTCTATTTGTGTTTCGTACATACCGCGGCCGGTCAGAAAATCGCTCAGGCTACCGTAGTATAAGTTCGCGTGCTCCCTAAAGGATTCGTCGCGCAATTCCGCGGGACCGTTCTTTTGAACCAAGGCCGTGACGCCGGTCAAAGCGGCGACGGCGTCTCCGGCCCGTCGCGCCAGCTCGGCTCGCGGCGGTTCCTCCAGAACGACCTCCATAGTTACGTCGTACGGTATCAGGTAGGGCTGGAGTTTCGCCCCCGGGTCTCCCAACCCCCAGAAAATCCGTCGCGCGGAAGCGTTACAAGTAATTATGGGCTCCAGCAACTGCGGCAGAATGAAGTCGTCGCTTTTACGCATAACGACGTTTGCCTGGTCGAAAACGCCCCGCGCGAAAGCCTCCGCGGCGAGAAAGCCGATTTCCTCCTCTTCCGGCAGGATTAGGTCCGGGTGGCGTCGCGCCAGCGCGGTTACGTAACCGCGGTTCGCGAGCCGCACCTGGTCCGCTACCGCGACGTCGGGTCGGGACCGCCGCACGTAAACGTTATACCATGTAAGGTTGCCGTTAGTGTCGCCGCTCGAAAATACGAGCGCCCCCGCCGGCAGCGACGCCAGCAGGCGCCGGCCGTAGGTCTCGGCGAAGGTGAAATCGCGCCGGTCGCCGTATGGGTAATTCGAGGCGAACGCCCAAACGCCGGCCGCCAAGACCAGCGCCCCGGCCGCGGCGACGCCGAGCGCCGGGCGCCGTCGCGCGACCCACGACGCCGCGACGGCTACGCCGCCGGCGGCCAGAAAGGCGACCGAGAGGTGCAGCGGTATAAAGTAGTACGCCACGTCCGGTATGTAATACGAGGCGCAGAACGCTAAATAACCCGCGCAATATACTACGAGGGCCGCCGCTACGAGGCGACAACGCCGCGCCCAAAGACCCACGAGCGCCGGCACGACGAACACCGCCAGCGGCGTAACGTTGACTAAAGCCGCGCCCCCGTACACGTCAAGCGAGGCCTTGACGCCGGCGAAGCCGCGACCTAGCAACCGGCCGTAATATTGCAAGCCGGCGAGGGGGGCGTAGAGGGAGCCGCCGGTGGACGGGTCGTTCCAGTTGAAGAGCGGCTGCTGCGCCGCCCGCAGCGCCGTGTAGAGGTTTACCGAGACGCCCCCTAATAAGAGAGCCGCCGCCAACGGCAGCGCTCGAGCCAACGTCTTCGCTCTCTCCCGCCCGGGCCAACCTATGAAGAACAGCGCCGGTAAAAACAACGCGATCGTCACGTGGTTGGCCAAAGAAAGACCCGCCACCAGGGCCAATACGTACAGCTCCCGCGCCGCCCCCGTCCGCCGCAGCCGGAGCGCCGCCCACAGCAGCGCACTCCAGAAGAGCGCGTTCAGCGCGTACACCTCCGCCAGCGTCGCCACCGACCACAACGTCCGCCCCGCCAGTACCAATAGCCCCGCCGTCGCTATCGCCAACGCCTTACTCGTATCCCCCCAACCCAATTGCCCGGCCAACTCCGCCGCCGCCAGCGCCACGAAGAACGCCGCCCCCGCCGCCGCGGCCGCGGATACTAAATTTATCAAAAACGCGCCGTCGCCCCATGGGAAGAACGTCGCCAGCTGCCCCAACAACGCGTACAGCGGATACCCCGTCGGGTGCGCCACCCCCAGCGTCGCCGCCGCGCCCAGGAACTCCCCCGAATCCAATATCGAAAGGCCGCGCGCCGCGCCCAAGCCGTACAGCGCGAAGCCGCCCAACAAAAAGGCCCACGGGAGGGCCGATACTAACGAGAAGTTCCGGCTTGCCGCCAAGCCGACTACTCCTTTCGCGAGTAAAAGTAGTAGTGGACGGGCAAGTTGTACGTCAGGTCGTCGCTGAGGGTCTCGAGCGCGACGCGCAGCCGCGGGCCCCCGATGAACCGCGCCCGGATGGAGAAATATCCGTCGCGATAAAAGTCGCCCTTCGCGGGCGGCACGCCCCACTTGCCGGCGAACACGCCGTTGACGCGGACCGAAACGCGGTAGGGGGGCTCGCATCGCACCACGGCCACGACGTCCCGGCCCGGCGGGACGTCGACCGTAAACTCCTCCCCGCCGCACACGCTCCGCCCCGCCTCGAATATATTTACGCCGGGAGCGCCCCACAACGGATGCGCCGCCGCGTAGCTCGGGAACATGTTCGCCGCGCGGCGCCGCAGGCGGTAGTCGTGCGCCGCCTCCGATACAAGGTCGGCCACGTCCACCTCGTCCGCCAGCTCGAAGCCGGCCAGGAAAGACGAATCGGGCAGGGGCGGCTGTTCGAACACCTCCGCCGCGAAGCGCGCCACAGACATCTCGCGGGCGCCCGCCATGGTCGTAGTCAAGAGCTGCGCGGAGTACGCCGTCGGCTCGAGCGCGCCCGCATCCTCGAGCGGGTATTCGCTAAAGTAGCCGACGAAATAATCGCCGTACCCGCCGCGCCGCCGAACGAATTCGGCCACAGCGCCCGTGCCCTCGCGGCCGTAGCGCCAGGCGTCGCGCGTGACCAGGCCCTCCAAATCCACAATTTTCCGTCCGCCGTAATACGCCAGCGCGCCGACGTCGTGGGTGAAGACGGCGGCCCCCGCCGGCACGTTCTCCCGGATGTAGCGCGCGACGGCGACGTGCTGGTAGCGGATGTCCCGCGCGGACATGCCGTAGACGACGCAGAAGTACGCCGACGAAATAAGGCCGAAGACCAGGAAATAGGCGGCGCCGGTCCAGAACATCGCCGCGTGGCTTATCTGCGGCCGGCCGTAGCGGATGAGAAACGCCAGGCCGTCGATGCCGCCCAGGACGCCGATGACGAACAGCGGGAAATAGGGCACGATATGCCGGGCGTAATGCCGCGGATACGGCAGCGCCAGGCACGCCGCGGCCACGCACGCCAAAAACACGACGCCGGCGGCGAAGCCCGGTAGCGCCCGACCCTCCGACCAGGATTTACGTGCCGCCCGGCCCCACCCCACCAGGAAGAACGCCAGCGCCAGCGGCGCGAAGTAGTTAGCCGCGGCCTGTAAAGTGTTCGCGTTGTAAAAAGCCCTCAGGTATTGGCCGTCCAACCCGGCGAAGACGCTCTTGACGGCGTACACGGTGAAGGAGAGGATGGCCACGGCCCGTTCGGCCCAGGGCCGCGTGCTGGGCGCCAGGATCGACTTCGACAGGAAGCTCATCGACGACAGGTGGCCGCCGACGAAGTAATTCACCGCGAAATAGACGGGTATCGGCGCGAGGCCGAGGAGGAGCAGCCACTTCGAACGCCGCCGCAAGCCGCCGCCCTCGTTTCTCGGGCCCCGGCCCAGCAGCGCCAGCGCCGCCAATATCGCCGCGGCGATTATACCCTCCGGCCGCGCCACCGTGAGCGTGGCCAGCGCCGCGATGAACCACACCCGGCGGCCTTGCTCCTGATATAAAATATATGTGTATAGCGCGAACAGCAGCGCGGCGACGTACAGGCCGCCGTCCATCCCGCCCAGCGCGTGGAACGTCACCGGCCCCGTCGTCGCGTAGACGAACGTCGAAACGATGACGTAGCGGCCGTCGAAAAGGTGCGAGACCACCTTCGCGAAGAGCCAGATACTCAGGCCGTACAGCGCGACGTTCAGGACGTACGCGGCCCAAACCAACGCGTTCGGCGCGTGGAATACCAGCGCCAGCGGCGTCAACATCAACAAATAGAGGTACGACGTTACGCCGGTGGTGGGCGGGTCGCCGACGTTGTAGGCCAGCGGGTGGCCGGCGGCGAAGTTGCGCGCGTAGTGGAAGAAGATGTACGCGTCGTCGAGCGGCATCGTAAGGAAGCCGTCGGCGTAGTAAAGGTTGGAATACAGGTAAACCGCGCCGGCGACGGCCGCCAGCGCCGCGGCGAGGAGTATTAAAGAAACGTCGCGTTTCCTACGCGCCTCCATAAGCGCGCGAATTCTACCACGCACCCCGGGGGGTGTCAACGGCTTAGGGGAGAGGGTATATAAAACAAAAAGCCGCCCGGCGGGGCGGCGCCGCGTCGCAGTATCGCGTTACCGGTAAAGCCCTTTAATCTTCCCAAACGAGCCGGGGTTCATGCCGACGACGTCGATGTCTACCTGGTAAACGTAATCGGCCGTCGGGTTGACGAGCCAGAGGTAATTGCCGTCGAACGTCATCGCGCCCGCCGCCGCGCCCCCCGGTACCGGGAAGCTGGCAATTACGGAACCGTGAGTCGAGATTTGGTAAACCCTGTCTTTAGGGCCGCCGTTCCAAAGGTAATGGCCGTACCACGCGAGGTCGCTACCTAAATAGAAAGGCGGCTTGAAAGAGCCGACAAACGACCCGGTTGTGGTCACTTTAAAATGGCCGGCCCATAGGTAGCGCGGCGGTTCCCACGCAAGGCCGGGGTCGTAGCCTGCGATGAACCGGCTTACGTAACTACCCGTCGTCGTCAAACGGTCGTATTCGTAACCCCCTCCTGGTCCTGGGTATGAATCCGACATCCACAGGTATTCCCCGTCGAAGGTCAAACCTCTGTACGCGGTCGGCGTTTGGCCGTATACGAAAGACGAGACCACGGAACCCGTAGTCGTCGTTCTTAAGAACTTCGCATAAGGGCCGCCGCAAAACCACAGATAATTACCGTCCCATGCGAGGCCACGCGTTCCCGTTTTAGGCGGGACCCGGAACGACGAAACGACCTCGCCGAAGGCGCTGAAGGCCGCGGGCGCGTATACCAGCGCAACAAAAACGCTCAGCACTCCCCAAAGCATTAACGATATAACCCTTTAATCTTACCGAACGAGCCGGGGTTGACGCCGACGACGTCGATATCTATCTGGTAGACCCATTTATTATCCCGGTTTATGAGCCATAAGTATTCGCCGTCGAACGTCGTTCCCGCGGCGTAGCCGTCGCCGGGGACGGCGAAGCTCGCTACGATAGAGCCGGTCGTGGTAATGTTGTACATCCGTTTATCGCCGCCGCCGCCCCATAACTTGTGGCCGTACCACCCTAAGTCTCCTAACCCTACCGGCGCCTCAAAGGTGGCTACTAATGAGCCCGTAGTCGTTAATTTAGCAGGACCCGCCCATAGATAGGGATCCTCCCAAGTTAACCCGCCGTCTACGAAATACGCTTTATTGAAAGAGCTAACGTGCGACCCGGTAGTAGTTATACGGTAATAGTGATAAGGCCGCGCTAACCGGTGCCAAGAATACCAGAGGTATTCGCCGTCGCAGGTTAAACCCTCGATATAGGTATATGTAGCGCCGATATTAAACGAACCTACGGTTGAACCCGCTCTGTTAGTCCTTACGAAAAACGGATGTGGTTCGCCCGCGAACCACAAGTACCCGCCGTCCCACGCAAGGCCGGAAGTACCAGCAAGCCCCGGATGGTGGAACGACGAAACTACATCGCCTAAAGCCCCGAAAGCACTTGCTGAAATTAGAACTAACGCTATCGACAACGTAATAAATATCTTAAACATCTCGTATCCCCCTTTATTGGACCCGCGCTAGCTTTCGCCGAAACGCGGCGGCGTATACCAACCCAATAAAAACGCTCAGTGCCGCGTAACGCACTAACGATATAGCCCTTTTATCTTCCCGAACGAGCCCGGGTTCATGCCGACGACGTCGATGTCTACCTGGTAAACGTAACCCGCGGTCGGGTTAACGAGCCACAAATATTTACCATCGAAAGCCGTACCCCCGGCGTTAGAGGCCCCCGGC
Source organism: Candidatus Zixiibacteriota bacterium (assembly GCA_030613505.1). Classification (GTDB taxonomy): domain Bacteria; phylum RBG-13-66-14; class B26-G2; order WVWN01; family WVWN01; genus WVWN01. Next base: position 49,957 of record JAUWLW010000001.1, read on the forward strand.
GTAGGGAACGAAGCTAAGATCGAGCCCTTAGTAGTTAGTTCGTACGTAAAATGTTCGGGGCCCCCGCTGTTTGTCCAAAGGTAATGGCCGTACCAGGCGAGGTCGCCTCCTAAATAGAACGGGGGTTTGAAAGTGGCTACCGTAGAGCCCGTGGTGGTAACTTTCATAGGCCCAACCCATAAATAACGGGGCGGCTCCCACGCCACGCCCGGGTCGCCGTAGCCCTTGAAGAAGCGGCTTACGTACGTACCCGTCGTCGTCAAACGCTGGTATTCGTAACCCCCTCCTGGCTGCGAATCCGAGAACCACAGGTATTCGCCGTCGAAGGTCAAACCGCCGTAATCGGTCGGCGTTTGGCCGTAAACGAACGACGAGACCACGGAACCCGTAGTAGTCGTTCTTAAGAACTTCGCATAAGGCGCCCCGCAAAACCACAGGTAGCTACCGTCCCACGCGAGGCCATGATGTCCCGTCTTGGCCGGGACCGGGAACGACGAAACTACGTCGCCTAAAGCCCCGAAGGCTAAAACGGCGCCCACGGTTCCTACCAATAGGAACGCGGCGCCGAGCGTTTTCATTATCCTCATGTCGCCTCCCCTCACGATTATTCCTCGCTCACCCCTTAAATTATAACCTCCCGGCCACGTTGTCAAGCGTTTTCCAAGAAAAAACCCCCCGCCTCCTGCGGCGAGGGGTCTTGGTATCTTATTACCGCGCGGCTTAGATGTTTTCCCAAAGGCCTTCGAGCTTCTTCTCGTTTAAAACGCTACCGCGGTTCGGGCGTTTAGAAGGTCGCCGCGACGCCGACGCGGAAGCCCAGGTTCCCTATCCAGTAACTATAGTCTCCGGCCCACGAGACATCCGGTAACACGCCGAGGTAGCCAAACTCCGCGTACCCGCCGTAATTATTATTAAGGCGGTAATCTACGCCGCCGCCGACCCTGACCATGACGCCCACGTAGTCGGTAAGGAAATGAGGGCCTACGCCTATGGAGACGCACGGGCTTAAGTTGGACTGCGGCGAAAAGAAGAACCGGCTCTCGTAGTAAACGGACGCCAGCGACTCGTAATCGTCCAAACCGGCTAGGTATTCGAAACCGGCGCCGAAGAAAGCCTGGCCTATGGAATAGCCGAACGACGAGCCGATAGGGATGAGACTGCCGGAAAAAGAACCGTAATCGGAGTCAATAGTGTCGTGGATATGGAAATAAAACCCGGTCGTAGAGAAACCGGAGAAACCCTTGCGCAAATGCCCATCGGCGGCGGGCGTCGCGGCGGGGAGCAAAAACGAGCATAACACGGCGATGATAAATGCGGTCTTCATCGGGCCGTCCTCCTAAGCAATAGAAAGGTTACGGTTACCCTAATCCTAACAACGCGGTTAAGATATTTCAAAAGAAAAATAAGCCAGAATTAAAACCGGCCGGTAATATCGGAAGGCCGCGGCTAAGCCGACGTTGCGCCATGGCGTCTAGCGGTTTTCTGTTGCGCGGGTAGCTAACGCCGTCACGACGCTATAGTAATGTTAAACACGTCCGCGTCAACCTAAAAACAAAAACCCCCCGCCTCCTGCGGCGAGGGGTTTTCTTCGTCGCGGTTTTTCGGCCGATTAGATGTCTTCCCAGCGGCTTTCGAGCTTCTCCTGGACCGCCGGCATCGTCGTGTACTCCATCTCGGCGAAGGGCAGCCGGTGCGGCTCGAACGGGCCGTGGCGGCGCAGGTACTCGCCGACTTGGTTGGCGGTCCGCCGCGCCTCGTCGTAGCTCGGGTCGTCGAACATGTCGCGCGGGCCGACAAACATGCCGTCCGCCAGCTGGTAGCCCATGCACACTACCCGGGGCGGCCCGTCGAAGCGCGTGGGGTGCGCCTCCCTGGCCGAGACCGGCATCAACGGCCCCATGTGGGAGCCGCGCATCCAGCCCGAGACGGTTTGCGGGAACGCGAACGGCTCGAGCACCTCGCCCACCGCCGGCAGGCCCGACTGGCAGCGCACGATGCACACCGGGTCGTCCTTGCCGACGTAGCGCCCGGCGATGAGCGCGAGCTTCTGCGTCGACGACGACGCGGCGATGTCGCCGTTATCCTTGCGGTAGACGGCGCGTATTAGGAAGTGGTCCGGCGCGCCGACGAAGACCAGCATGTCGTAGAGCTCCTCCGGGCAGGAGAAGACGATGTGCTTGCTGCGGTGGATGTCGTAGACGTCGAAGCGGAAGCCGTCGTGCATGTTGGGGTCGATGACCAGGCCCGCGGTATTGAACGGGTCCGCGAACATCTTATACAGCGGCAGGTTCCAAGCCCCCGGCGCGCATTTATCCGCGGCGAAGACGAGCACCGGCTCGCTCGTGCGTTCCTCGAACTCCATCTCGGCCACGCCCGGGCCCATCCCCTTGACGTTGCCCGAGAAGGCATCCGCCAACAGGTCCTGGCCCGCGCCGTAGAGGTGAAGCTTTTTCGCGACCTCGGTGCCGGCGACGAAGGTATCCCACGCCAGCTTGTGGATCTTTTCGGCGTCGGTGCCCTGGGTGTGCGTCATCACGAGCTCGAGGTCGTCGCCGCAGGTGAAGATGTCGAAGTCGACGAGCAGGCCGCCCTTCTTGGCCTTTTCGAGCTCTTCGCGGGCTTTGGCGATGACGTCGGGGTGGCTCGCGGAGTGGCCCACGAAGCCGCCGACGTCGGCCTTGATGACGCTCAGCGTGATTTTACCAGCCATTTCTTAAAGAGCCTCCTTAATTAATTACATTTATAAAGGCTTGCGCAAAAGGTGCCCATTATATCACTACGGGTTACTTAATGCAAACGAAACTTTTCCCACCCCCGCCCTAATCGCCTGATATTCGCGCCTTTACGCGCGCAATTGTTTTCTTCGCCCGTCGGGGGACGAGGGCTGCCTCTTATCCCAATCGGTTCGCTTCTTTACGTAGTGGAGGGGAGCTTACCTGTGAGCCACCCGCAGCGCACGCTTCCGCGTTCGCGGTCGAACGCGGGTACGTAGGGCTTGACGTCCAGAAGGGGGGTCCCGTCGAGCATGTCGACGCCGGCCACCGCCAGGACGTTGCCCCGCCGTTCCAAAAGGCGTACGTTCGTCATACCCAGGTGGTTCGGGCGGCGGGGGTGACGCGTCGCGAAGACGCCGTGCCGCACGTCGTCGAGATACGGCTTTACCACTAGCTCTTCGCCCGCCGCCTGGTGGAAATAATACAACAACGTTATATGGGAGAAACCTTCGATATCTTGTAATCCGGGCGCGAACTCGTCGAACACTTCCACAGTGCCCGAGGCCTCGGGTTCGAAACGCCCCTGTACCGGCGCCGCGACGGCCTCGGCGTACGGCGTACGGATGACGCCGATTTTCTTCAAAGTGAACGTTTCCATTTAGGCGTCGTGACCTCCCGGAGGCCGTTAGTCGGTGGACTCTTCCGCCGCCGCGACCGCCCTGAGGTATTCCCGCGGTCGGGGGTCGCCGGGCGTCGCGACCAGGGCGCGGTCGAACGCCCGGCGCGCGTCCTCGTACCGACCGAGAGCGAGTTGGGCCTCGCCCAGCTTTAGATTGGCGTCCTCGAAGTCGGGGTGGAGGCGGAGAGCGCTGTTGAGCGCCGCCGCCGCCCCCACGTAGTAACCCATTTCGTATTGCGAGCAGCCCAGCTCGTAGTAGTAATTTACGCGTCGCAAGTCGCGGTAGAATTCTTTCGATTCTTCGTCGGCCGGTACGTCGGGAAACCGCGTCGGGTCGTACAGCGGGTGGTAGGCCGTCGATGCGTATCCGTCGTACGGCTTGCCCACCTCGAAGACGCGTACGTTGTACGTCTCGAAGACCAGCCGAAAGCGGCGCAACTTCTCGGGGTGGAATTGCATGAGCGCCGCCGCGGAGCCGGGGCCCGGCGCCCGCGCCGTGGCGTTGTAGAACGAACCGGCGCCGCGCGAGAGGACCTGGGGCGCGACGTGCACGACGTACTTTATACCCCACCGCCGACACAGGTCGTAGAACGTCTCTTCGTCCGCTATCGCGGCCTCGGCGTACGTGAGCGCTTTCCGCCGCACCTCCGGGACCTCGAACATCGGGTTGAGCGCCGTCGGCTGGCCGGCCAGGTAGAGGTACGGCGGGCTTAACGAGAAATCCGCCAACACCGGCGACGGCCACGGTCTATCCGCAAGCCAGAAGAGCAGCTGGATGCGCTCGGAGCCGTAGTACCAGGGGAGCTCCGGCTCGTATCGGAAGACCGCGTTCACCGCGCCGCGGTACCATCGCGGCTGCCTCTTGACGTTGGCGGTGTAAACGTGGAGCGCCAGCAGCAACGCCAGGCCGGCGCCGTAGGCCGCGCGCGCTTTCGCTCTCCCGAGCGCCGCGACGGGGTATATGCACAGTATCGCCACCCACGGCGCGAGGAATATCGTCAACCTCACCATGAGGAGGTAAAGGACGGCGAAGACGGGAACCGCCAGCGCCACGAACGCTCCCCCCGACGGACGCCTCCGAGCGAGGTTGTACCACCACAGGCCGAGGCCGAAGGCGGCGGCGAGGAGGAGCGGGCCGTACTCGAAGAAGACGATTATCGGCGCGGGCGACTTATAGGGCCCCACCCAGAAAAAGCGCGCGTCCGGCGAGAGCGCCGCCGGCCCGGGTAACCTCCCGAAATGGGTTATCTTGGCCCACACCAGCTCGTACACGTGGCCGTAGCCCGGCGAGCGGCCGAAGGCCAACGACAACGCGACGAAGGCCACCGCGGCCGCCGCCACGAACCACCCCGCCTTATCCGGCTTTTTGAGCGCGCGCGACAACCCCCAAGCCGCGACGGGCGCGGCCGCCAACGCGACGCTGACGTTCCAAAAAGCGCCCTTCGCCCACAGCGGCTCGTTGAGTACGGCCGCCAGGGACAGGCCCAGCCAGAGGCCCGCGCCGGCCAGGGCCGCCCGCCCCGCGCGGCCCGCGACGCCGTACCCGACGACGAACAACCCCAGGACGGCGAGGTAAAATTGGCTCATATGCCAACAGGAGCCGGCCCACAACGTCGCCACCGCCGCCGCGGCCGCCGCCGCCACCAACCACCGCCGCCTCCCTCCGCTCGAGGTCAGCAAGTACAGCGTAGCCGCGGTGGCTACGAGGAGCCCCGGCATGGCGAAGTCCTCGCGCAGGAAATTGCTCCAGCTCCGGGAGTACCCGCCGAAGATCGCGGCGTACAACAACGTCGCGCCGGCCGCGGGCCAAGGCCGCCGCAACGCCGCGAGCGCGAGCGCGACGAAGGCCACGACGGCCGCCGCCGAGAGCGCGTTTACCACCGCCCGCGCGGCGAAGTACGTGTCGCCGCGGTGCAACTTATAGAAGAGCGCGGCCGTACGGTCGGGTACCGTTAGTATCATGCGGTGGGCGGGGAAGCCCTCGGGCCACTGCGCCTGCGGGTCGATTCTCGGCGGCTCCTGGCCCAGCATCCTCATCTCGGCGTAACGGAACCGTATGCAGGAGTCGATGAAGTACGAGAACTCGCGCGGCGACAGGTGGTCCATCGCGGCGTAGCGGAACGCGGCCCCCGCGACCGCCGCCAGCGCCAAAGCGCCCCAGCCGGTATAACGTCTTCCCAGAAATTCCCGCAGTTTTCCCATTTTCTTCGGCTACCCCGCGAATTGTACGGCGTCGCCATCGTATCAAACTGAGCCGAACCGGTCAACGGCTTTGGAAAGCCGGCCTTGACTTACTTCCGCTGCGGCGTTACTATGGCGCCACGACTCGAGGGACGTCCTATGGATACCGAAGGGATTTCCATACAGACCGAGCTCAAGATCGCCCGCTCTTACCTGGAGGAGGCGGAGGTCAAGCTTCACGCCAAAGCGGACGTGATATCCGAGCTCGCGCGCCGCATCTACCGCGACCCGGTTCCGATAAAGAAGACCTTCACGTACGGCGAGTTCTTCCGCAAGCCGATTGCGGCCGAGCGCGAGAAGCCCCCTCTCGACATCGGCACCAAGCGCGAATACCGGGAATGGTTGGAGAAGGCGGCGCTGCCGATTTACCGGGACCTTCACGCCGCGGTGGAGCGCTTGCGTAAGACCTGGCGGAAGCACCGGGGCGCGGCCTTGATAGAGGACGGCAAGCCCAAGTACGCCGTAGCGGCCATGCTCGCCCACGGCTGGCTCTTGTTGGGCGATTACTATTTCTATAAGTGCAACTGGACGAACGCCGCCAAGATGTACCGCGCAGCGTTCAAGCAGGAGCCGACTAACCAGGAGCTGCTCTACCGGCTGGGGCTAACTTTTGTCAACCACGGCGACCCGGGCCGGGCCCAGAACTTCCTCGAGCGCGCCATCGAGCTCGCCCCCGGCTCGGACGTCGCCGTCGAAGCCCACAAACAGCTAGAGCGTATGGCGACGCTGGGCGAGGCGAAGAAGATCTTCCGCGGCTCGCCGGCGGTGCTCAAAACGCTTATCGGCGTTACGATCGGCGCGTTGGTGGTGTGCCTGTCGTGCGTATGCTGCGGCCTGGTCGGCGGTTGGGCCGAGATATCCGAAGACCCGGAGCTCGCCGCGGCCTGGACCATCGTACTCGTCTTCGTGGGTGGGTTGGTGTTCCTGATACCCGCCGTCGCGACGGCGATCTATTATTTCGTCAAAAGGAGATAAGGCTGTTCCGCCCGTTTACGCGTCGTTGCGGCTAACGACGGCCCGGCGGTCCCGCCGGATATTTTATTCAGGTAGACCGGGCCGCCGGAGGCGAGGCTTATTAGTGGTGACCTTCGCCCCGTTCGCAAGACGGGTCGGCCTCGGCTAGTTCGTCGCGCGCGAACTTGGCCGCGATGTCGTCCAGGCCCGTTTCGCGTGCGAAGACGACGTCGACCCCCATAGTTGCACAGGCCTCCTCGGCGCGGCGGCCCATGCCTTTACAAATTAGAACGTCGACGCCGGCGAGCGCCTCCTCGAAGTCGGCACCCCCGCCCCGCGCCGCTTGTTGACCCTGGCCGCGTTGACCCGCGCCGTGGCGGGCGTGCAAATTGGGTCGATATTCGAGCAACCTGGCCTCTTCCTCAGCCGTCTCGTAAATCGCGAATTCGGCGGCCCGGCCGAAGTGGCCGGCCAGCGTCTTACGGTCGTCGGTCGGCATGGCGACTTTCATCGCGGTTCTCCTTTGCGGATAAGTTCAGCAAACATCGAAGTTCGCTCGTCGAAGGTTTTCTCGTCACCAGTACGATAATCCTCTGATTCAATAATATATTTATCCGCGGGCAAAGTCAACGTTGGTCGTCGCCGCCCCGTCGCGTCGCTTTTCTCGGCGGGTTCTCTTGCGTCCGGTAAAGACAGACGGTTCAATCCATAAAGCGGCTTTGTTATGCAGTTCGGATATGCTAATATAATTTAGCAATATGGATACGGCCGACCGCAAACCGCTGATCGTCCAATCCGACCGCACGCTTTTTTTGGAGGTCGACCACCCGCTGCACGAGGAGGCGCGCGACCGCCTGTTGCCCTTCGCCGAGCTGGCCAAGAGCCCCGAGCACGTACACACCTACCGCATTACGCCCATATCGTTGTGGAACGCGGCCGCCGCCGGCCTCGACGCCGACGACATCGTCCGCGCGTTGAAAGACTACAGCCGCTACGAGGTCCCGCCCATAATCGAGCGGCTGGTGCGCGACCAGATAAGCCGGTACGGGAAGGTAAAACTTTTGCGCGACGGCGCCGGCTACTACCTGGACGTGAGCGAGGACGTCTTGCTGGCCCAGATAATGAACAACCGGAAGGTGACGTCGTACCTCGAGGGCGGCGTCTTCGACGAGAGGAAAGTGCGACTCAAGGAGTACGCGCGCGGCCACGTCAAGAGCGCGCTGATACGCTTCGGCATCCCGGTGGATGATCTGGCCGGCTACGTCGCGGGCGCGCCGCTCGGAATAACGCTGCGCGAGACGCAGGCCGGGAGCGGCGAGCCGCTCGTCGTCCGCGACTACCAACGCGCCGCGGCGGAGGCGTTCTACCGGGCCGGCTCCGCGGCCGGCGGCTCCGGGGTCGTCGTGCTGCCGTGCGGGGCGGGTAAAACCATCGTGGGCATGGTCGCCATGGCCGAGGTCGGCGCCCAAACCCTTATCCTTGTGACCAACGTCACCGCGGTGCACCAATGGAAGGAAGAGCTCCTGGACAAGACGATGCTCACCGCCGAGGACGTCGGCGAGTACACCGGCATGGTCAAGGAGCGGCGGCCGGTAACGGTGGCTACCTACCAGATTATGGTCTGGCGACCGTCGAAGAAAGGGCCGTTCCCCCATTTCAAGCTCTTCGCCGATCGCGACTGGGGGCTGATAATTTACGACGAGGTGCATCTGCTGCCGGCACCCGTCTTCCGCATCACGGCCGAGATACAGGCGCGCCGCCGCCTCGGCCTTACCGCCACGCTCGTGCGCGAGGACGGCAAGGAAGACGAAGTCTTTTCGCTCATCGGCCCCAAGAGGTACGATACGCCGTGGAAGGAGCTCGAGCGCAAGAACTGGATCGCGCGGGCGATGTGCCGGGAGCTCCGGGTGGCGATGGCCGCGGAGGACCGGCTGCGCTACGCCGTAGCGTCCAACCATCGCCGCTTCCGCGTCGCGGCCGAAAATCCGCGCAAGGTTCCGGTGGTCGAGCACCTGCTCGAGCGTCACCGCGGCCACAGCGTGCTCGTCATAGGCCACTACCTGAACCAGCTCGACATAATCGCCGAGACGGTCCGCGCGCCGCTCATCACCGGCAAAACGCCCCAGCCCGAGCGCGACGTTTTATACGAGGAGTTCCGACAGGGCCGAATCCCGGTCCTGGTAGTATCGAAGGTCGCGAACTTCGCCCTCGATTTGCCGGACGCCAACGTCGCGATACAGGTCTCCGGCACTTTCGGCTCGAGGCAAGAGGAGGCCCAACGTTTGGGCCGGATCCTGAGGCCCAAATCCGGCGAGAACGTGGCGCACTTCTACACCCTCGTCTCGCGCGACACGGTGGAGCAGGATTACGCGTTGAAGCGGGAGCTTTTCTTAACCGAGCAGGGCTACCAATATGAGATCGCCGACGCCGACCCCTTTTTCGAGACTTAAACGTACGGCCTCCCGAAGGCCCTCAGAGATGAAATTGAAAAAGGTGCGTCACACGACCCTGGCGGCGGCTTGCTTGAGCGCGCTCGCCGTCGCCTCCTGCGGCAACATCTATTATGAGGATTGGGCGCCGAGCTATAGCCACGAGACGATGCGGCTGGGGGAAGTCAGGCACGAAGCCGACGCCCGTTCGACGGGGATGGCGGGCGCCGGGCGGGCCGCGGTATACGGCGCCGAGGCGGCCGTGACGAACCCGGCGGCTTTAGCCTCCTTGCGGGAGCCCGCCGCGGCGGGCGGCGGCGGCTACCGGTTCTGGGCTTACACCGTGCAGCCGGACCGGAGCGACCCCGCCGCGGGATCTTTCTTCGGCTCGTTCGCAGGGTCGTACGCGGCCGGCGCCTGGCCCATAGCGGCTGCGCGTTTCGTCGTGGGCGGCGCGCTCTGGACGCCGAACGATTATACGTACGAGATGGGGGGAGGAGAGGGGGCGAACCGCGAGATCAAAAGCCGGGGCGCGCTGCGGGCCGTGGGGCCGGCGCTGGGCGTGCGGGCGTTGGGCGTCTCCTTGGGCGTAGCCGGCGACTTCCTCTTTGGCGGCCAAAAGATCACTTCCGACGGGGCGGAGGTCGAAAACGTAGACATCCACGGCCGCGGCTACGACGTACGAGCGTCGGCGGCCAAGAGTTTCGACCTCGCGCCCGGGTGGCGGCTCTCGGCCGCGGCGCTGGGCAAGAAGGGTGGGAACGTGCGCTTCGCCGACGGCGAAGGCTACGACGTGCGTTTTCCCCCCTCGGCGGGGGTCGCGTTCTCCCTCAAGGCGCAAAGTATCAACGTACACGTCGACTACATCTATACTTTCTACGAGTCGATGGAGTCGAGCGACGACCTCGTGGCAAGCGCCATCGCGGCCGTGGCGCGGGACGTCGGATGGGCGTCGCTGGGCGGCGAGTACGTGACGGACGGCGGCGCCGTCGTGCGGGGCGGCTTCGGCTACAAACCGTGGTACGTACGGGACGCCCAATTACGCGGCGTCGACTCCTACCATTACGCCATGGGCGGCGGGTGGCCGGTAATAGACCGGCACGGCCGGCTCGACGCCGCATTGGCGTACGGCCGCCGGGGCGCGCTCGACCGCAACGGCTATTTCGTCGACTTTATGGAGTTCCAGGCCGGCCTGAATTATTTTTGGTAGCGACCCGGGCCCCCCTTATTCGGCGGGCCTCAAGAGAACGGTGACGTGAAAGAGAGAGAGATAACGAAGTGCGCGCGCCACCCGGCGCGGCCGGCGGTGGCGAGGTGCGTCGTCTGCGGCGAGCCGGTATGCGAGGAATGTGCCCGCCTGGCCGACGGCAAGTATTATTGCGGCCGCGACGTTCCGCCGCCTGAGGAGAAGCCCGCGACCCCTAAACTACATACCGGCCGCCTCCGGCCCGGCCTTTTGCTCGCGCTCACGGTCGCGGTGGGCGTCGCGTGGGGCGCGCTGGCGCTGCTCAGGCCGGCGATGGAGTGGGGCGCCAAGTTCTATCAAGGCGAGCTGACGCGCGCGCGGTTGGAAGACGTGGCCGACGCCGCGGACTATTACAAGCGGGACATGCACCGTTACCCCACGGCTAAGGAGGGCCTTATAGCGTTGGTGGAGGAACCGACCGGCGACGATTGGCTCGGTCCCTACCTGCCGGAGTCGTACGTCGTGGACGGCGCCGTCGCGGACGCCGCCGGGAAGCCGCTGGCTTACAAGTCGTCGGCGAACGAGCACGTCGTCACGGCCGCCGGCAAAGACGGCGAGATGGGCACCGCGGACGACGTAAAACTACGTTTCGAAGGGCGCGCCGAGCGCGAACGCCGGACCGCCTTCCCGAGCCTGTGGGGATTTTTGAAAGACGGCGGCCGACGGGGGCCGCTTTAACGCCCAACCGGTTACGGCGCACCTTGGGGCGGCCGGCCGGTGCCGGCGCCTTTTTTATTACGGCGGCGCGCTTCTTTTTCCAGAGCCGCGGCCTCGAGCGCCCTGGCCACTTCCCGAACGCCGACGCCGGCTCGAGCCGCCAGCCCTGCCGCGCTATCGTACTCCGCGTGAGCTAATACTTCGCCGCCCGCGCCCGCGGCCAACTTCACTTTGCCGGTGCCGTATTCGCTCTCTACCGTTACGACTCGCCTCTCCAGAATCTTGCGGCCCGCGTCGTAAAAACGGACGCCGAGGGTGGAGGTATAGCGGAGGGCGAGGTCGCACAGGCGGCCGCGGTCCTCGGGCCGGCCTATTATTTTCAAAATGTGGCCCGGGCGCCCCTTCTTCATAACCGCGGGCGTGACGGCGACGTCCAGCGCGCCGGCGTCGAACAACGCCTGGGCCGCGAACGACAGCTCCTCGGCCGTCATGTCGTCCACGTTGGCTTCGAGGACGGCGACCAGGTCTTCACCGTACGGTATTTCTTCGGCGGCGCCCTCGCCCGCGAACGCGCGGAGTACGTTCGGGAATTCGGCGGGGTCGGCGGCGCCGGGGCCGTAGCCCACTCGCTCCACCGCCATCGTCGGCATCGCCCGGAACTCGTCGGCGACGCTCGCTATCAAGGCCGCGCCGGTGGGCGTCGTGAACTCGCCGGGGACGTCGCCGGCGAAGGCCGGGATGCCGCGCAGGAGCTCGAGCGTGGCCGGCGCGGGAACGGGCAACTTGCCGTGGGCCGCGTCCACGGTACCCGAGCCGAGCCGAAGCGGCGAGACGACGACGCGGTCGGCCTTTACGAGTTCGAGCAAAATAAAAGTGCCGACCACGTCGACGACGGCGTCGGCGGCGCCCACCTCGTGGAAGCCGGCGTGGCCCACGGCGACGCGGTGCGCCCGCCGCTCGGCCTCGGCGAGCTTGCGGAAGGTCCTCGTCGCGCCGCTTCGGACGTACGGCGACAAGTCCGCCCGGTCGAGGAGGCGTTCCACCGCTCGCACGTCGTCGAAGTGCGGCGCCTCGCCCGACGCGACGACCTCGACGCCCGTCGCCTCCACGCCGCCGCGGCGCCGCGGCGGATACACCAACCTGACGCCGGCGAGCTCCAACCGCGCCAGGCCTTCCTCGAGAGCCGCGCGCCCTCCCGTTAAATCGAGCAGCGCGGCGAGCAACATGTCGCCGCTCGCGCCGGCGTTCCCGTCTATGAAGAGAATTTTCATTTTTCGACCGCCCCGCGGCGGGCGACCAAGGCCGCGGCGTAGCCGGCGCCGAAGCCGTTGTCGATGTTGACGACGACCACGCCGCCGGCGCAGGAGTTCAACATCGTCAGAAGAGGCGCGATGCCGCCGAAGCTCGCGCCGTAGCCGACGCTTGTCGGGACCGCGACCACCGGGCCGCCCCCCAGCCCCGCGACTACGCTCGCCAGCGCCCCCTCCATCCCTGCCACGACGATTATGCAATCCGCTTTATAGATGGCGTCGAGCTTGTCCAGCAGGCGGTGGAGGCCGGCGACGCCGACGTCGTAGACGCGCTCGACGTGGCACCCTATCGTCTCCGCCACCACCGCGGCCTCCTCCGCCACCGGTATGTCCGCCGTCCCCGCCGAGAGGACGAGCACCCGGCCGCGCGGCTCCGACGCGGTTTCGCCCGGCACGACGACGACGCGGGCTTCCTCGTGGTAGCGAGCGCCGGGGCACTCCTCGCGTATGGCCTCGCAGATCTCGCGCGTCGCCCTCGTGGCCAGGACGGCGGCACCCGTTTCGGCGATGCGGGCGGCGATGGCCGCGGCCTGCGCCGGCTTCTTCCCCTGGCAGAAGATGACTTCCGGGAAGCCGGCGCGAAGCGCCCGGTGGGTGTCGACGCGGGCGAAGCCCAGGTTGGCGTAAGGCAGGTGCTTCAAGCGCTCGACGGCGTCGTCTACGCTCAGCTCGCCGGCCGCGACGGCGCGCAGCAGCTCCTCTATCTTATTACGGTCCATACTCGGGCAACCTTTTAAACTCGTCCAGCACGCCGACGACGTCGTCGCAGCACGCTACGACGGCCGCGCGGGAGCACAGCGCTTTCCCGCCCGGCGCGCTCTTCAAGTATGCGAGCAGGTGCTTACGGAATTGCCGCGCCGCGCGCTCCTCGCCGTCCACCGACGCGGCCTTGTCGAAATGGAACAGGAACGCCTCCGCCAGCGCCGCCCGGGACGGCGGCGCCGGGGCCTCGCCTTCGGCCAAGTATTTTTCCACCTGGTCAATTAAATAAGGTTTCCCCACCGCGGCGCGGCCCACCATCACGCCGGCGGCGCCCGTATCCTCGAGCAGCTGCTCGGCGTCCTGCGGCGTCTCTACGCCGCCGTTGGCCCACAACGGCACGGCCGCCGCCGCGGCGATCTCTTTCACGGCGGCGCAATCCACGGGCCCGCGCAACCCTTGCTCGAGGGTCCGGCCGTGCACCGTCAAAGCCGCCACCCCTTCCTCGCACAGGAGCTTCGCCGCGGCCAGGGTGCTTTTACCCGCGTCGTCTCCCAACCTCATCTTGGCCGTGACCGGCACGGGAGAAGCGGCGACGACGGCTCGAGCTACCTTCCGGAGGTTGACGGCGTCGCCGAGTAGGGCCGCGCCGGCCTGTTGCTTGCGGATCTTGGGGGCGGGGCAGCCCAGGTTGACGTCGACGATGGGAAAGCCGGCACCCGCGGCGATCTTGGCGGCCTCGGCCATAGCGGCGGGGCGCGAGCCGAATATCTGCGCCGCGACCACCGACGCGTCGTCGTCGCCGGTGGCCAGGAGGCGCGTCGTCTTCTCGTTGCGGCGGATAAGGCCCTCGGCCGAGATGAGCGGCGTTACCGCGAACGCGCAACCGAAGCGCGCAACGGCGGCGCGGAACGGGTACTCGGTATAGCCGGCCAGCGGCGCCAACGCCGCCCGCCCGGGCACCTCGACGGTCCCCACCTTTATCGTCGCCGGTCCTAAAGGTTCCGTCATCGCTAACCTTCGCCGGGCGCGAGCTTGTTCACCAACTCCACGGCGTTGCGCGCCAGCTTCACCGCGACCTCCGCCTGCTCGGGCGTTACGGCGTACGCCGGGACATCCTCCGAGAAGCTGTCGGGGAAGCGCGGCGCTTTGTAGAAGTCGTCGAGTTTGCCGGCGCCGGAGACCGCCTCGAAGGCGTCGTCGCGAGCGCTGCACTTGAGCACCAGCGACCGTATGGAGTGGCCTATTAACGAGGTCTCGTCGTGGTAGTAGAGGTACGCCTTGAGGACCCGCTCCGCGGCCTGGTGCGCCAGAAACGTCGCCCACTCGTAGACGTCGTTTTGCCGCAGGACCTCGGCGGCGCTGAGGTCGCGCTGCCCTTGCTGCAGCCACCGGCGGAATATGTGCAATTTCTCGCTGTCCATAGAACCTCGGCCTTCAGGCGCGACGAACGCGCCAGTCGCGTAATTTGACGTAAAACTTCGGCAGCCGCCGCCGCACGAAGAGCTTCGTCCCGTCGTAGAGCGAACGGCCCAACTTAGCGACAGCCACTAAAACCTTATGCGGCAGGAGACGCGATTTGTAGAACGCGTCGCTGGCGCGTGCGAGGCCCCGGCCGAGAGCGCCCAGCCGGCCCAATATCTGATAATACCGTATCGCCGGCACGAAGTACGCCTGGCAGAAGCGCACGTGCGCCACCGGGAACGCCGGCTGCTCGAGGTACGACTCGCTCTCGTAGTCGAACACCGGCGCCAGCAGCTCCTCCCGCTCGCACAGCTCGTGCAGCGCGGTGTGGGGATAGGGGTAGAAGACGGAGAGCACGATGCGGTTGGGCCGGACGCGCGCGTTCAACTTCACGGTGTCCAAAAAAAGCGCCTTGTCCTCGTGGGGCAGGCCGACCATGTTATAGGTGAGCGTCGCCAGGCCGACGTCCCGGCAGAGACGGTGCGCCTCCTCCGTATCCTCGTTGCTTATCTGGCGGTTGAGGACCCGGCGCCGCAGCTCGTCGCTGCCGGACTCCAGGCCGAAGTGGACGAGGTAGCAGCCGGCGTCGGCGAGCGCCTCCAAGACGTCCCTCGCGACCAGGTTATAGCGGTAGCGGCAGGTGAAGGGCAGGCCGACGCGCTCCTTATATAGCTCGATAAACTCAAAGAACCACTCGCGCTCGAGCGGGAGGATGTTGTCGGTTATGTTCAAATATTTGACGTTAGGGAAGGTGGCGCGGAGGTTCTCTATATATTCAATCGAGCGGGCCGGCGAGCGGAAGCGCGCGTAGTGCTTGCGGTCGGGGTACGCCTGCTTGAGCTGGTGGTTGCAGCAGTACGTGCACATATACGGGCAGCCGCGCGAGAGCATAACGGGGCCGGTGTCGATGGCGACGTCGTAGAGGATATCCTTGTCGTAGATGTCGTACGCCGGCAGCGGCAGCGCGTCGAGGTCCGCGATGAGGGGGCGCGTCGGGTTGCGGCGAACGTCGCCGTTCTCGCGGAACCAGAGGTTGTCGACGGCGCGCCAGTCGCGGCCCGCCTCCAGCGCCTCGCACAGCTCGAGCAGCGGGTACTCGCCCTCGCCGACGACGGCGACGTCGATTTCGGGCGACGCGGCCACCTCCTCCGGCGCGAGCGTGGCGTGGACGCCGCCGGCCACTACCGGCGCGTCGGCCGCCTCCTGCGCTATACCGGCCAGCCTCCTTATCTCGGGCCAGATGGTGGTGCGGCTCGAGAAGCCGACGACATCGGGCGCGGCCTCGCGTACCTTGGCCTCGAACTCGTCGCGGCCCGGGCGGGCGATAAGGTGGATTAGGTTGACGTCGTGGCCCGCCTCCTCCAGGGCCGCGGCCACGGCCGAGACCCCCTCGGCGTAGAAGCCGTAGTCGGCGGGCGCCGCGAGCGCCTTGGACGGCGCGTAGTCGGGATATACGAGCGCGACCTTCACGCCGTAAAATTAACATAGACAGGGGATTTTGGCAAAAAGAAAAGCCGCCCGGGGAGCGGCCTATGTGCGGGCGTGTAGGGGCGTAACGCCTTACGCCCCTACGCGCCCCTACCGGAACAACGCCTTGATCCGCCCCACCGACGAGGGTACGACCGCGGCTGGCGACCACCGGAAGTACTGGATGCGGTGGTTATAAGAATCGGCAACGTGGACGCGGGTACCGTTCGCCAAAGGCGCTACGCCGAGCGGCCTGTTGAATTGCCCGTTGCCGCTGCCGGATGACCCCCACTTGCCGAGGAAAGAGCCGCTCGAGGTAAAGTATTGGATGCGGGAATTACCGCTATCCGTTATAAAAATTATACCATCAGTCGTAACGCCCACGCCCCCGGAGTTCCGGAATTGGCCGTCGCCTGTCCCGTACGAGCCCCAAACGCCGAGAAAACTACCGCTCGAGGTGAAATATTGGACGCGGTCGTTGTTCCGGTCGGCGACGTATACTCGCGAGTTAGTCGATAGAAAAGCGACGCCTCTGGGTTCGTCGAATTGGCCGTTGCCGGTACCGTACGACCCCCACTTGCCGAGGAACGAGCCGCTCGAGGTGAAGTACTGGACGCGGTTATTGTACCATTCGGTGACGTAAACGTTGCCGTTGGGGGTAAAGGCGATACTGGTAGGTTGGTTGAACTCGCCGTTGCCCGTCCCGAGCTTACCCCATTTGCCGAGAAACGACCCCGTCGCCGTGAAGTACTGGACGCGGTCGTTTTGGGTATCCGCGACGTACACGTTGCCGTTGGGAGCTACTACTACGCCCTCGGGATGGCTGAAATTTCCGTTACCGGTACCGTACGACCCCCAACTCCCCCGAAAATGACCGTTCCACGTGAAGTACTGGACGCGATGGTTATATTTATCGGCGACATAGAGGTTACCATTCGCCGCTAAGGCAATTCCAATAGGCCAATTGAATTGGCCCAACTGGGACCCGCGCGAGCCCCACTTCCCCTCGTAGACGTAGTCAGCCAACGCCGGAATCGCCGCGATGGCCAGTACGACGACCCCTAAAAACACGTTCCGTTTCATCTCGGCTCCTCTACATTCAATACGAAACCGCCCTCGCGGGCGGCTTCGTTACAGTTATCCGGCTTTACTCAAACAACGCTTTCACCCGGCCCAACGACGCCGGCACGACCGCTACCGTTTTGTTGTATAAGTAAATACGGTCCGTCGCGTCGTCTACGACGTAAAGCGTAACGACGTAATCGTTATCCGTCGTCGACTCCTCGTCGGCCCCCACGGGCGTTTCTATTCCCGTAATAACGGGGACGCCGTTCTCGTATATGGTGTGCGTCGCCGCGTCCGCGATCAACGTCGTCTGGTAACCGCAACAGGCCGTGGGCCGCGAGCCGGGGGCCTTAAACGTGCTTACCAACGACCCTGTTGTTTCGTCGACGACGGCTATTATGTTACGGTCCGGAATTGCTATATAAAGGTCGGAAGGGAACCACCTCAAGTTCATATCGGCCGGGCCGTCTATCGGGCACCGAAAAGAGCTAACTACCGAACCGTACGTGGTAACCTCGTAAATCCACGACGTCCAGTTATTGGAAATGTATGAGTTACCCACAAACCCGGCGATACCCCACGTCCCGGCGCCCCCGGGCGCTGGGAAACTGGATACGATAGAGCCCGTTCTTAGGCGGAAGTGGTATATATATGGTATGCTACCCGCGTCAACGATATACCCGGAGAATGGGCTGGAAACGCGGTACCCGCGCGGATTGGGTACCGGCACCGGGTACGAGCCAACCAAATGCCACGTATACGCCATAGCGGCGTTGACGATAAAACCTACGCAACACGCCGCGGTTATGACCCTCTTCATCGTATCTACTGCTCTCCTACTACGACGTCGTCTTCGAGGGCCGGCTTGTAGTTGTGCTTAGTCGCCGTGAGCTTCCCGTCGTCGAAACCGATCCATATGTCTTTGAAGGTACACCTTCCGCCGTTGCCGGTCGTAGTCGTCAGATAGAACTTGGACTCCCACAGGCACACCTTCGCGCCTTCCACGTCGTTGTTCGCGGAATCCGTTACGTGGACTTCGACCTCCAACCCTATTGGCTCTACTTCCTCCCAGCCGTACGTCAACGACAACGAACCGGGGTCGTCGCTCCAAACCTCCATCGTCGGGTCGCCGCCTCCCCCACGAAAAACGCGGCCCCGGCGAGCGCCAGTAGGCCGCAGTATAAAGCGAATTTATTCATAACCCCATCTCCTTCTTATCACATTATACCACCCCCGAAACTATTTTGCTATATCAAAATAACCCCTACCACCAACAACGCTATAAAAGGCGCCACCCCCGCGCCCACGGTCCCCGGATGGAAGTCCGGGCCGAAGCCGGAGGCGAAGAGGCCCTGGCCCTCCACCCCCAGCGAGATGAAGTTCCCGGCGACCATGCCGCCCACGCACGCGACGATTATTAATATGAGGCCGAGGGCGAAGGTCCACGGCCTACGCCCGGGCGCAACGTCCAGAACGTCCGGGTAGAGGAGGCCGAGCGCCCGCACGCGCTTGTCGAGCGCCTTCAGGAGCAGCGGCCCGAGGATCGCCGGATAAATAATGTTGTTGGCGACGATGACGTTGCCCAACGCCGCGAAGGGCGCGAGGCCGAGGAGGTCGCCGCCCCAGCCGATGAAGAGGCCGCAGGCCGCCGCGGCCAGGACCACCGTCGCCTCGACGAGCACCAGGCCCCGCCACGACGCGAGGTACTCCTTATCCGAGGCGCGGATGAGCCGATACGGGATGTACGCCAATAGGAAGTTGCCGCCCAGGCCGAAGATGCTGCCCCACCCCAGCGTGCCGAAGAAGTCGCCCAGCAGGTTGCCCAGCGCCGCGCCGACGGCCCCCGCCGGCCCGAACAAGAGCCCCGCGACGAGCGGTATGGCCGCGGCGGGCCGCATCTCCGTCAGGCCCGGGATGAGGACCAGCGGCTTGAAGGGGATGAGCAGCGCGGCGTAGAGGGCCGCGGTGGCCGCGGGAGGCGGGGGCGACGGCCTCGTGACCAAACCACTCGATGTAATAGATACAATTCGTCGCGGCGTCAACGACCATCACCCGTGCAAACGGCGGCGGCCCACCGGTTCGAATGCTTGCTTCAACCGCTACCGGCGAAGTTAAGTTCGCTGAGCCCCACTTTGAAAAATATACCTTGTGGGTCGACGGGTCGCCCAAAACCGCTTTACCTGGGCCACTAGCTTGGATTCCGGTTAAACGGTTTCCGGGCCCTTGGAAAGAACTTACCACGGAACCGGTCGTAGTAATTTCCAAGGCCAGGTTCTTTTCGGGGATAGCGACGTATTTATCGTAAATCCCCCCACTCAAGTCCGCCGGGTGGTCCCAGGGGCACCGGAAAGAGGCGATAACGGAACCCGTAGTCGTTAACCGGTAGATGTAGCTCGTATTGAAGTTGGAAACGACGAGGTCACCGCCCCCTTCCCGCCACTTCGTTAAACCCCAAGCGCCGGTCGGGACGGCCAAGGAGATATATTCCGAGGGCTTAGTCACGCTATATACGCGGGGGGGCGTGCCGTCGCAGAGTACCGAAAGGCCGTAAGGCGCGTTGAAAACCACGCCGCGGGCGTTCGACGCCGGCGCGGGATAAGAGCTTATGATTGACCACCCGGTTGCCGCCGCCTCCCCGACAAAAAACGCGGCCCCGGCGAGCGCCAGAAGGCCGCAAAATATGGCTAATTTTTTCCCGGGCCGACGTTTTTTTCGAAAGCGCCGTTTAATGCGTTAGTTATAGGATGGTGAATACGGTCAGTTAGGTTTAGGAATGACCCGTTTCTTTTCCGCAATTCTCCCGGCCGCGTAGACTAATTCTTCAAACGGCGGTTCCCCGCAGTGTTCTTCTCTTAATTTAGGTATTAAAGCTTTAAGGTCTTCGAATACCTTGAGTACTTTTTTTGGCGTTGGAAACTTAAAACCTTCTGTTAACGGTTTGAACCACTCCACGACTATTTTTATTATCGCCGCCGGCTTATTACTATGTATTCTCGGGTCATGCCCCGCTAAGTCCGATAACGTTTTACTAAGTCTATGTAGTTTGCTTTCTAACAAAAACCATTGATATTTACCGCGTTTAGTATATTCCATTGCATAAACAATCCCTAATTCGAAGGCCATATTCATACGGGGTAGTTTTTCTTTTCCCCCGGGCATCCTAGATAAGTCGTTAATCGAATAACCGCAACCGATAATTAGATCCATTATCTTTTCCATTCGCCCAATGCCTGTTTCCCGGACTTCCAACGCCGATCTGGGTTGCTTACCTATACACACAATAGAACATACTAAAGCTAAGAGTAAGTCGCGATATTCGTCATCGAAAGGTACGTTAAGAAATACCTGTGTCGGTTCCGGTCGCGGTTTTTTCGGCGTTTTTCTTAATGGCTTCGGTTGCGTTTTTCGTCCCATAGACCTCCCGTTAATGCAATAATTCCTTGCGTTTTAAATGCCCCAAAGCCTTTTTGGTAACTCACGCTTTTTTCGCGCGCTTTAAGCCTTTTGCGGTTTCGTCACGCAAATCGCCCTGGTTCTCCGAAATCATCCGGTCTATACGTTCTTTATCATTTTTCGCTATTTTTAATAGTCGTAATAGCTCATCGATGTCTATAATACGGTCGGTTGTTAAGCCGGCCCTTTTCTTGTTTGCCATATCACGATTCCTTTATATGGTTCGCGTCATTAAGCCGACGTTTCTATCTTTAACCGTGCTCGTTCTAACACAAGTCTTGCTACTTGTCTATGATATTAGACTGCTAAACGTTAAGATTTATATCAATAAAACCCCAATAACGAGCAATACAATAAACGGCGCGACGCCGGCGCCCACCGTCCCGGGGTGGAAGTCCGGGCCGAAGCCGGAGGCGAAGAGGCCCTGGCCCTCCACGCCCAGCGAGATGAAGTTCCCGGCGACCATGCCGCCCACGCACGCGATTACGATTAATATCAGGCCGAGGGCGAAGGTGCGGGGGCGCCGCGGCGTAACGTCCAGCACGTCCGGGTAGAGGAGGCCGAGCGCCCGCACGCGCTTGTCGAGCGCCTTCAGGAGCAGCGGCCCGAGTATCGCCGGATAGATTATGTCGTTGGCGACGATGACGTTGCCCAGCGCCGCGAAGGGCGCGATGCCCAGGAGGTCGCCGCCCCAGCCGATGAAGAGGCCGCAGGCCGCCGCGGCCAGGACCACCGTCGCCTCGACGAGCACCAGGCCCCGCCACGACGCGAGGTACTCCTTCTCGGAGGCGCGAATGAGCCGGTAGGGGATATACGCCAAAAGGAAGTTGCCGCCCAGGCCGAAGATGCTGCCCCACCCCAGCGTGCCGAAGAAGTCGCCCAGCAGGTTGCCCAGTGCCGCGCCCACGGCGCCCGCCGGCCCGAACAAGAGCCCCGCGACGAGCGGTATGGCCGCGGCGGGCCGCATCTCCGTCAGGCCCGGGATGAGGACCAGCGGCTTGAAGGGGATGAGCAGCGCGGCGTAGAGGGCCGCGGTGGCCGAGGCCAGCACGACCATCCGCGTGTTCCCCCACATATTGAGGAGCTCGCGCACGTCGCTACCTCGTCAGCTCGTAGATGCGGATTAATACGGAGGTATCCTTCAGGTCGTTGAGCGGCTCGATCTCCACGAAATATTTCCCGGCGAAGGGTACGTCGTCGAAGATCACGGCCTTGCCGTCGTCGCCCAGTTCCTCGAGCGCGTATCGGACGTCCGCCGGCGGCGTCACTACCCGGGCGTACGCGTCGTACGGGTTTACGACGTTGGCCTCCAGGCAGTCACCCCCGCACGATATGACGTACGTCGTCCCCTGCGCGGGCTTGATATCGTACCTGCCCTTCTCCCCCGCCTTTATCGTGATCTGCGCGGACTCGAGGAGAGTGAGTTTGGGCGGCGGCTCGGTGGATTCGGGCCTCCCGCCCGCCACCGCGCGCTCGAGCGCGGCCGTCGTCTCCGCGCCGACGACGCCCGTTACCGGCAGGCCCCAGTCCCGCTGGAACGCCTTGACCGCGGCCCCCGTCGCCGGCCCGAACGCGCTCTCCAGCTTGCCCGACTTGAGAAGGTAGTCGTCATAGCCCAGCTTCGAGAGGTCGGTCTGCAGCATCGTGACGTAGTCGGCGGCGAAGTCGCTGTCGCGCGTGCCGAACTCGAGCGTGTGGCCGCCGTAGCGGCCGCCCTGGCCTAAAACGACGGCCGGTAACGCCAACGCGACGAGAAGTATCCCCGTTAAATATTTGCCAGCCATAGCCGCGGCGCTCCTTTCCCGGGCGCTTTAAGTATTGGGCTTAATAATGCAGAGGCTCGAAGTATAAAATATTTTAGGTTGAAACGCCACAAAATCGGTGTTAGCTTTCGGCGCAGGCGCGGTGCGGCCGGAGAAGGAGCTATGCTGCGAACGGCTTTCATGGGTAACTGCAACGCGTTCAACCTGCTGCTGGTCGACTGGCTGGCGCAGCGGACGGACCTCCGCGTAATAATATGGGGGTCGGCGGATTACTGGTCCCGCACCTGGCGGGGACGGATCCGGTTCTTCCGCCGGCGCCTGAAGAGGTTTTCGCTATTCAAGGTCGTCGACGAGGTTCTCTTCTATTCTTATTACCGCTTATTTCTGAAAAAGCGCGAGGCCGTCTACAGCGACCGGATGATCGAAACCTACCGCCGCGAGCACGGCGTAACTCCCGGCGGCAAACCGGTGAAGGTGTTCAACGTCGCCGACGTCAACGCCCCCGAGATCCGCGAGGCGCTGCTCGCCGAAGAAGTCGACGCCATGTTCGCCGACTGCCTCAACGCTTACGTTAAACCCGCGACGTTCGAGGCGCCGCGTCTCGGCACCTTCCTCTGGCACGAGGGCTTCACGCCCGAGTATCGCGGCTTCCACAGCCCCCTCTACACCATAATGAATATGGAGTTGGAAAAGCTGGGCAGCACGCTCTTGAAGATGGACCGCGGTTTCGATACCGGCCCCATAATCCTCCAGGTGCCCGTGCGCGACGTCGACCCGCTCACGGAGCCGCACCCGTACATCGCCCACAAGGCCATACTCGACAGCCTGCCGGAGGTGGAGAAGGTTCTCGCGGACCTCGAGGCCGGCCGGCCCCTCCCGACCGTGAACAAGGAGGGCGCGCCCAGCCGCCTCTATACCCGGCCCGGCATTACGGACCTGATAAAGTACCGGCGCGCGATAAGCCAACTCCGCGCCAGGGCCCGCGGCGGGAAAACGCGATAAACCGTTGGCCGGGCGGCGGCGGATAAGGGGGAACGTTGTCCAGGGAATCGCTCGATTACTATCTGGAATGGAAACCGCGTTTCTGGGAGGCGCCTTTTTTATTCGGCCTGTCGCGGGTGGGCCCCGCCTTCGAGGGAAAGAAGGTCTTGGAAATCGGGTGCGGGCGGGGGCGCATGTGTTCGTGGTTCGCCCAACGGGGCGCCTGGGTCGTCGGCGGCGACCTTTCTTTTCGTCCTCAGGCCGGCGCGGCCGCGGAGGCGAAGAATAGGGTCCGGCCCACTTTTTACCCGGTCCGGTTTCGCGCCGAAAAGCTGCCGTTCCGAGACGCGAGCTTCGACGTCGTATTCACGAAATCGGTTTTCGTCTTACTTCCCAAAAAGAGAATAACGCTGGCGGAGATGTTGCGCGTACTGACCCCGGAGGGACACGTATGGCTGTTGGAGAATATGAAACGTAATCCTTTCGCCGCCGTCGTCAGATACCTGCGCTATTCGCACGGCGGGGAGCGGGTCAGGCCCGTCGGCTACTTGACGTACCACGAGCTCGAGTCGTACGCGCCCGCGTTTTCGCGATACGAGCACGGCGAGTTCCACCTGTTGACGCCTTTATGTTACCTCTTCCCGGTGCCCCGGCCCTGGCTGCGGCGCATCGTGGAATGGGAAAGCCGGGTTATAAGGCGCTTCCGCCTCCTGGCCCGGCTGGCGTGGCTGACGTGCGTCGTCGGCGAGAAATAAATCCCCCGCCTCCAAATTTTATCTAGAAAACTTTTAAGGGTTATCCCCCCGGGATTTCCCTGAAGGCGTCGCGTATCGGCGGCCCCATGGCCGCGCGCCGGCGCAGGTACCACAGCACGAACGAGAGTGGCACCACCGCCAGGCCGACGAGGCCGAGGAGGCCGAACGCCTGGCCCAGCCCGAACTTCTCGCCGACATACCCCGCGACGCCGGTGCCGAAAGAGCCCAGGCCGAAAGCCAGGAAGAAGTTGACGCCGAATGCGATACCCTGGCGCCGACTCGACGTCAGCCGCGATACCAGCGTGTTCGTCACCGGCTGCGTCGAGAAGTGGGCGAAGCCGTACGCCAGCGCCGGCGCGAACAGGAAGGCTCCCTGGAACGTCCCCAACAACACCAGCGCCGCGCCCGAGAAGAGGAACGAGCCCGCGAGGACGAGTTCGTAGCGCCAGCGCGAGGCCAACAGGCCGCCGACGTATTGGCCCGCTACCCCCAACAGCAGCGTCGCCGTAGTCATCACGTTGCCGACGAAGAGGTTCTTGACGGTCGCCAGCCGCGTCGGCAGGAACGTCGTCGCGCCGTGGAAGATGAAGCCGTTCATCACGGCGATGACGTAGAAGAGGAGAAGGCCGCCCAGCAGCGTCTTCTGCGGAAGGAGGGGCGAAGCGGCCGGGCGGCCGGCCCGGCTCGAGCCGCGGCGGCCCGCCAACCCCGCGAAGGCCGCGCCCATACCGGCTAACGCGACGGCACAGACCACGTACGGCCAGCGCCACCCTGCGCCGGCCGTTATGGCGCCCGCGACCACCGGCCCGAGCGCAAGGCCCAGCGTCCCCAATATGCCGTGGTACGACATCGCCTTCTCGACCGAGCCCACGCGGCGCGCGATGAGCGAGAGCCCCGCCGGATGGTACAGCGCCGCCGCCAGCCCGAGCAGGCCCAGGGCCGCGCCCAGCGTATAGATGTTTCGGGACAGCGCGACGCCGACGCAGGCCGCGGCCATGCCGAAGCAGCACATCGTCAATACGCGCCGCGACCCTATCCGGTCCGCCAGGAAACCGCTCACGGGCGCCAAGAGGCCGAAGGCGAAGTACGAGACGTTGCCGACTACCGAGATGGCGAACAACCCCGCACCCACGCTCTCGCGCATGGGCGTGAGGACCGCGGCGAACGTCACCATCGTCATGTGGACGAGGCCGTGGGCCGCGCCGGTCCCCAGGATTATTCTCTTCTCTTCGCCGGTGATAATTGCCCCTTAATAAATTTAACCGCTACGGGTAGTTGCGGTCGTAGTCTTCTTCCGTATAGTCGGGCGGCTCGCCTTCGTACGAGAGTACCGCGATGCCCGAGGCGGTGCCGAAGGCCAGGCGCTTGCGGCCCTCGCGCGGCGGGAGGACCGCGATCGACTTGCAGTACTCATCCCCCAGGCCGTAGCGCGCGTAATATCGCCGGACCTCGCCCGTTTCCAGGTGGTACGCGTTCACGCCGACGCCGCGGATGGCGAGCCAGAGCCAGGGCGGGTCGGCCGCCGCAGCCCAGATGTCGGTATGGCTCAGGCCGTCGCCCCAACTTATGTTCTTTTCGAAATTCAACGCCGCGCCCAGCACGTCGACGCCTTTGTCGTACGTACCGACGTAAATGTGCTCGTCGTCAGCGGCGAGCGAGAACAGCGCATCCGAAGATATACCGTCGCCGCTCGTTATCACGCTAACGTCGCCCGCGTCGAGGTCAATAGAGGCCAGGCCGCCGCTCTGCGTAGCGCACAGCAGCGCGCGCCCGAAAGGCAGCAGCGCCCGAACCGGATGCGCCGGGAAACCCGCCGCGACGCCGTACGTCTCGACCAACCCGAAATCTTCATTCAGCTCGATGACGCCCTCCGTCGTCCCGAGGAAATATCGCGCGTCGACCTTGACGGCGCACAATCCCTCGGCGTCGAAGCCCGCGTCGCGAAGGTCGAACGTCTTCCGGCCGCCGCTACGGTCGGCCGCGGCCGCGCCGGCCCGCGACGTCATTAGCAACTCGTCGTCGAAGAACGCTACGTCGCGGACGTCGTTCCACGGACCCGGTAGCTCGAATTTTTCGACGGCGAAATCCGCCTCGTCCACGGCGACCGGGCCGTTCGGCGTAGCGGCCCATATCCTGCCGTCGCCGTACGCTACGGCGTAGACGCCGCCCGGCGGCAAACCCTTCGCGAGCGGCAAAGGACGGACCTGGCCCGACGTCGGTTCCAATACGCAAGCGCCGTTCTCGGTCCCTATTATTATCGACTCCCCCCAACTCGCGAGGGCCGTGCACCGCGGCGACGGTAAGCCGTCGGCCGCGCCGAGCCGCCAGGCGGGCGATTTTTTACGGGCGGCGTCCTTCAACTTCTTCCAGCTCGAGCCAGCGCCGGCGGCGAACTTGAACGGCCGACCGTCCGCCCTCCTCACGAACAACCCCTCCGCGGTGGCGTAGTACTCCAGGCCGGCGAAGGCGAACGCGTCGCGCGCGTCGACGCGGCCCGGCGGCCCGGGCGCCCGCGTCGTTCTCGAGCCGTCGTATTCGAAGATACCCTCGTCCGTCGCGACGACCAACGTCGCGCCGCGGGTGAGGACGCGCCGCACGGCGGCCATAACGGGCAGCTCTACGGCGACCTCGCGCCAACTCTCGGCCCCCCGCGCGGAGGCGAACAGCCGCCCCCGGCCTCCCCAATACAGGCCCTCCTCCGCCGGCGTCACCGAGTAGAGGTCGTCGAGCACGACGCCGTCGGCCGTGACGAAGACCTTCCACCCGTCCTCCACCTGTGGGCTGAGTCGCGACGCCGGCCCGACCTCCGGCGGAATCGGCTCGAACTCCTTCCCCGGCCACGTCTTGTCGTAGCGGCGCGCCCCCTCCAGCGTCGACACGTAGACGTACCTCTCGTCCGCGGCCACGCCGGTGCAGTCGTTGTGGGCAAACCCCCACATCCGTACGGTGCGTTCGACCGCGCCGCCCGCCCGCGAGAGCGCCGCCAGGCCGTTGCGGCTCGCGAAGTATAATTCATTCTTATCGGCGGCCGCCGCGGTCACGTAGTTGTGTATAAGGCCGTCGGCCGCCGTATAATACGTCGCTTTGCCGGTGCGCGGCTCGTAGCGCGCGACGCCGCCGCCGAGGTAGCTCAGCCAGACGGCGTCGCCGTCCACCAGGACGTCGGATACGTACGTTCTGTTTACGGCGTTGCGCCACTCGGCCGCGCCGAACGCCGCGGCCGCGCCGACGGCGAACCACAGCAGCAGCGATAGGGTCCGTCGCCTCATAACCGGGCGAGAGGCCGCGGGTCGCGCAGACGGGGGGCGTGTTTGCACACGTACGCCAACGGTTCCACGCTGCGCAGCGACGATACGCCGGCTCGAGGTTCGTTGACGTATTCCACGAACCAGGCCGGCTTGTCCTGTGTCTCGACGGCGACGTCTATCTCGAAGTGGAGGTGGGGCGGCGTGCCGCGGGCGTTGCCGGTGGCGCCCACCGCCGCTATGACGTCTCCGGCGCGGACTTGTTGCCCCTCGGCGCATTCGACCGCGGACATGTGGAGGTAGTACGTGTAGACGCCGCGGCCGTGATATATAGCCACCTTGGCGCCCGGGCCGCTCTTGGGCGTGAACGTCGCCACGACGACGCCGCCGTCGGCCGCGGCCAGCACCGGCCTCCCCTCGGGCGCGAAGATGTCGGTCCCCATGTGGTTGCGGCGCCACCGGTTGCGGAAATCGGTAAGGCCCGTTCGCTCGGTGTACTCGATGGATTGGAAGCGGCCCTCCGCAACCGGGAAGATGAACGATATCCCCCGAAACTCGCCGCGGGTGGGGAGGCGCCGGCCGGCGGGCGTATCGGGCAGGACCAGCTTGCCGTCGGCCGGGTCGACGTAACCGGTAATCCAGTCGCCCGCCGCGGCGTCGCCCTCGGTCGCGACCGCCGCCGAGCCGAAAGTCAACAAGAGCGCGGCGACACAGGCCGCGCCGTAACGTTTGGCGATAATTTTCTGCAATTTCAGCGGGTCAGGCTGGTGGCTAACTTCCACTCGCCTTCCTGGTTGACGAGGGCGTGGGTATGCTTGACGCCGCCCAGCTCGTACGTGACCTCGGCCGTCAGCAGCCGGCTCTCCAGGTTCGTTACCTCGTCTTTGGCGTACGGCTCCCGGCTGGCCTCCAGGCTCTTGAGGAAGAGGTTGCGTATTTCGTGTTCCGAGAGGCCCTCGACGCCGACGGCCTCGCTCGACAACGCCGCGTCGTCGTAGCAGTCCAGCGCCGCAGCGAAGTCGCCTTCTTTCATGGCCTTGGCAAAAACCTGTACCGTGGCCTCGGGCGTGGCGTACGGATTCTCCGCTTCCTCTTTCGCGCAGCCGACGGCCAACAGAACGAGCGCGAGGCCCGCTACGGTGAGACATTTGCGCATATCGTTAACCTCCGAAAGGTTACTTCTTGTCTCGTTCGCGTTTATCGCGGGCGATGGCCGCGTACGCGTCGTGCTGGTGGATGGATTCGTAGTTGGTGCACTCTACGCGGTACGAGCGAACGCGCTTGTCGCGCTCGAGCTTTTCGGCGACGTTGCGGACGACGTCCTCGACGAAGCGCGGCCGCCCGTACGCCAGCTCCGTTACGGCCTTCTCGTCCTCGCGCTTGAGCAGCGCGAACAGCGGCGCCGACGCGGCCTCCTCCGCCCACGCCACCACTTCCTCGATCCAGACGATGTGCCGCGACTCGAGCTCGACGTAGACGTCGCCGCGTTGGCTGTGGGCGCCGGCGTCCGATATGTCTTTGGAACAGGGACAGAGGTTGGCCACCGGCACCGTCACGCCCAGCGAGAAACTGTACCGGTCGACGAAGTCGCCGATGAAGCGCGCGCGGACCTCCAGGAAAGACTTCTCCGCGGAGGCCGGCGCGGCCTTGTATATGAAATATGGAAAGCCGATGACGAGGTGGGCCCGGGCGGCGTCGAAGCGCCCTACCATCTCGCGCAGGATGTACGCCATCGTCCGGTAGTTGACGTTGTCGCGGTAGCCGTAGAGGACCTCGACGAAGCGGCTCATATGGGTGCCGCGGAACCGGGCCGGGAGGTCGACGGACATGTCGACGGTGGCGATGGTGTCCTGGTGTTCGCGTTCGCGGTCCAGGACGCGCACCGGCAGCCGCACGCCCTTGACGCCGACGCGGTCTATCGGTATCTCCGCGGCGGGGCGCTCGTTCGCGACGTCGCTCTGCGGTTTGCCTTTAGCGGCCATTATCTATAGACCTATCCTGCGTTTTAATAACGGCGAGCAAGTCCGACACCGACAACCGCTCGGCCCATTTCCGCAAGTAACTTTCGTCCAACGTCGTCCCCTGTACTTCGTATACGCCGCGGGCGTCGCGCACGTGCCTCTCGCCGTCGCCGGTAACGCGCGCCCACCGCAGCTTCGAGAGGATCGCGTCCTCGGCCGAGGGGAACCATACGTCGACGCCGCCGTAAAGGACCTTTCGCCGTCGGTCAAAGAACGAACGCTCGAACGGTTCGGCTTTGAGAGGATGGAAATCCACTTTCTTCGCTATGTCGGTATCGATCAGGTTACAAATTAAACCCTTACTTAAGGATTCGTTTACATCTTGCGCGTCGACGTAATAGCGCGGCGGCTCGAAAGCGCGCGCTAAAACCTCGCCCAATCGGGGGTCGGCGGCCACGACTACGTCCGCGTCCTGCGTATAGCGCGGCTCGCCGTACACGCTGGTCACGACGGACCCCGTTACGACGTAATCGATTCCCGCGTCGTTCAGAACAGCGGCGACTTGCGCAAGGAGTTTTTCTTGAAGCATGCTATGGCTTCTTCTTTCGCACGCCGGACCGCCTCGGCCGCGGTCATTTCCGGAAAACGAAGTTGGACGCCCAGGACGCGGAGCTCGAAGCCCTCGTCCATAAGGTCCATCACTATTTCCAGCTTCCGCTCAAGCGAAAGCCGCCGCAGCGTCTCGAGCCAGACCGCGTCGGCCTTCCGGGCCGCGGGGCGCTCGCTCCCACCGTCGGTTTGGGATTGAGGGAGCATATTACCCTATCCTTACCCTTTCCCAAAGGGCGGCTACGATCCGCGCGCGTAGCCTTTGGTCTATGATGCCGCGAGTATAATCGTCTATTACGGCCGCGATACGTTCTTTTAACTTAATAAAATTAGGTAAAATACTTTCGAGGTAGTACAAATCCTCCGGCACGAGCGCGGCCTCCGCGCCGGTCTCGGCCCACGTGGCAAGGTAACGGGCTTCGGCCTCGGACCCGCATTCTATGCGGCCTTTAACCATATCTTTGCCGACGACGACGAACCAACCGTATAGGTCTTTATCTATGGAAACAGCCTCCGCCGGTTTCCACCCGTGCCCCGTGAGGTGGTCGCGGCCGCTAAGCTTATCGCGCACGAACGAAGCCAACGTATCTCCCCCCAACGCCGCAAGGACGTTCTTGGCGAGTTGCTCGGTGTCAATGCCGCCGGGTTTCTTTTTCTTAAGTTTAACGCTGGCCGATTTATTTATTCGGGTGTTTACTAAATCTATTATAGCCCGGTAAACTTCTATTTGTTCCGCTTCTGATAAATTTAAGACCTCTCCCATAATAAAAGTATCTAATTCTCTAAGGTCTCTTTTTATACTTTTTAACGTAACATCGTTAACGTTTTTAGCGCCCAGCTCTTCAAATATCGAAACTATAGGCCTTGCCCCTATCTTTTCGACCAATTTTTCGCAACGTCGTTTATTACGTACTCTATTCGGGTTTAGCACGGTTAATTTCTTAGCCAGTTTCGCATTAAGTTCTACAACCGTATAAGAGCCTGTTAATTCGTACCCCGAAGTTTCGTAAAAAAACCTTCCCAGGGAAGAGTTTAAATAACATACCAAAGGAGCTTCGTATAAAGGGTTAATGAAATTAATCCCATGGAAATTCTGGGAAGCGTAATAACCCCCTTCATTCAAATATACTATATATTTCTCGCCTATTCTTTTCGGGATTAATACGCGGTATATCTCGGCTCTTTTATTTTTATACCAAAAACTCCCGCGAGGTTCCCCTTTTTCTTTTTTATTAAAGCCCTTTAATTCGCCCGCTTTTATGTAACCCCGCAAATTAGGGCTTTTCATCGCTTTCTTTTCTTCTTCGATAAACAAGACTACCGGTAAACCGCTCAAATCTTTAAGAACGATTGAATCTACCCCTTTATGCGTTGTTAATATCCTATTGGGGGTTAATTTACCGCTGTCATCCTTATGTTTCCAATACGCCCTTTCGATACCAGCCTTTTTAATATCTTCGGGATTTTGAATAAAAAAATCATCTATCCCGGTACGTATCCCGCTCTTTACTTCGCCAATAGCTGGCGACAGCGGCACAAAGAAATCCGAGCATTTGCTTAATATCTTAAAATATACCGCAGGAGCCCTTAAGTACTTACCCCACTTCGCGCCCGTATATACGCCCCTTTCCTCGTTATATCCCTCCCGCCATAGTTCTCTTTGCTTAATAGGGTTTACCCGGAGTTCCTCGTTCTCGTATGGTTCGTCGTGACCGAGGACCGTTTCCACTATCGCCGTTACGGCCCGGCGCCTCGCGATTTGGCCTTCCCACGCGTCGGCGGCCGGCGGGATCAACGCGCTTAGCGGCATTTTAAGGTAGACGAACCGGGTTGCGTTGTCGTCACGCATCTCCTCGACGGAGCATTTCTCCAATACTACGAGGCACGTGTTAACGTCGGCACCCTCGAACCACCGCTCGACCTTAGATTCAACGATAGCGAGTATTTTGTAGTTTTTAAGGAAGAACTCCTGCAAGCCCGCCCCGTAGTCTTTGTCGTCCAACCATGCGTTAAAAACTACGAACCCAAAACGCCCTTTTTCTTTTAAGAATTTATAACCATGTATGAAAAAATAAGCGTAAATACCCGCCTTTTCAGATATATTAGCTATTTTGATACTGTCTTCGTATAAAGCCGATTTTAAAACCGCCTTTTTATATTCCGGGTCGCCGGTTATGCGGGCCATTTCCTCCTGGCGTGTGTAGGGCGGGTTGCCGACTACGGCATCCACTAGGCCGGGCTTGGGAATGTGGACCGGGCCGGCTTCTAATGCCGCCGCCGCGGCTTTATCTCCCGCCGCCGGCTTTTCCTTGAAGAAGTCGGTATGGAAAACCCGCGGGTAATTCTCGGTTACGCCCAGATTGCGAATGGCTAAATTGATCGTGGAAAGATGTGCGGGGAACTTGGCGATATCGAAACCGTACAACGTATCTAAAATACGCTCGTGCTCCTCGCGCAACATAGGGTTCATGAGCGTTTTCTGCCGATAAGCTCGTACGAGGAACGTTCCGGCGCCGCATCCGGGGTCGAGTACGTCGTCGTTTTCGTCGCGAAGGCAAAAGCCAAGGATCAAATCGACGACGTTAGCGGGCGTAAAGTACTGGCCGAGTTCATGCCGGCGTTCGGGGGGAATTAGGTTTTCAAATATCCTCCCTAAAATTTCAAAGTCGACTTTCGAGAAGTCGTATCCCCGTAGGTAATCGACAAGATCGACTATTTCGCCGATTACCGTGGTATCGTCGGGGAACGCGGCTTCGTCTATGAAGTCCGTCGTATAAATCGTTTCGTAGTCGATCCCCAATACCTCGTCGAAGTAATTCTGGAGGTTTTTACGTAGCGTTTCTCCGCGTACAATTCCTTTACTTAGCTCTAGTTGGCTGATCCGCTGTTTGGTTTGAAGAACGTTATAAAATAATATTTTATTTACTAGGAGGTGCCCCGCCTGACGCCCCGCTTTCGCGAAGTCGTCGTCGCTGGCGGTGAAGTTCCAACTTTGGTCCGCAAACCAATACCGTAACCGCTCTTCGAATTTTTTATCTTCGCCGAAACGCTTTTGGATTATCGTCTTATAGAACGCGCTAAGGCGGTCGATTTTTTCGTCGAGCCGCCAGACGAGAACGTCGTCTATAGGGTGTTTCGGTTCGGCGCGTTTTCCCGCGGCGACCTCGTACAACGCCGTTAGAAAACGGCCTAGCGCGTTTTTTATAACGATCTGGTTAACCGGCTCTCTAATTTCCTCGAGGTCGTTTATCGCCGAGAGGTCGAATTGGTCGATAACCTGTTCTTCCTCTCGCATGTCCGCGGCGGTACGTTCGGTGCTATACCAAATCAGTTTCCGGAAGTTGCACGTCGCATAGTATGGGGCCCGCCGCTTTCCAGCTTTTTCGTACGCGGGTTTTTTAAGTTCGTCGTAGTTGTATACGTCGAACT
Source organism: Candidatus Zixiibacteriota bacterium (assembly GCA_030613505.1). GTDB lineage: Bacteria > RBG-13-66-14 > B26-G2 > WVWN01 > WVWN01 > WVWN01. The sequence goes on from JAUWLW010000001.1 coordinate 83,078, forward strand.
CCGGCCTTTTACATTCGATTAACATTAATACTGTTTCACTGCGCGGCTTTTCGTAGATCAGTATGTCCGGTTGTTTTACGTCGTCCGCCGTCGTTTCTACGAAAGCCTCGCCTAAGTCGAGCTGCTTCTCGCTCGTTACTTCGTTAATCCACTCGCATAACTTAGCCGCGGCCGAACGCTCAGTTAGACGCGTTAACCCCGTAGGCATCCGTTTCCTTTTTCGCGCGGGGGACATAATTTATTCGACAGCTCTTAAAACGCGTCGGGCGATCTCAAGCGTGGCCGCGATGCGGTGTATCTTTACGTCACCCAAACCTTTGATAGTTTCGAATTCTTCGAATCGGCGGCCTGCCATACCGAGGAACGAACCGAATTTGGCTAGTATCTCCTCGGCTATTTTTATAGCGGGTCTCTCCGCTGTTCCCGTCCCGATAATTATCGCCAGGAGCTCGGCATCCGAGAGCTCTTCGGCGCCCAGCTCGCGTAACTTCCCGCCGGGATGGGAGTAACCACCGATTTCTTCTTCGTTTAAGTTCAATTCTTCTTGCATAAAATCACCCTTAAGCAGCCTTATTACTCCCACTCCACCGTGGCGGGCGGCTTGGAGGTTACGTCGTAGACGACGCGGTTGACGCCGGCCACCTCGTTCGTGATGCGGCTCGAGATCTTGGCCATAAGTTTGTGGCACATGCGGTACCAGTCCGCGGTCATGAAGTCCGCCGTCGTCACGCAGCGCAGCGCGCACACGTGCTCGTACGTCCGCTCGTCGCCCATCACGCCCACCGACTTCACCGACAACAGCACCGCCAGCGCCTGGGCGATCTCGTCGTAGACGCCGGCCTCGCTTATCTCCTCCCGCAATACGGCGTCCGCCCGCCGGAGCATGGCGAGCTTCTCGGGGGTCACCTCGCCTATGCACCTTACCGCGAGGCCCGGCCCCGGGAACGGGTGGCGCCCCACGATCTTCTCGGGCAGGCCGAGCTCGCGGCCCACCGCGCGGACCTCGTCCTTGAAGAGCTCCGCCAGCGGCTCCAGCAGCTCGAAGGGCAGCTCCTCCGGCAGGCCGCCGACGTTGTGGTGCGTCTTGATGGTGTCCGACGGCCCCTTCACGGAGCGCGACTCGATGCGGTCCGGGTAGAGCGTTCCCTGCGCCAGGAATTTTACCCGGCCGCCGACCTTCTCCGCCTCGGCGACGAATACGTCGATGAAGGTGTGGCCTATGACGCGGCGCTTCTCCTCCGGGTCCGCCACGCCCTCGAGTTTATTTAAAAACAGCTCGCCGGCGCGGGCGACGGCGAGCGGTATCCCGAGCTCGCCCTGGAAGACGCGCTCGATCTCGTCGACCTCGCCCTCGCGCATCAGGCCGTTGTCGACGAAGATGGCGTGGACGCGGTCGCCGACGGCGCGGTGCAAGAGCGACACCAGCACGCTCGAGTCCACCCCGCCCGAGAGCCCAAGCACGACGTGCTCGTCGCCGACGCGCTCCTCTATTTCGGCCGCCTTCTCGGTTATGAAAGACGCCGGCGTCCAGGTGGACTCGAGGCCGGCGACGCCGAAGAGGAAGTTGGCCAGGATGCTCGAGCCGTGCTCGGTATGGGTAACCTCGGGGTGAAACTGAAGGCCGTAGATGCGCCGCGCGTCGTCCCCCACCGCGGCGTAGGGCGAATTGTCGGAGGTGGCGAGGGCGCGGAAGGCCGGCGGCAGTTTCTCGAGGCGGTCGCCGTGGCTCATCCAGACGGCGAAACTCTCCGGGACGCCGTCGAAGAGGGCGTGCGGCGACGGGACGTGCAATGTGGCCGGGCCGTACTCGCGCGCCGCGGCCCGCGCCACCTCGCCCCCCAGCGTGGCGGCCAGGTATTGCAGGCCGTAGCAAATGCCGAGGACCGGGACGCCCAGCTCGAGCACCCGCGCGTCGGCGCGGGGCGCCCCCTCGGCGTATATCGAGGCCGGCCCGCCGGATAAGATGAGGGCCCCGACGCCCCGCTCCGCCAGCGCCTCCGGGTCGACGTCGTAGGGCTCGATCGTGGCGTAGACGCGCTGCTCGCGCACCTTGCGCGCGATGAGCTGCGTGTACTGGCTGCCTAAGTCGAGGACTACTACTTGAGGTCGCACTTACACTCCCGCGACGTCCCGGCCCTTGGGGAACTCGACGTCGTAGTTGAAGGTTATCTTTTTCTTCTCGCCCTCTTTGAGGGTGAGGTGCCACTCCAGCAGGCCGTCGTCGTCCTTTTCCGCGGGCTTGGGCTTGGCCTCAGTCATCTTGACCTTGATGTCCTTGTTCAGCGGCACCGGGAGGCGCTGCTTGACGACGACGTCGGCGGCGCCGCCGGTGTGGTTCTCGAGCTCGGTCTCGGCCTTGAACGTTATCTTCCGGTTGGAGCCGGTTAGGCCCGACGACTCGTCCGTAATCCGCTGGCAGTCGTGCTCCACTTTAAGGCGGTCGTCGGCGCCGAGGTAATACTCGAGCTCCGCGCCCGGGACGGTGAGCTCGAGCTCGGCGCGACCCACGTACTCGTCGCCGCGGAAGACGTTCGCTACGCCGGCCAGGAACGTGAGCTCGGTCCCGTTGGTCACCTTCGCACGTAAATACGCGACGTCGCCGTGCTCGGGTACGACTACGTGGGCGAGCTCGCCGCGGAAGCGGTGGTTGCTGACGGCGACGACGTGCGGCTCGCCGTCGGCGGGTACGGAGGGCAGGCCGGGCACGACGTACGTCACCGCGGGCCCCCGCGTCTCGACCGCGGCCTCGGCCTCGCCGGCTTCGTAATAGGCCGCCGGCTCGAGGTCAACCTCGTCCTCCAACAGCTCTTGTGGTTCCTCTTCGGCGGCAGCTTCGGCGCGCATAACGGCCTTGGCCTGGGCGGGCGCGGGCGCCGCGACGTAGGGCTGGTAGAAGTCGACGTACTTGGGTTCGAGCTCGGGGGGCGCCGCGCCGGCCTGAGGCCGCGCCGTCGACAATTTGAGGTTAACGTCGACCCAGCCCTCGCCCGTGCTCTGGTAAACGGCGGCGCGGTATTGGACCTCGGTTTCGTTTAGAGCTTCGTTGAAGCGGAGGTCGTACATCGGCTCCCAGTGGGCGCTGGGCATTACGTAACTCAGCGCCAGGTCGAACTCGCCGCCCACGGAGCACTCGTACGCTACGGCGGCGGTTTTCTCCTCGCGCGGCCGCGGCGCCTTGTGCTTCTCGTACTCGAACCTGAGCTTCTCGAGCTCGCGCTCCTTATCGCGCAGCGCCTTGTCGAGTTTCAGCATTTGCGCGTTGGACTTGCCGAGGTCGTCGTAGAAAAACGAGACCACGCCCTCGGCTTCGGCCAGGTCTATGCGCCGGCGGGCGATGGTCTTCGCCAGGTCGCCGGTGGCGGCCTCGCTCAGAGCCTGTACGCCCCGCCGCCGCTCGGCGGCCACTTCCCGCTTATCGGCCAGCGCGCGGCGCTCGTCTTCGGCCCTCTCCAGCGCCAGGCGGAGCTTCTCGGCCTGGGCGGCCGAGGAGCGGCCGGGGAATTCGCGGCCTATCTTCACGCCCATTATCCGCACCTTGGCCGGGCCGGAGCCGGCGACGCGCAGCGAGTACTCGTCCAGCGCCGCGGGCAAACCCCGCACGACTATCGCACCTTCGCCGACGTCGAGCGCCAGGTGGGCGGTTCGCGTAATCATGGCGCAGTCGGCGTACGCGGTGACGGCCGATATCGCGGAGTCGGCGCGGTGGGTGCGCGGCCCTTCCCGCCCCGCCTTCTTGCGTCTTTTCGTCGCCATATTACCTCGCTTCGACTTTGCCCAGAATAAGGCCGACCAGCGTCCCGGCGAGCGGACACCATACCAACGAATCGAGTATCCAGGCCCAGACCGTGGCCGCGGGCATATTCACCCAGAGGACGACCGACAGCGTCGAGGCCAGCACCACGCCGAACCAAACGAGGGCGCCGAAGATAAACCCGCGCAGAGCGGCCGCGCCGGGCAACGCGCGACTCAGCGTCCAATACAGCAGCGCGAAGAGCAGCCCCGCGGCCACCGAGAGCAACGCCATGTGGGTCATCATCGCCGGGTAATGCCGCCAAACGCCGAGGTGCCCGGGGTCCGCGTACGACGCGCCGAATATGGCGTCGTGGAAGAGGAAGCCCGTCCCTATTTTAAGTATTCCCGCGACGACGCCGGCGACGATCCATCTTAAAAACCTCACGCCGATACCCCCTTCAACTTCCGTTTGTATTTACGATGCCGGCCGCTTCGTCCATGCTGCCGGTACGGTAACCGTCGAGGTCGAGCGTTACGAACTTGAAGCCCAACGCGCGCAACCCGGCCGCAATGCGTTGCCGGATTTCCCGCCTGGTAGCGCGCGGCAATTCCTTGGCGTCGAGCTCTATCCGCACCGTAGGGCCGTAGTAACGGCAACGCATCTGCTGGAACCCCAGGTCCGCCAGAACTTCCTCCGCGTCCTCTATGAGTTTCAACTTTTCGAGCGTTATCTCTTCGCCGTACGGGAAACGCGAAGCCAGGCACGCCGACCGCGGCCGTTCGAAGTTGGGAACGCCGTTCTCGCGCGCCAGCCACTTCACTTCCTCCTTGGTCAAACCGACCTCGGCCAGGGGCGAGATTATTCCCAGCTCGCGCGCGGCCCGCGCGCCCGGGCGGTGACCCTCGAGCTCGTCGGCCGTGGTGCCGTCGGCCACGGCTTCGAGGCCGTTCTCGGCGGCGAACTTCTTCAATTCCCCGAAGAGCGAGTGCTTGCAATAATAACACCGATCCGGCGGGTTGGCGCGGAAAGTGGGGTCCTCGGCCTCGTGCGAATCCACCAACGCGTGTTCGGCGTCGAGGATGCGAACCGTCGCCTGGGCGTGTTCGAGTTCGCGGGAGGGATACGCGGGCGAGCGGGCGGTCACCGCCAACACGCGGCCGCGGACGGCCTTCTGCGCCGTGGCGAGGAGGAACGTCGAGTCGGCGCCCCCCGAGAAGGCGACGAGCAACGACGGCAACTCCCCGAGTCGCGCCAGGAGCCGATTATATTTTTTCTCGGCCGCGGTCGGCATTACGGAGAAACCTCGTCGATAACGCCGCCGCCGAGCAGGGCGTCGCCGTCGTAGAAGGCCGCGGATTGGCCGGGCGCTATAGCGCGCCGCGGCTCGTCGAACGTCACGGCCCAGGTCGCTTCGGCCAGCCGGCGCAAGGTCGCGGCCGCGCCCGGGTCCCGGTAGCGCACCATAACGGTGGCGCGTATTTCGTCCCCGTCGGGGGGGAGCAGCCAATTCACGTCCCCGACGCGGAACCGGCTCGAGACGAGCGCCGGCCCCTCGGCCAGCACGACGGTGTTCGCGGCGGCGTCGATTTCTTTCACGTATAAACGCGTTCCGCCGGCGACGCCCAGCCCCCGCCGCTGGCCCACGGTATAGCGGGCGATGCCGGCGTGCTCACCCAAGACGTTGCCTCTTTCGTCCACGATGGGGCCGGTTTCGCCGCCAACGTCGCTCGCTCCCGCGACGAGGTCGGCGTACGAGCCGTCCTCGACGAAGCAGATGTCCTGGCTTTCGGGTTTATCGGCCGCGGCCTCCGTCACTTCCGCCAGAAGGGCGCGGACTTCGGCCTTCGTAAGCCCCCCTACGGGGAATAGAATTGCCGGCAAGCACTCGCGCGGCGTGCCCCATAGGAAGTACGACTGGTCCTTGGCGGCGTCCGCGGCGCGACGGAGAAAGTACCGGGGCGCCGTCTCGTCGTACTCGCGGCGGACGTAGTGGCCGGTCGCGACGGCGTCGAATCCCATCGCCCGCGCGCGGCCCAGCAAGTAATCGAACTTTACGACGCTGTTGCAGCGGACGCACGGGTTGGGGGTGCGGCCCCGGCCGTACTCCCGGACGAAGTCGTCCACTACGGCCCGCCGGAACTCCTCGCGAAAGTCGAAGACGTAGTGGGGAATGCCTATATCCTTCGCCAGGGCCGCGGCCTCCCTGACGGCCGCGGGCGAGCAACACGAGCGGCCGGAACGCGCCCGGGCGTCGTAAAGGCGCAACGTCACGCCGACGACGTCGTAACCCTGGCGCTTGAGCGTCAACGCCGCCGCGCCGCTGTCTACGCCGCCGGACATCGCAACCAGTACTTTTTCAACCATCGCGGAATATCCTCGAACTTAAAAAATACCACACCGCGAACGCGAAGTCAACGCCGGCCATTTTGATAGATATTACCACGCGGCCGCCGCCCCTCGCGCCGCAAACCGAAAAATCCCCGCGTTGCCCGGGGACCCGGCGGCTTTCGGACTTCTGGTCGACGTTATTTGAAACGGCGTCGGTACTCTTCCAACTTCTGGGCGGCGACCAGCGGGTCGACGTACTCGTACGCCTTGGCGAGAAGGTAAAACGCGCGCTCTTCGCCGGGGTCGAGGCCGACGACGTCGCCATAGCGGCGTATGGCTTCGCCGTAGTCGCCCCTCGCCGCCGCGACGGTCGCCATGTCGAAGAGGGCACGTTTGTTGCGGCGGTCGAGCGCCAGGACTTCGGCTAGTTCCTCCGCGGCGCGCTCGTTTTCGCCGCGGCGGAGGTAGATCTCGGCTCGAGCGCATCTGGCCTGGGCAACGTACGGGAATACGTCGAGGAATTCGTCCAGATAGAGCTCGGCTTCGTCGTAGTGGCCCGTTTCGATTAGGGCCTCGGCCAGGTAGTAAGGCGCCGCGGCGTCGCCGGCGGCCCTCGCTTTCTTGAATCCCTTTATCGCCCCCGGCAGTTCGCCCCGGGCGAGATTTATTCGACCCCGCACGAGGTAGTAACGGCCGGTTCCTTCTTGGGCCTCCGACGCCAACAACTTTTGGGCTTTCTCGGTCGCCCCCCGCCTAGCCCAGCCGTCGGCGAGGACGGTCAAAGCCGGGACCGGTAGAGCGGTCTCGGGTTCGCCCAAGGCCTCCGCGAGTACCGCCAGCGCCCACGCCTCGTCGAGCGCCTCGAGCGAGGCCGCGGCGCCGGCCCAGGCCGCCGGCGACGCCGGGTCCTCCGCCAGGACTTGCTCGTAATACGCGAGCGCTTCCTCGTGCGCGCCCCGCAACCTGAGCTCGTCGGCTCGCGATAAGAGGTCACCGCCGGGGCGGTCCGCGGCGGCCAGTGCTACCGAAATAACGAGCGGGATTAGGAGGATGCCCGTCTTCTTAAGGTTTTTTACCGGCACGGAGGGCGGAAATGTGGTCGCGCGCCGATTTCACGTACGGCGCCTCGGCGGCCACGTTGACGGCTTGATTGACGTAATCTTCCCATATCGAAAGCGCTACGCGTCGGTCCATCTCTTCGTACGCCAACGCGAGCCAATATAGTACCGTTATATCCTCGGGCGCCAGGGCGCAAGCTTCGCGGTAGAATTTTATGGCCTGCACCGGTTCGTGGGCGTAGTAGTGCGAAAGGCCGCAATTAAAATTGGCGGCGACGAGGCCGGGGTCCAGCAGCAGCGCCTCCTCGTACGCCCGCGCCGCGGCTTGATACTGGCCCATCTCGTTCAATATCACGCCCAGGTTGTAGTGGATTTCGGGGCGGTCGGGGTCGCGGCGGGCGCATATCTCGTATTCGGCGCGCGCTTCCTCCAGCCTCCCGGCGACGCCGTAGCAGTAAGCCAGATAGAAACGGGGCGCGAGGTCTTCGCCGCGCTCGCAGCACGCCGCCTCCAATACGGCTATGGCGTCCTCCCCGCGGCCCGCCTCGATCAATATCTTCGCCCGGGCGACGTCGCCGGCGGGCGCGGCGCCGGCCGAGGCCGCACAAACGACCGCTGCCCATACTACGGCGCAGGCGGCAAAGCGGGCGATGAGGGGTTTACTCATTTTCGTCTTCCGACGTTCCCCCTGAAATGCTCTTGAGCGTCGCCATGTACTCCTTGGCGCGTTCCACCCATTTGGCCTCTTCCGGGAGCTGGTCGGCTATGGTCAGGTAGCGGTCCCAGGCCTCGACGGCGTCTTCTACGCGGCCGCCTTCCATAAGCGCGTGGGCGTAGTTGTACAAGAGGTCGGGGCCGTACGGGTCCCCGGCGAGGGCCTTCTCGTAGTATACGACGGCTTGGACGAAGTCCTTGCGGAGGTGGTATATGCGGCCCATATTGAAGTAGGCGTGGTGGTAAAGGGGGTCGACGGCGAGCGTCACGCGGTAAGCCTCGAGGGCTTTCTCGGGCTCGCCGAGGTCGGTGTAGCAAACGCCGACGTTGAACTGGGCGTCGGCGTTTTCGGGGTCCTTGGCCAAGCACTTTTCGAATTTTTCTATAGCCGCCTCGAAGTCTTCTTTCTCATACTCAGCCTCGCCCTGCTTAAAAAGCTCGTTGGCCTCTTGCAGGAGCTTCATCTTGTCCTTGGCGCCGTGGGCCGGCGCCGCCAAAGCGAGGGCGGCCAACGAGAACAACGCGACTTTCGATAGACGACTAAATATCGGCATAACGGCTTTACAGGCCTTCCAGGAGCTCGAGCCGCTGCGAGGCTTTGGCGCGACTCTCGGCCAGGTCGTCCCGGCCGGCGGAGTAGCTTAAAAATCCGCGGTAATACGAGGCCGCCGCGTCGGCATCTTCGTCGACGTCGGCCAGCGCCGCGAGGTTGTAGTAAGGTTCGGCGAAATCCGGCTTTAAGCGCACGACCTCCATGTACCCCGCCCGCGCCTCCTCCACCCGGCCCACCTGCTGCTTGACGAAGGAGAGGCCGAAGAGGTAGTGCGCGTTCTCCGGAAACCTGTCCACCAACCGTTGGTATATCTCGAGGGCTTGCTCGAACTCGGCCGCGGCCGCATAGTCGGCGGCGTACTCCGCCAGTACGTCCGCGCTCGCCGCGCCTTCGACAACGGCCTCGAAGTAGTAATCGACGGCGCTTTGCCGGTCCCCCGCCGCCTCGTACGTCGCGGCCAACTCGGCCAGCGTCGGGCCGTCGCGGCCGTACTTCAACGCCTCCTCGTAGTAGACGATGGCCTTATCCACGTCACCCGCCGCCCGCGACCACTCCGCCAGCGCCAGGTAAATTTCCCGCGTGCCCGGTCGCCGCGTCAGGTAGTACTCCAGCGTATCGCGCGCCTCCCCCCCCCGGCCCAAGTGATCCAGCAGCTTGGCCTTCAAAAGATGGGCGTTGTCTCTATCCAGCCCCCGGGCAAAAGCCTCGTCGAGGTAGTGCAGGCCGTTGCGGTAATCGCCGCGGCGCTCCCCGATAACGGCCAGATTGTATAGGACCGCGATGTCGTCGGGGTACGCCTCCCGCGCCGCCAGCAAGTCCCTTTCCGCCGCCCCGAACTCCCCCCGGGCCATCAGCGCGAGCCCCCGGATGAGGCGGGTGGCCGCGTCGTCGGGCCACGTCGCCAGGATGTCGTCCGCGAGCTCAAACGCCCGCTCGTAGTCGCCCACGAGCAACGCGGCCTGGGCAAGGTTCCGCCCCGCCGCCAAATCCCCCGCGGCGCCGACAATACCCGCCAGCGCGCCAGCCAACAACGCAACTTTGGTAAGCGAAAACCTCACTTTTAGCCAAAGTCTAACAGAATACAACGGCATCGTCAAGCTAAATGGCTTTAATTTAAAGGCCATTTTACCCTTGACGGGATATTTGCTCTATGCTATAATGAAATATAACTTGGTGCTGGGACAACCGGGCCCCCCGAACGCGTTTCGGCGGGGCCTTTTTATTTAAGGAGGGCTTTTATGGATCGCCTCGAGGTCTTATGGTCCGAACTCTTCGGAGACGAGGACGTCGACGCCGAGTACGACCACACTCAACGCGGCGAGCCGCCGTGGTTCGGCTTCGTGCCGAGGGTCCTGGCGGTGGACGCGACTTGTCCCGCCAAGCCGGCTTTCGCGCTGTGGCGAAGCGGCGAGGTAGCGGAGGCCGGCGTTTTCAACGTCGACCGAAAGGAGGCGCCCGGAAAGCTCCGGGCGCTGCTTATGTTGGCGGAGACGTTCGCCGACTTCTGCCGGGAGCGCAACCTCTTCGGCGCGTACCTGGCGACGTTCGACCTGTTGGAGGATGCGGCGCGCGCCGCGGCCACCGCGGCCCTGGCCCGGGAGGCGGATTGGTGCGGGATGTTGATACTCGAGCCGCTGCCGTACCCGCCGGACCCGGCGCTCGAGGCCGCGGCCTGGCTGGCGGAAGTCGCCGCCGTCAGGCTGGACGCCGGCATCCTCAAACCGCCTCAGCTGGTGGCGCGCCGCCTGCGCCCGGATAAGCCGCGAGGTTTAAACCTCACCCTGGAAGGCGCCGGCGTACCCGTCGGCCAAAGGCGCGGGGAGCTTGAGGAAGACGAGCTGGATTAGGCGGGCGCCGCGCCGCAACCGCACCCCCGCCGGCGACGCCACCAAAAGGAGCGCGCGGCTGCGCCCCCGATACCCGGTATCCCAAAGGGCGGTCGCGACCGTGGCGCCCATCCGCAACAGGCTCGAGCGCGGCCGGGCGAAGGCGCACAAGTCGTCGTGGATGTTGACCGTCTCGCGGAACGTTACGGCGTAGCCGCCAGCATCGAGGGTAATCCATCCGTCGTCGTCGAACGCCAGGGCCTCGGCCTCGGGTATGACACGGTCGTCGTTGTCGAAGCCGAGGCGGCCCGCGCCGCGCCACACGCCCACCTCCGCCAGCGTGAGCTCGACGCCGTTGGGTTGGAGCTGCTCTTCGGCGCAGGGCGCGACCAACGGCGGCGTCCACTTCAAGACGCGCCGGCGCAACTCTTCGCCCGCGAGTATCGCCATTTAATCCAGCGGCCCTTCCAGGAGAGTGAGTATCTCGCCCGCGAGGTAGAACGAGCCGGCGACGGCCACCAGGCCGCCCTCGCCCGCGACGGCGAGGCCGCGCGCGAAGGCCGCGCCGGCCGGCGTCACGGCTTCGACGCCCCGGAATGTCCCCCGCGTCTCGTCGGCCAGCTCCGCGGCGTCGTATGCCCGCGGCGTGGCCGCGGCGGTCGCGATCGCGTGGCCCACGTGCGGCGCCAGCTCGCCCGCGAAGGCGGCGGCGTCCTTCTCCGCCGACATCCCCCACACGAGGACCTTCTTGTCGGCCGGTATGCCGTTTACGACCGCGGCCAGCTCGCGCGCCGAGGCCGCGGTGTGGGCGACGTCCAGCACGACGGCGGGAGAACCGGGAAGGACCTCGAGCCGCGCCCGCGCCCTTCCGCCTTCCACCCCCCGCCGCGCCGCTGCCGCGGCGACGTCGAACGGGCCGAAGTTCTCCAGCGCCGCGAGCGCGACGGCGGCGTTCGTCCGCTGCGCCGCGCCCCCCATCGCGGCCTTTACCCCCCGGAGCTCGTACCGCGGGCCGCGGTAGTCGAAGGTCCCGTCGCCGTTCACGGAGAAATGGACGTCATCGCCCACGAACGCGACGGGCGCGCCGACGCCGCGGCCGGCCTCGCGGAGTATCCCGGCCGCGGCCTCCTCCTGCGGCGCGCTGACGGCCGGGACCGCGGCCTTGAAGACGCCCGCCTTCTGGGCCGCTATTTTCTCGAGGGAGTCGCCCAGGATTTGCGTGTGGTCCAGGTCCAGCGTCGTCACCGCTACCACCGCCGGCCGCACGCCGTTGGTGGCGTCGAGGCGGCCGCCCAGGCCGGCCTCCAGTATCGCGACGTCTACGCGCCGCTCGCGGAAGTGCAGCAGCGCCGCGGCGAGCAGCGTCTCGAAGTACGTCCGGTAGTTAGCCGCTTCCTCCCCCGTCATCGCCGCCTTCACCTCGGCGACGAACCGGCCAAAGTCCTCCTTGGATATCATCTCGTCGGCGACAGTAATCCGTTCGCGCGCCGCGCGCAGGTGGGGAGACGTAAACGTTCCCGCGCGCCGGCCCGCGGCCGCGAACGCCGCGGCCAGCATCGCGACCACCGAACCCTTGCCCTTGGTCCCGACGACGTGAATAACGGGAAAGGCATCTTGAGGAGTGCCCAGGCGCGCGAGCAACTCGGCGAAGTTCTCAAGGTCGAAGACGCGCGTGTCGTAGCGGCGCGGCACGTCGCGCTCGTAGTTGACGAGCGAGTCCAGGAAGGCTTTGGCGTCGTCGTAGTTCATATATGACTAGCCGGCGTGGGGCGACGGCTCCCGGGGCTCCTCCTCCCCCTCCTCCTCCTCCTCGGCCGGCGGCTCTTCTTCCTCCGGCTCGCGTTTGGGGTACGCGAGCCACGCCACGCCGATGGAAATAACGTACAGCAGGAGAAGCGGGACGGCGAGAATGGATTGCGTGAAGACGTCCGGCCCGGGCGTGAGCGCCGCGGCCAGGATGAAGACGAAGAGGATTACGTACTTCCATTTAGCCGTCAATAATTTGGCCGAGACGATGCGTAGGCGGGCGAGGAAGAAGATGACAACCGGCGCCTCGAAGACAAGGCCGGTCGCGAGCATGAGCCGCAGCGCGAGCGACGCGTAACTTCCCAGCGTCCAGTCGGCGGTCAGGGTTTCGGTCTCGAAGGAGCGGAAGAACCGCATCGCCGGGAACAGCATATAGTAGCCGAAGACGACGCCCCCGACGAAGCAGGCCGACGTGGCGACGACGAAGGGGAAGGCGTAGCGCTTCTCCTTCCGCAGGAGGCCCGGCGCGACGAAGCGCCATATCTGGTAGAAGATGAAGGGGGACGTGACGACGAGGCCGGCGATGAACGCGACGGCGATGTGGACGATGAAGGCCTCCGCGGGCTTGATGTACTGGAACTTGCCGGCGCCGGGCGCGAGCAACAGGTCCACCAGCCGGGGCGAGAAGTAGAACGCCGCGGCGGTCCCGGCGGCGGCGGCGCCCAGGATCCAGAGGATGCGCCCGCGCAGCTCCTCCAGGTGCTCCAGGAAGTTCATCTCGTCCGGCTTTTTTCGCGGCATAATGACGGGTAAAAAACTCCGGCCTTTCGGTAGCCGGAGTATAACTTTATCGAAAACTATCTGCAAGGGTTTACGGTTTCAGAACGGAGGCGTAAAGTCGGGGTGCTCTTTGAGCCATTTGTTTTGGGCGCGGCGGGCGCCCCAGTCGGTATCGATAACATTACCGCCCAGGTAACCTAATGCGAATACGGGGATCGGTACAAACCATCTTAGATTAACTATGAATTCACTCGTCTTGATATGAACGTCAATATCCCCCAGACTCGCGAAGAACACGAATACTAGAGATAAAAAGGCCGCAGAGGGCGCGATGATCCACCGCGAGTAGCCGCGGTTGGCCTTGATTACCTCTTTCGGGATGAGCGTCCCGTCGGCGTAGAAGTACGTACCCTTACCCGTTCCGTCGCGACCCCGGTACGGGAGGTACGCGGAGGCCGATTTACGCGTGTCGACGACTGTGTAAACGTCTTCCGATAAAGCGGCGGCCGACGGTAAAGGCCAACGCGCGCCGACTAACCAGGCCCCGTTGGCTTCAAGCGAGCCGCCCTTTTTCAATTCGAATCCGGACCACGTCTCGTCTGGCGAGCCGTCCGACTCGGGGATAAATATTACCGGCGCTTCCCGAGCGCCGCTTATCTTGAGGGCGCCCGCTACGACGACCTCGACGTCGTAGTTCGCCCCGTGCTTCACGAACGTTCGGGACAACGCGTCCTCTCTGCTAACCGTAACGCGCGTCCCGGCCTCGACGGTCAGCGTCGCCCCGGGCGCTATTAGTAGGTCGCCGGCGAGGTACACGTCGCCGGCCCACGTGGTATCCTCTGCTATGGTTCCGGCCACGCCCGGGCCGTCGTAGTCGGCGGCCCCGGCGGCCCCCCACGCGCAAACGCAAACTGTAACCGCGTACTTAAATATTTTCATAAAAAACCCAGCCCCACCCCGCTGGAGCGAGTCGCGGCGTTTTGGGCGCTACAGGACTCGAACCTGTGACTTCTGCTCTGTGAAAGCAGCGCTCTGCCAACTGAGCTAAGCGCCCGCGCAGCTCCTCCAGGTGCTCCAGGAAGTTCATCTCATCCGGCTTTTTTCGGGGCATAGTTAAGGGTAAAAAACTCCGGCCTTTCGCCGGAGTATAACTTTATCGAAAGCGGCCCGCAAGGATTTACGGGTTCAGAACGGCGGCGTGAAGTCGGCGCGCTCTTTGAGCCACTTATCCTGGGCGCGGCGGGCGCCCCAGCGGGTGTCGATACCGAAGCCCGCGAGGTATCCAATCCCAAAGCACAAGGGCGGTATGAGTAACGGCCAGTACGCTTCGGCCGCTGACGGCGAAGGTCCGTGTTCTTGGAAGGCAATACTCATACCTATAAAAAACGCCGCTACGCTACCGGCCGCCGTAAGACAAGGCGCGATTATCCACCGAGAGTAGCCGCGGTTGGCCTTTATTACCTCTTTAGGAACGAGCGTGCCGTCGGGGTAGAAGTACGCGCCCTTACCGGTTCCGTCGCGACCCCGGTACGGAAGGTACGCCGAGCCCGATTTACGCGTTTCGTCCACCGTGTAAACATCGTCCGACAAAGCTGCCGCGGACGGTAAAGGCCAGCGCGCGCCGACGAACCAAGCGTCGCCCGCGGTGAGCGTACCGCCTTTTTTCAATTCGAATCCCGACCACGTTTTGTCCGGCGAGCCGTCGGCCTCGGGGACAAATATCACCGGCGCGTCGCGCGCGCCGCGTATTTTAAGGCCGCCGGCGACGACGACCTCGACGTCGTAGTCCGTTCCGTGCTTTACGAACGTTCGGGACAGCGCGTCTTCGCGGGCTACCGTTACCCGCGTCCCGGCCTCGACGGTCAGCGTCGCCCCGTCCGCTATTAGTAGGTCGCCGGCGAGATAAACCTCCCCCGCCCACGTCGTATCCTCGGCGATTACGCGGGCGACGCCCGGGCCGTCATAGTCGGCGGCGCCGGCGGCCCCCCACGCGCAAACGCAAACTGTAACCGCGTACTTAAATATTTTCATAAAAAACCCAGCCCCAACCCGCTGGAGCGAGTCGCGGCTTTTTGGGCGCTACAGGACTCGAACCTGTGACTTCTGCTCTGTGAAAGCAGCGCTCTGCCAACTGAGCTAAGCGCCCGCGCCAGCGTCTTTCCTCCTTCACCTTTCATTATACTCCCCGCCGATGCGTATGTCAACCGCGTTCGCCGACTCGGCGTTAAGGGAGCTCGCCGGCGTCGAGCGTGTAGGCCCCGACCGGCTCGTCGCGGCCTACGTGGGAGGCGACGACCTCCCGCGCGCGTTCGGGCGTCATGTCGGCGTAGACCAGCTCCTCGCCGTCGGCGGCGGTCACGGCTACCAGCGGCTCGCGCTCGCACAGGCCGCGGCAGCCGCACTGCGTTACGATGACGTCCGTTATGCCGAGCCCTTCGAGCTCGTCGATTATCGCGGCCAGGACCTCCCGCGCGCCGGCGGCGATGCCGCACGTCCCCATGCCGACGACGACGGTGTAACGCGCGCCGCCCTCCGGCAACTCCTCGCCGGGCATCTTCTCGACCATCTTGCGTAAGTCTTCGAGTTTCATCGCGCTGCCTTCCCCTCGCGGGCCCGGCTACGAAGCGTCGCGGCCTTCCGCCAGCCTTCGCTCGCGTTCCCGGAGGTATTTTAGAAGCGCTCCCGCCACGCGGGGCTTCCCCAGGGACCTCGTGGCCAACGTCTGTTTGAGCTCGGCGGTACCCACCTCAAAGCACGCGCCGTCTATCGTATGCCGGTATTCGAATTCCACGTCGGCGTTAGTCACCACCAGCGTCCACACCGTCGCCGCTATGTCGCCGAGCGGCGGTCGGTCGACGTGGTCGAGCTCGAAGCGCGCCTCGACCGCCGTCCCCTGCCCGGGCGACGACGTTACGGCTAAGCCGCCGCCGGCCTGTTCCGCCGTTTGCTTGAGCAGCGGGATGCCGAGCCCCACCCGGCGCGTGTCGCGGGTGGTGAAGAACGGGTCGTGGATTTGGGCGAGCTGTTCCTCGGTCATGCCGCAGCCGTTGTCGCGCACGGCGAACGCCAGCAGGTTCCGGGCGCGGTCCTCGGTAACCTCGACCGCGATTTCCGTCGCGCCCGCCCGGATGGAGTTCATGGCGATGTCGAGGATATGTAGGGATAGTTCTTCCACGTCCGATGAATTCAGTTGTAGCCGGCGATACGCCGGCCTCCTTCGCCGCGGAGAGCCATTTTTATTTCTTGAAGCGTCGGCGCGGCGAGCTCGAAGACGGTGTACCCCTTCCCTATATCCGCAGACTGGTGCGCGTCGGAGGAACGGATAATGGGGTAGCCCGAGCCGGCGAAATCCTCCTCCTTGCCGAAGGGCGAGAGCTCGAGGGCGTCGAAGAGGTCGGGGGGGATAAAGCCGAGCTGGCTCGTCATGCTGAAAGCCGGCCGGTCGACGTGGCAGGCGACGGCCAGGCCGGCGTATCGATGAATGTAGTCCACGGTCGTGGCGACGTCCATATCCGTCGCGCCCAATAGCATCCGCCGGTTTATGCCGAGGACGTTTTCGTCTTCGTCCACGATGACCTGGTAGCCGAAGCGTTTCGGGTCGTTCTCGCCCGCTTGGAGCCGTTGATATACTTTGCCCTGCATCTCGCCGACGTCGGCCGGCGTCGCGAAGAGCGCGAGGACGTGGACTTCCTCCGCGGTGGTAACTTCTATCCCGGGGATTACGGCGACGCCGGCTTTTTCGCCCAGCCGAATCGTCGGCAGCGCGTTTTCGGAGGCGTTGTGGTCGGTGAGGCCGATTATGGCGAGGCCGCGCCTTCGAGCGGTTTGGACGATGCGTCGCGGCGATTGCTCGAGGTCGGCGCAGGGGGAGAGAACGGAATGGACGTGCAGGTCGGCGCGGAAGGTACGCAGACTGCTCAGCGTTCTATCCCCCTGACGCCCATTTTGTAGAGTCGGCCTGCGAGGTCGAAGCTGCTTTCGTCGGAGAGTAGGACGTTTACGCCTTCCTCTCCCGCCTTGGCGAGCGTATCTTCCGAGGGCTTTCTCCCGTTGGCGATGACTACGCCCGCGAGGTCGTTGAGCGAGCATACGGCGGCGATGTTGGCGTGGGTCTGGATCGTGATCCAGAGCGCGCCGGCGCCGGCGTTCGCCATCACGTCGGACAACAGGTCCGACACGTAGCTGCCTTTGACGTCACGGTCGAGCGCCCCGGCTTCGACCGCTACCTCGAGGCCCAGCTTATCGACTATCTTCTTCAGTTCCATGTTTACCTGCATTTCCCCTCGTCTTGAGGGTTGGCGGTAATAGTTCGGCCAGGCTGCTCATCTCCTTGGCCAATCTTTGGAGTTGTTCCCCCAACTTAAAGGTGCAATCGGTGACGTGCGCTTTATTCAAAACGACGTCCTCCGCGAAGGCTCGGCAGGTGGGTGCGCCGCACGAGCCGCAATCAATACCCGGCAGCGTAGTTATTATCTTCTCAAGCTCCTTCATGCGCGCGATGGTCTCGGCGATGTCGGTTCCCAGGCCGAGGGTGGGGCGGGGTTGGACCGGCGCCTTGAGGTTGAACTCCCGCCGCTCCACCATCCCCAGGATCTCGTCGTAGGAGAGGTCCGGCGACCGGCTCTCCGCGATGCCGAATTCCTCGCCTTTGGCTTCCCGCAGGAGGTCGATGCGGTGCTTCGCCACGAAGGGCTCCTGGGTCGTCAAGGGCCCGCCGACGCATCCCCCGGTACACGCCCGGAGCTCGAGGTAGTCGTAGCCGTGGTGATACTCGTCGCTCTCGATGAGCTCCAGAACCCGGACGACGTTGTCGATGCCGTCCACCGCCAAGCGACGTCCCTGGCCCAGGAGTCTATTCTCGCCGCCGGCGGCGCCCCACCCTATGCCTAAGCCCGAGGCACGCGCGATGCCGGGGACTACCTCGATTTTTTCCAGGTTGCTCATTATGCGGTTGTATACGTCGGAGATGGCGAGGGCGCCGTCCAGAAAGTTGTCGCGGGCCGCTACCGGCTGCTTGACGGCGGTTACTTTAGCCGGGCACGGCGTGATGAAGAAAGTACCTATCTCCTCCGGCGCGACGCCGAGGTGGCGGCTCCGGCTCATTTTGACCACGCGGGCGGCGGCGTCCATCGGCGCTTCGATCGGGACTATGTGGCCCACCAGCGACGGAAAGCGAACCTGGATCAGACGGACGACGGCCGGACACAGCGACGAGATCGTGGGCTTTACGCGGTTTTCGTCCTTGAGGTATTCGCGGAGCGCGAGGGTGATTATTTCGCCCCCCAGCGCCCCCTCGTATACCTCGTCGAAACCCAAGTGGATCAGGCCTGAGAATACCTTTTCCGGCGGGATGGACGTTTTAAATTGGCCCAGGAACGCGGACGAGGGAATCGCGACGTTGTACCGAAAGCGCTTTAACTCGTCGAGCGTATCGGTCAGCGCGTACCTGGCGTCGGTAGGGCAAACCCGGATGCACTCGCCGCAGTCGACGCACCGCAGCGGGTTTATCCGGGCCTTGCCGTAGTGTACCCGTATCGCCTCGGTCGGGCATTCGCGGACGCAGTGGGTGCATCCTATGCACCGGTCCGCGGCCAAAAGTACCGAGTGATAGTAACTCCGCGTCTCCGCTCTGCGTTTTTCGGCCATATCGAAGCCTTGGGACGACCCGCCGCCGTTCTCACCGCGATTGTAGAATTAATTTTTTGCGATTATATTACGGCTCCTCCGCAAGGGCAAGATATTTCTGACGCTCCGAGGATCGAAGGGCGAGCTATTTTTTTACTACTCCCTCTTGTTTGACGGGAGGCCGAATATTTTTCGCGCGTACGCCCCCATAGCCCAACACCCGACTCGCAGCGGGTGGTCCAGAATAGCCGTCCGGGCGGTACATACCATCCAGCATTGTACCGGGCACGCCCGGCCGGTCGTCGGCAGAAGCGCCCGACGCGCGCCGCCCTCCCAGATTTCGTCGAAGCTCTCGCGGCCGAGATTGCCCACCTTCTCGGCGCGCATGTTACACAGGTATACGTCCGCCGCCGGGTCGAGGTAGAAGAACTTGTCGCCGGCGCGGCACGGTATGGGGCGCCGACCGCGTATTACGATGTCCCGCAGGCCCGCGGCGAAGTAGGCGCGCGCCGCGCCGCCCGGCGTGAACCGGCGGAGGTAATACCGCGTCGCGGCGTCCACGGCGCGCAACGCAGCTTCCCGCCCCGGGACGGCCCCCTCTCGGGGCTTGAAATAATGCTCGGAGATATGCGTGAGGGCGAGGCTCAGCGGTAAGCGGTATTCCGCGGCCAGCCTGGCCACGCCGTCGAACTCGTCCGCGTTGGCGGCCGATATGGTGAACGCGAGGTGGAGGTCGGGACCCAACAACGGCGCGAGGCGGCCGACGGTCTCCAGGGCTTTTTTGAACGAGCCGGGCGCCTGGCGGACGTGGTCGTGCGTGGCCTCGAGGCCGTCGACCGAGACGGCCACGTGTAGGCCGGGGACGTCGCGCCGTAGTTCGCGCACGACCTCCTCGGCCCGCTCGGGCAACGCACCGTTGGTGGATATGGTTATTTGGGCGCCGGTCGCGTCGTGGACGGCGCGCACCCACGGCACGAGGTCCGCCAGCAGAAGCGGCTCGCCGCCGGTGAGGTTGACGAATTTAAGCGACGGCGGCAATTTCCGTAACGTCTCGGCCGTCAACAGCTCGTCGGTCTCGCGGTCGGCGAGATCGCACGTCAGGCAGCGGAGGTTGCAGCGGTAGGTCAACGCGACCACCGCGTCGACCGGCCCTTTATCGGTCGTCGGCGACATCGGCTTTATTTTCACCTAATAGCTCGGCAAAAAGCGCGTCGTATTCGTCGAGCATGCGGCCTACGTCGTACCGTCGCGCCACCGCGGCCCGCGCGGCCGCGCCCATCTCCAGCCTTTTCGCCGGTTCGGCGGCCAACTCGATTATGGCGCGCCCCAGCTCTTCGCTCGAGCCCGGCGCAAAGGTGACGCCGGCGCCCCCCGACAACATCGCCGGGACGTCGCCGACGGCGGCCGCGACGGCGGCCAAGCCGTGGGCCATAGCCTCGAGCAGCGCCAGCGGCGCCGACTCCCGCCGCGACGGCAGCACGAAAAGGTCCGCCGCCCGGTAGACGGGCGAGACGTCGTCGAGCTCGCCCAGGAAAGCGAACCGGCCGCCGAGTTTGGCGCGCGCGAACCGTTCCAGGCGGGGCCGCTCCGGGCCGGCGCCCGCGACCGCCAGGAACGGCCGGCGGCCTTCAGCCGCCGAGGCCAGCGCTTCCAAAAGGACGTCGACGCCTTTTTCGGGCGAAAGGCGGGAGACGGCCGCGGCCACGACGGCATCCGCCGGAAGGCCGAGGCCCTCGCGGGCAAGGCGACGGTCCGCGGGCGTCGCGGCCGGCGGAACGGCGACGCCGTTGGCGACGACTCGAGCCGAGCCTACGCCCGCCTCCCGAAGCAGTGCGAGCTGCGATTCCGCGACCGCTACTACCGCGGCGGCGCCCCCCAGCGCCCGGAGCCAACCGCCGGGAGGTTTGCCCTGAAGGTGGTAGAGGACGACGTACGGCGGCAGCCACCGGCTGAAGGCCGGCAAGAGCCTCAGCACGTTGTTGTGGTCCAGCGCGACTACCATGTGATAGTCGCGCAGTTCGCCGACGACGCCCAGCCACCGCGCCGGCCGGTTCATAATTTTAACGTCGACGTCGAAGCCGTCGCCGCGGAGCTCCTTCCCCACGGCCCCCGCGCCGCGCAACAGGAAGAACGAAAACCGGTAACCGCGGTTCCGCAGGCCGCGCGCCAGCGCCGCGAGTTGGCGCTCCGCGCCGCCCAGCGCCAGCGTCGACGCCAGCGCGGCGACCTTAATCTCTCGCGAGCTCCTCATAGAGTTCGGCTATCTCGGCGTCGCGCGCCGCGGGGGACAACTCGCGTTCGGCGAAGCGCCGGCCCCCCGCCGACAGCTCGCGCCACCGCTCGCCGTCGGTGAGAAGTTGCACTACGGCGTCGGCGAAGCTCTCGGCCTTCTCGGCGACGATAACTTCGGCGCCGTCTCGAGCCGGGATCCCCTCGGCCCCCACCGGCGTCGTAACCACCGGGAGGCCGTACGCGAGCGCGGTCAAGATTTTTATCTTGATGCCGGAGCCCACCCACAACGGCACGACTGCTACCGAGGCCCGGGTCAACTCGGCGCCCAGGTCGGGCGAGGCGGGCTCGAGCGTTATCGACGGGTCCCGCGCCGCAAGGCGCCGCAGGCCGCGCGGCGGCGGCTCGCCGCGAACGGTGAACGTCGCGTCCGGGACGGCTTCCTTCACGCGGGGGTAAATGTCCTTCAGGAAAACCTCCAGCCCCTGTCGGTTCGCGGGCCGCCTCGTCCCGCCGAAGTATATCAACGCGGCGTTACCTTGACCCTTGCACAACTCGTCCGCCGGCGGGAGGTCGACCACCGGGAAGACGACGCGCGGCGGCCTTCGCGCGTACGGCGCGACGAGCTCGGCGTCGGCCGGGCTCAAGCAGAGAACGTCGTCGAACTTGCGGCACGCGGCCTGCTCGTACCCCCGCCGCCGGAGATATCGTAAAAAGAGCGGAAATTTTTTCAGCGGGTTCCTGACGGTCGCGAGCAGGCGGCGGTTGGCGTTGAACTCGGCGTCGTGTTTGAGCAGGACCTTCCTAACGCCTCGAGCCGCGCCCGCCGTCGGGTAGAGGAACCAGTATTCGCACTGCAGGAGGTCCGCGCCGGCGGCGGCCTCTCTGACGGCGCGGCGGAAAGCCGGCGGGTTGTAATACCACAGGTCGCGCGGAGACGCGCTGAGCCAGGAGGCGCCGGCGTAAATCAATTTATAGAAGGCTCGAGCGAACAAGCTCTTCTTGTTGGGCATCATTACCGGGACCAGGCGAACGCCGACGCGCTCGAAAGCGGCGGCATACGCGCGCTGTTTTTCGGATACGACGAGCGAGACGAGCGTCACGTCGTGGCGCGACGCCAACGCGCGCAGCAAGTTGAACGTCACGACGTCGGTGCCGGTGACGGCGGGATACGGCAAACGATGTTTAGCTACGACCAGGCGCGCCATTAAGCGTCATCCCGTAAAGAGCTCGAGAAACGCCGCGGCCTCTTTGCCGTAAGGACCTACGGGGTCGGCGGCGAAGGCCTCGGCCCAGAGCCTGAGGGCCGTCTCGAGGTCCCCCTCGTTCTTCGCCATAAGGCCGAGGATTAGTTTACAACGGGACTTTTGGTCCGGCAAGGAGGGATCGTCGCGGCAAAGCTCACACGCGAGGCGGATGTCCTCGCGCGCGCTCGCGACGCTCCACAATACGAAGTCCGTCTCGAAGGCCGAGGCTCCTCGCCAAACGTGCGGTAAGGGGTCGCCGCGGTGGCCCTTTACGTACGCATTGAGGGCGGCAAAGCCCTTTTCCATCTCGAGGAATCTAAGGCCGGAGAACGCTATCCGGTGGCTCTTGAGGACGCGGAGGCGGCCCAGCGCGGCCCCGGCCAACGGCGCACCCGGCGCGGCGGAAACGAGCGCGAACGCCTCGTCCGCCGTCATCTCCCCCGCCTCCGCCAGCGCCACGATTGCCGCGACTTCGGCGTACGTCGACGGCGGCTCGGCCGCCGAAGCAACGAGCGGGAGCGCCAACGACGCGATTGTGAATACCGTACGCATTTAGAAGGCCCGACGCGCCGTCGCGTAGAACGCGGGTTTATCGTAAAGGTTGAGCTCCGCCCGCCAGTCGAAGAAAAACGGCTTGCGCATGTGGACGCGTATCCCCGGGCCGAAGGCGTAGGAGAAATCCCCGAACGCGAAATCGACCGGGTCCCAGGCGCGGCCGACGTCGACGAACGCCACGCCCTCGAACCACGCGTCGAATATGGGCGAGCGGAAGAGCCGCCGGCGGATCTCGGCCGTGAAGAGCAAAGCCCGCGTCCCGATAGCGCGATTCGACTCCGGGTTGCGTAGGCCGTCGGAGCCCCGAATAGAGATGCGGCGGATGTACGGCGTCGTATCAGACATCGCCCCCGCCTTGACGCGCGCCGCCAATACGAACTCACGCCACGGCGATACGTACCCTCGCACGTCGCTCTCCGCGCCCGCATAGTCGTAGTCGCCGACGGCGGGCGACGATAATTCGCCTACGATTTTGGCGTAGACCCCCTCAGTCGGGTAGACGTCGTCGTCGCGGCCGTCCCACTCGGCGTAAGGGCGCGCCGCAAAGAGGTCGGCCGCCGACATAACGCCGAACCTTCGCCACGGGTCCTCCTTGAACCGACCGTCGTAATAATTTATATACTCTCCCAGGAAAGCCGAGCCCACCTGAAACCGTTGCTTGATTACGTAACCCAACAGACCCTCGACCCCGGCCGCCTCGTGGGAAAACCACTCGCCGGTATACCCGACGTCGCTCTCGATCTGGGTCTCACGGCCGCTCTCGTAAAAACCCGCGGCGCCCACGGCGAACCGCGAGCCGAAGACCCAGGGTTGTTCGTAAAACAAGCGCTGCCGATCGAAGCCGAACTCAACTCCCAACGTAACGGCCACGCCGCCGACGTTCTCTTTGCTCAGCCGCACCTGCCAGGTGGAGGCCGAGAGGTGCCAGTCCGAACCCTCCGCGACGTCGAGCATGATCACCGCCTCGCCCGGGTTGCTCCGGGGCAAGTCGAAGACGTTCACGCGCTCGAAATACTGAGTCTTGAGTAGATTGCGCTTCGTCCTTTTTATTTTGCGGGCCAGCTCGGCCTGGGTTAGCTCGTCCCCCACCTCGAATTCGCAATAGTGAAGCAAAACTCCCCGCGCGGTCTTTTGGTTGCCGTACGTCCGGATTTCTTTGATAACTACTCGCCCTTCGCCGGCGGCGGCCATCGCGTACGATGGGTTCGTAGCCGAGAGCAGGGCCGCGGCGCACAACGCCGCGGAAAAGCCGCGCCCGGGCGCCGCGCTTCTCGCAAAACGGCCACGGCGCGGGCCGTGGCGGGGGCGGGGGCGGGAGCGCACGTTACAGGTTCACGACGTCTTCCGCGTTAGGTCCGATGGCTACTATCGCGGGTTTACGGGTAAAGAGTTCGCCGGCCAGGCGGAGGACGTCGTCGACGGTGACGGCGTCCACGCCGGCCAACGTCTCCTCCAGCGAGACGTGCCTTCCCATGTAAACCTCGTGGCGGACGTTGCGGCCCATACGCGCGGCCGTAGACTCCAGCGACAGCATCAACGTACCCTTCAGGTACTCGCGAGTCCGGCTCAACTCTTCGGCGTCTATGCCGCACGTCGCCAACTCGTCGTATTGCTTTAATATAATATCACGCGTCTCGACGGCCGCGGCGGGATTTGTCCCGGCGTAAGCGACCAGCGCGCCCGTCTCGTGGAAGCCCCGGCTGTACGCGTACACCGAGTACGCCAGGCCGCGCTCCTCGCGCACTTTCTGAAACAACCGGCTCGAGGCGTTCCCGCCGAAGACGGCGGTCAGCGTCGCCAACGCGTACCGATCGGGGTGGCCGTACGGGAGCCCGGGGACGCCCAGGCAGAAGTGGGTCTGTTCGGTATCCTTGACGTAGGCGGCTGGAGGCGCCGGCGGGAAGCTCGGTGCGCGGTCGGCGGGTCGGCGCGACCCCGGCACGGCGCCGAAGTACTTCTCTACCTCGGCGATGAATTCTTCCGGCTCGACGAAGCCCGCGGCCGCCACCACGATGCGGTCGGCGGTGAACGTCTCGTCCCGATACGCCACCCCGTCTTCCCGGTCGACGGCCGCCAGCGTATCGAAGGAGCCGAGGATGGGCATGCCGATGGCTTGCCCGGGCAGAACGAGCCCTATGATGAGGTCGTGGATCTTCTCGTCCGGCGAGTCCTCGTACAACCGAATCTCTTCGGCTACGACGTTCTTTTCCTTGGCGAATTCTTCCGGCGGGAAGGTCGAGTTAAGCAAGATGTCGGACAGAAGGTCGAGCGCGAGCGGCAGGTGTTCGTACAGGACGTGGGCGAAGAAGGAGATGTTCTCCTTTTCGGTGAAGGCGTCGAGCGCGCCGCCCACGCCGTCGATTTCGGCGGCGATCTGGGCCGCGGTTCGCCGCGTCGTGCCCTTGAAGAACATGTGTTCGATGAGGTGGGAGATGCCGTTGAGGCCCGGAGGCTCGTCCGCGACGCCGGCGCGGCACCAAACGCCGGCGGCGACGGAGCGAACCGTCGGGATTCGTTCGCAGATTACGCGTAGGCCGTTAGCGGCCGTCTTTTTTGTGACCGCGGTCGCCGGAGGGGCGTCGGTCATCTCGCCTCCGCGGAGGTCGGCCTTCGCGGGACGGACGGTCCCCGCCCGGAAGGCAGGCTTTCCTGCTCAGGTTTACGCGGCCCATTTCGTCTATTTGGATTACCTTGACCTCGACCTCGTCGCCGACGTGCACGGCGTCCTCCACCCGGTTCACGCGTTTGTTATCCAGGTCCGAGATATGGATCATACCCTCCACGCCGGGGAGTAATTCGACGAAAGCGCCGAACTTCATCAGGCGCGTAACTTTGCCCTTAAACACGGCGCCAATCTCGGGGTCGGTGGCGAGGCTTTTCACCGTCTCCATAGCTTTGCGGGCCGCCTCTTCGTCGGGCGAGGCGATGGTCACTTTGCCGTCGTCCTCGATGTCGATCTTGACGCCGGTATCCGCGATGATGCGGCGCACCATCTTACCGCCCGGGCCTATCACGGTACCGATCTTCTCGATGTCGATGTAGGTTATCAGTATCCGCGGCGCGTACGGCGAGAGCTCGGGCCGCCGCTCGGCCAGGACGCCGTTCATCTGCTCGAGGATGGCGTAGCGGGCGTCGCGGGCGCGGGCCAGGCCGTCCCGGACGACTTCCAAGGGCAGGCCGCGGACCTTCATGTCGAGCTGCACCGCCGTCACGCCGTCCGCCGTCCCGGCTACCTTGAAGTCCATGTCGCCGTAATGGTCTTCCAACCCCTGGATATCGGTGAGCAAGACGTAGCGGTCGTCGCCCGCGATAAGGCCCACGGAAATACCGGCCACCGCCTTCTTCAGCGGGACGCCGGCGTCCATCAGCGAGAGGCTGGCGCCGCACACCGACGCCATGGAGGAAGAGCCGTTGGACTCGAGTATATCGGCGACGACGCGGATGGTGTAGGGAAACTCGTCTTCCGACGGTAGGAGGCCGTGGATGGCGCTCTCGGCCAGCTGGCCGTGGCCTATCTCCCGTCGGCCCGTGCCGCGGATGGGGCGGACCTCGCCCACCGAGAACGGCGGGAAATTATAGTGGAGCATGAAGGCCTTGGTGCGCTCCCCCAACAGGTCTTCGATGCGCTGTTCGTCGGACACGGTTCCCAGCGTCGTGACCGCGAGGGCCTGCGTCTGGCCGCGCGTAAAGATGGCGGAGCCGTGGGCCCGGGGGAGAACGGACACCTCGGCGTCTATGGAGCGGAGCTCGTCGAAGGCGCGGCCGTCCTGGCGGACGCCGTCTTCGAGGGCCATGCGCCGGACCTCCGCTCCCTCCAGCTCCTGAAGAAGTTTCCCGATGAAGACTCGCCGTGCGGCCTCTTCCTCGCCGCCGTTCGCGCCGGCGAACTTGGCGTAAGCCTGCTCCAGAAGCGCGTTGCGGGCCAGGTGCCGAGCGCCCTTCTCCTGCGTCTCGATCAAAGGCTTCAATTGCCCCGCGAAGAAGTCTTTGACCTCTCGCTCGAGGGCCTCGTCGCGCTCCGGCGGGGGGATGGATATCTTCGGCACGTGCGCCGTAAAGTCGCGGATTGCGTCCGCCACCTTACGCGCTCCGGCGAACCCCACGTCCACCGCCGCCAACAGCTCGTCCTCGGTGACCTCGGCCCCGGAGCCGGCCAGCATTATTATATTGTCGGGAGTGGCGACCACGACCAGGTCCAAAAGGCTTGCCTCGGTTTCGGCGATGGTGGGGTGGATAACGTAACGGCCGTCGACCTGGGCCACGCGCACGGCGCCGATGGGGCCGTGCCAGGGCATGGCGGAGAGCGCCGTGGCCAGCGAGGCGCCGTTGAGGGCGAGGAGGTCGGTGTCGTTCTCCTGGTCGGCGGAGAGCACGGTGGCGATAATTTGGAGGTCGTGGCGGATGTAGTCGTCGAACAGCGGCCTGATGGGGCGGTCGATAAGCCGCGCGGTTACGACCTCCTTCTCGTACGGCCGGCCCTCCCGTTTGAAGAAGCCGCCCGGGATTTTGCCCGCGGCGTACGTCTTCTCGCGGTACTCGACCATGAGGGGAAGGTAGTCCATCCCCGGCCGCGGTTCTTCGGTGTGGCAGAAAGTCGCGAGGACGACGGAGCCGCCGCAAGTTACGGTGCACGCGCCGTCCGCCAATTTGGCTACTTTGCCGGTCTCGAACTGTAGGTTTTTGCCGCCTACTTCGAGCTCGAATCCTGATGTCATATCTCTGTTTACCTCAACTTACTTTAATAAGGATTAAAAAATCGAAATGTGGATGTATCGGCCCGGGCGTTCGCGGACGTCCCTGATGAGGTTTTTGGCCTCGGCGGTGGTGTCCACCAGGTCGTTGTAAAGTTGGTCGTCTTTGAGGAGCTTGCCGACCGAGCCCTCGCCCTGCTCCAGCCCTTCGGCTACGCCGCGCAGCGACGTCGCGGTATAGCGTAGGTCCCCCGACATCAACGAAAGGTTGTCCATCGTGACGTCGAAGTTGCCTTCGTTGCGGGCGACCATGCCGTCCAGGCGGTAACTCATGGACCGTAGGTTGTCGAGCGTGACGTTGATGTCGTCGCGGCTCTCGTTTAGGATGAACGCCAGGTCGGAGGACATCACCTCGACGTTGGCGACGGTGTGTTTGAACGATTTCACCGTGGGCTCGTCCAGCATCTCGGTTATGGAGCCCAGGCCGTCCTGGACCATCTTGAACATTTCGTCGAAGCCGACGACGTCGGCGCCTTCCACCGTAGATCCCGGTTTAATAACCGCCGCCTTGGAGGGCCCCGGGTCGATCTCGACGTAGTTTTCGCCCAAGAAGCCTATCATGGTTATCTTGAACCGGTCCTTCTCGTGCAGGACGAGGTCCTGCCGGACGAGCACCGTGACCATGACGCGGCGCTTCCCCTTGTAGTCGACGAAATCTACGTTGCTGACCGAGCCGACTTTGACGCCGCCCATCCGGACGTGGGCCCCCTTGTTGAGGCCCGCGGACGTGTCGAAGATCACGTCGTAGCGATGGCCGCGTTCGAACAGGCGGATCTCGCCGACGCCGAAGATGAGGATGGACAACAGCACCAGCGAGGTGAAGACCGTAATGCCTACTTTTATCTCGTTGGACATCTTCTCCCTTTACGCACCGCCTATGACGTCTATGGGCCCTTGCGCACTGCCGTTTATAAATTGCTGCACGTACTCGTCGGGGGATTCCTTTATCTCGTCCGGCGCCCCGAGGGCGATTATCTTGCCGCCGTACATCATGGCTATGCGGTCGGCGATCTTGTACGCGCTCGCCAAATCGTGCGTGACGACTATACTCGTGACGTCCAATTCCTCGTCCATCTTGATTATGAGATCGTTTATGACGTCCGCCATTATGGGGTCGAGGCCCGTAGTGGGCTCGTCGTACAGCACGATCTTTGGGTCGTGGGCCAGCGCCCGAGCGAGGCTCACCCGCTTCTTCATCCCGCCGGAAAGCTCGGCCGGGTTCATCGCGGATATATTTTCCAGGCCCACGAGGCGGAGCTTCTGCTCAACCACGTCGGCGATCTCCTCCGGCGAAAGATCGGAGTACTCGTAGAGAAAGAAGCCCACGTTCTCCCCCACCGTCAACGAGTCGAACAACGCCGCGCTCTGGAATACCATCCCGAACTTCCGGCGGATATCGTTGAGCTCCCGCCTTTTCATCTCGGTGATGTCGCGGCCGTCGACGACTATCGTCCCGGAATCGGGCTTCATAAGGCCGATTATATGCTTCAAGAAGACCGACTTCCCGCAGCCGGACCGCCCTATGACGACGATCGTCTCGGCCTCGTGCACCGCAAGGTTGATGCCGTTCAGAACGACGTTTTCCCCGAACGACTTGTGGATGTCTTCGGCTACTATGGCCTCTTTACTATTCTGCGTTTCGTCGGTCATGGCGAACGGTTCACTACCGGCTCCGGCCCCGGGGGGCGGCCGGCGCCGCCGCGGCCGCGAGGCCGAGCTCCGATACTATCTCCTCTACCGTTTGACGGTCGCTGTAGGGTATTTCGCTCCCCTTTACCTTTTGGACCTCTTCGTGGCCTTTGCCCAGTACGGCGATTACGGTCGCCTCTTCGGCCCGGGCGGACGAGAGGGCGAAGCGGATCGCCTGGGCGCGGTCCAGGATTACGCGGTAGTCGTCCGGTTCGGCGCCGCCCTCCCCGATTATGCCCGCGGCCACGTCGCGCGCTATGGCCGCCGGCTCCTCGTAGTACGGGTCGTCGGTGGTGACGACGGCGTAGTCCGCGTACCGCCGCGCCAGCGCGCCCATCGTCGGCCTCTTCTCGACGTCGCGGTCGCCGGTGCAGCCAAAGACGGCGACGACGCGGTCGGCGCCCAGGCCGCGGATTTCGGCCAGCGCTTTCTCCACGCTGTCGGGCGAGTGGGCGTAATCTATTACCACCCGCAGCTTGTCGTTTACGTTTACCAGCTCCAGGCGCCCGGGGACCGGCGGCGTCTCGGCTATACCCTTTCGGGCGACGTCGGCGGCCACGCCCAGCTCGCGCGCGACGGCGAAAGCGGCCGCGCAGTTCAACACGTCGAAAGACCCCGGAAGCGGCGAGGCGATCTCGACCGCGGCGCCGTCCGGGCACGCGAGGGTGAAGCTCAGCCCGCCCCAGCCGGACGACGCGTTAACGACGCGATAATCGCTTTCCGTTTCGCGTACGCCGTACGTGACGACGCGCCCCGACAGCGACGCCGCAAGCTTCCGGCCGTACGCGTCGTCGACGTTCACCACCGCCGGCGCGCTCTCCGCCAATTGCTCGAGCAGCGACGCCTTGACGGCGAAGTACGAATCCATGTCGCCGTGGAAGTCGAGGTGGTCGTGGCTGAGGTTGGTGAACGCCGCCGCGGCGAACGGCGTCCCGGCCACCCGCGACAGCGCCAGCGCGTGGGAGGAGACCTCGACTACCGCGACGCCGCAGCCGGCATCGGCCGCTTCCCGCAACAGCGCCTGCAGCTCCGGCGCCTCGGCCGTCGTAAGGCGGGCCGGCCGCTCCTCGCCGGCGACGACGTTCTTCACGGTCGACGCCAGCGCGGTCTTATAACCCGCGGCGCGAAATATGCCGTCCAGCACGAAGGCGACGGTCGTTTTGCCGTTGGTCCCGGTAACGCCGACAACGGCCAACTCCCGACCCGGGTGGCGGTAAAACGCCGCGGCCGCGGCCGCCAGCGCCCGGCGAGCGTCGTCGACGATTACCTGGGAAACGGCGGCCGCGTCGGCGGATACCCTCTCTACGACGACGGCCGCGGCCCCCCGGCCGACGGCGTCGGCAAGGAAATCGTGGCCGTCATGCCGTTTCCCCTTAACGGCTACGAACAAAGCGCCGGGGATAACCCGCCGGGAGTCGTACGTAACGGCTGTGATATCGGGATTAGCGGCGCCCTTTACCTCCCGGTAAGGGAGCTCTTCCAGTATTTCCTTTAGTTTCAAAGGTTTACAGAGCCTAAAATTTAGGCTTGACTTACAGTAAATATTATGCTATCTTACTAATAGTAAGAACGTTGCTTCCTCAGTAAGGTTGAGCGTTTACATAAAACATTAACGCAAATACTATCACAACCGGCTTTTATAATCAACCGTTAATTAGACTCGCAAGTTTAACCACCCTCTGTAGCGCCTCCGGATGAACGGTAGAAACATAACGTTCGGCAAGGTCCTCCGCGAGAAGCGGATAGGCCGCGGCCTGACCCAACGGGAGCTGGCCGAGCGGGCCAACGTCGACGATTCGTACATATCCCAGCTCGAGCGCGATTACAAGTTTCCCTCCGCCCGCACGATTGAGGGCCTGGCGGGCGGCCTCGGCGTCGAGGTGGCGGAGTTGCTGGCGATGTACTTTCCGCCGGCGGAGGTGAAGGAGCAGACGGCGTTCGTGGGCCGCGGCGACGAGGCCGGGGCGTTCGAACGGTGTTTGGCGGGGCCCGAGGGCCTGTTGGTGGTCGCGGGTAAGGCGGGGTCCGGGAAGACGGCGCTGGTCAACGAGCGTTTTATCCCGGCGTGCCGGCGCGAGAGGACGCCCTACATATATATCGAGAGCCGGCGCCTTACGTCGTACCGCGGCTTTTTGAAGGACCTGCGCGACACGTTCGCCTCGCGCAAGGGCGCGTACCGCGCCTTCGACGAGATATTCGACCAGTGTGAATCGGTGGAGAGGCGACTGCGAGGCCGGTTCAAAGACCCGTTCAGCGTCCAGGTCACGGGGGGCGTCGCCGAGGCTGCGCCGGAAGGGGACGAAGAGCTGACGTACGCCGAAAAGTACATGTACCGGGAGGCCGAGAGGCTCCTTACGGAGGAGTTCCTGGCCGGGTGGCGGGCGTCGTCGTCGAAGGACGCCGGCAAAGCGGCCATTTTTTTGGACGACTTCCACGACGTCGGCGCGACGGTGGGCTATTGGATATGGCGATTCGTCGAGCGGCTGAGCGAAGTCGGCGTTTTAGGGCGGAAGTTGCTGGTCGTCATGACGGCCGCGCCGCCGCGGATGCCGGCGGTACCGGAGGGCATACGGAGCGTCAGGACGCTCGAGCTGAAGCCGTTCTCGCCCGCCGAGGTGGAGGAATACGTCCACGCCCGCGGCCTGAAGCCGACCGACGACGAGTGGGCGTTGATTACGTCGCTCGGGGGCGACGTCCGCTCGTTGAAGTTCTGGGGAGACTACCTCGAGGCGGCCGCGGACTACGCCGAAAACCGTCTGGGCGTGGCGGAGGAAGCGCTGCGCCGGTTGGACGAGGGTTTGTCGCCGCACCTGGCGGACGAGTCCTTGCATAAGGCGCCGCTGCTCCTGGTAAAAACGCGCCGCCTTTTGGGCCACCTGACGAGGTTGCAGGGCCGGTTGGCGGAAGCGGCCGATTATTACGGCTCGGCCGCGGCCTTGGTGGAGAGCTCGACCGAGGGCCGGCCCGCGGACATGGGTCACCTGTATCTGGACCTGGGCCACGTGAGTCGTCACCGCGGCCGGTGGGACGAAGCGATAGCGTTCTATACCCGCGCCTGCGACGAATTCGCCGCCGCGGCCGAGGCCATAGGCGAGGGCATAGCGCATTCCAGCCTGGGCACGGCATTCAGGCTCAAGCGTAAATACTCGCGAGCCAAGCAGGAGTATCGCCAGGCGTCGACGATACTGGCCGGCTTAAAGGACCGGGCCGACGCGGGCCCGGAGGCGCGCCGTTGGCTGGCGAGCACGTTATCCAACAACGCGATAGCGCTTCGCCTCGAGGCGGAGGAGCTGATGCGCTCGGGCGAGGAAGCGGCGGCGTGGAAGGCGCTCGAGCGCGCCAAGGCGACGTGCCAGGAGGCCGTAACGGTCAGCGACGACGCCGCGGAGACCGCGGTCGCCGAAAACCGCTACGGGTTGTGCCTCTTTACGGAGAGCCGTTGGCCTCGCGCCGCCGGCGCCGCGGCGGAGGCGGCGGAACTGCTGGCCGAGGCGACGACGCGCCACAGGCGGGCGTTGGCCGTCTTCGAGGACCTGGGCGACCAATATCGGGTGGGGCAGGTCCTGGCGGACCTGGGCGTCGCCGCCGCGCAACAGGGCCTGGTTCACGACGCGATTATAAATTTGAAAAACAGCGTGGCCGTATTCCAGCAGATGGGGAGCCGGTACCACCGGGCGAAGGTCCTCGTCGAGCTGGGTTTGTTGTCCGAGGCAGGCGAGCAATTGTCTTATTTTGCCGAGGCGCTGGCGGCGGCCCGCGACCACAACGACGAATCGCTGGCCGAGATCGCCGCGGCGGTGAAGGGCACGCTGGAGGCCGGCGACAGCCGGCGAGCCCGGCAATTCATCGACGCGCAAACGGCGGCCGACGCCAAGCTCGGGCCGTTTTTCGAGGATGCGGTTTAGAGCGTAAGGGCGCGTAGAGAGAGAGCGAGGAAGGTATGTGCGGCATAGTGGGATACGTGGGCAAGCGAGCGGCGGCGCCTATTCTGGTGGACCGCCTAGACGACCTCTCCTACCGCGGATACGATTCGGCGGGCATAGCGGTCGCGAACGACGGCGTGGTCGTCGTCGAGAAGTTGCCCGGTAAGATAGAAAACTTGAGGAAGGCGCTGACCGGCAACGAGCCCCCCGGCACCATCGGCGTGGGGCACACCCGCTGGGCCACCCACGGCGCGCCCACCCAGGTCAACGCCCACCCCCACGCCGATTGCGCCGGCAAGTTGTTCGTGGTCCAGAACGGCATAATCGAGAACTTCCCGGCGCTGAAGCGGGAGCTTCTGGCGCGTGGGCACGAGTTCCGCTCCCAGACCGACACCGAGGTCGTTATCCATTTATTGGAGGAGTACTACGACGGCGACTTGATGGATGCCGCCAAAAAGACCGCGGCCCGGCTCGAGGGCTCGTTCGCGCTGGTATTCCTGGCGGCGGACGAAAGACGGCTGGTCGCCGTCCGCTACCACGCGCCGCTCATCGTGGGCGTGGGGGGCGGCGAGAACTTCGTGGCCTCGGACATCACCGCGGTCCTCCAGGACACCAACAAAGTATACGTCCTCGAGAACGGCGACGTGGTATCGGTGGAGGCCCACCGAGTCGACGTCGACACCTTCCTGCCCCAGCGTGCCAAGGCGCCCACCGAGCGCCGGCTCACCATCGTCGACTGGCGCGCCGAGGACGTCTCCAAGAACGATTACCCGCATTATATGTTGAAGGAGATATACGAGCAACCGCGCGCGGTGGAGCGGACGCTGCAGGGCCGCATCAAGGACGGCGAAATCGTCCTGCGCGAGATGGACCTCTCGCCCGAGCGCATCAGGCGCGTCGACTCCTTCCACATCGTCGCCTGCGGGACCGCGTACCACGCCGCCCTCTTCGGCAAGTACCTGCTGGAGCGCGTGCTGCGCGTCCCGGTATCCGCAGACATCGCCTCCGAGTTCCGCTACCGCGCCCCCATCCTGGGCCCGAAGTCTCTCGTGATACTGATAAGCCAGTCGGGCGAGACCGCGGACACCATCGCGTCGATGGAGGAGGCCCAAAGCCGCGGCGCGAAGACGCTGGCCGTCGTCAACGTTCGGGGGAGCACGCTGGCCCGCGAGGCCGACGCCGTGGTATATACGCGCGCCGGCCCGGAAATAGCCGTCGCCTCCACCAAGGCCTTCACGGCCCAACTCACGGCGCTGATGCTGCTGGCGTGCTACGTCGCGGACCAGCGCAAGGTGGAGTTGCCGTACGGCCGCGAGGAGCTGTTGCGCCACTTGCTCGAGCTCCCCGCCCACCTCGAGCGGACGCTGGAGGTCGCGGCGCCCACCGCCAAGGCGTGGGGCGAGATTATCGCCGGCGAACGCGACTGCTACTTCCTGGGGCGCAACGTCGACGAGCCGCTGGCGCGCGAGGCCGCGCTCAAGCTCAAAGAGATATCGTACGTCCACGCCGAGGCGTACGCCGCGGGGGAGCTGAAGCACGGCACCATCGCGCTCATAACGGAGGGGACGCCGGTCGTATCGTTCATGACGCAAAAGGACGTGTGGGACAAAATGATATCGAACATCCACGAGGTCCGGGCGCGCGGCGCGCGCACGTTCGCCGTGGTGTGCGAGGGCGGCTACGGCCTGGAGGACCTGGTGGAAGACGTACTTACGCTGCCGGCGGTACCGGAGCTGTTCACGCCGGTGCTGGCGGCTATCCCGGCGCAACTCATCGCGTACGAGGCCGCCGCGGCGCTCGGCCGCGACGTGGACCAGCCGCGCAACCTCGCCAAGAGCGTTACGGTGGAATAAGCGGCGGCGACAGAGGTGAAGGCAAATGGCGCTATCTCTGAATAAACTTCGGCTCGTGGCCGTCGGCGGCGGCACGGGCCTGGCCACACTGTTGCGGGGCATCAAAGGCTACGTACGGCGGCACGACGAAGACGAGGAGGCCCCGCTCGACCTCTCGAGCCTCACGGCCGTCGTCACCGTCTCCGACGACGCCGGCGCCGCCGGCAAGTTGATAGACGAGTTCGGCATCCTCCCGCCGGGCGACATCCGCGCCTGCCTGGCGGCCCTCGCCGACGAGGAGGAGCTGCTGTCGAAGTTGTTCCTGCACCGCTTCGTGGGGGGCGGCGCCTTCGGCGGCCAGGCCTTCGGCAACCTCTTCCTCACCGCGCTCGTCCAGATGAACGAGGGCGACTACCTGAACGCCATCAAGGACGCGAGCCGCGTCCTCCGCGCGGACGGGACCATCCTGCCGGCCACGCTGGAACACGTGCGGCTGTGCGCCGAAGTCGAGGGCGGCCGCGTCCTGGTGGGCGAGGACGAGCTGAACCGCAACGGCGGCCGCATAAGCCGCGTCTACCTCGCCCGACGCGAGAACGGCGACGGCGACGGCCCGCCCGAAGAGATCGCCTGCGAGCCCATGCCCGACGCGGTCGAGGCCATACTCGACGCGGACGTAGTAATCCTGGGCCCGGGCGGCCTGTACACCTCCATCATCCCCAACCTGCTAGTCGGCGGTATATCGGACAGCATCAAGCAGGCCAACTGCCGGACGATATACATCGCCAACGTCATGACGCAACGGGGGAAGACCGACGGCTTCTCCCTCTCCGACCACATCCGCGAGATAAAGAAGTACGGCGACTTTCCCGTCGACTACGTCCTCGTCAACGACCGCGAGGTATCGCCGGCGGTGCTCGCGACGTACGCCCAGGAAGGCGCGACCCAGATATTGTTCGACCCGGACGAGTCGGACGAGGTGTCGGCGGTGTCGTTCGGCGGCGGCCGCGAGCTGTTGGTGGTCGAGGGAAGCATCATCCATACCGCCGACGTCATCGCCGAGGTCGAGGAGCAATCTATCCGCCAGGAGGCCGGCGCGGGCGACGTCGAGACCAAGACGGTCCTGCGCCACGACCCGGCCAAATTGACGGCGGCGTTGATAGAGGTTCTGAAAGCAACCCAGAGTTAAATAGCCGAGGCGGTTCCCGATGAGCGAAGAGATTAAGACGGCGGCGCTTTTCGACCTCAAGGCCACGGCCTACGGCGACTTCCTCGCCTCGCTCGAGTGGCCGTGGGACGCCCTCAAAGAGATCGCGGCGCTGGTCCGCGAACGCTTGCGCGGCGTCCGCGAGGGCGAGATTATGCCCGGCGCTCATATACTGGGGGACGACGTGGATATAGGCCCGGGCACGGTGGTGGAGCCGGGCGCCGTCGTCAAGGGCCCCACGGTAATCGGCGCCGACTGCGAGATCCGCGCCGGAGCGTACATCCGCGGCAACGCCGTCGTCGCGGACCGCTGCGTCGTCGGCAACTCCACCGAGCTCAAGAACGCGCTCATGCTCGAGGGCGCCCACGCGCCCCACTTCAACTACGTCGGCGACAGCGTCCTGGGCCTGCGCGCCAATCTGGGCGCCGGCGTCAAGCTCTCCAACTGGAAGGTGGCCGCCGACAAGAAAATTAAAATCGCCGTCGGCGGCCGCGTCATCGACACCGGCCTCGATAAGTTCGGCGCCATCCTCGGCGACGACGTCGAGATAGGCTGCAACGCGGTGACGAACCCGGGGACCGTCGTCGGGCCGCGCACCATAATATACGCCAACAGCAACGTGCGCGGTTTCGTCTCCCCCGACTCGGTGTTAAAATTACGCCAACCCCAGGACATCGTGCCGCGGCGCGATATAACGGCTTATCGCCAATGGGATCGTGAACAAATAATTTCAGCTATCCGAAGAATGAACCTAAATACTGACTTGTTCGGTAAAATAACGGAGGAAAAATTAAGCATCTATTCGAAGGCATACAAGGTTTTCGGAAATTGGCAAAATGCTTTAGTAGCGGCAGGTATACCCGATGCGGAAATAGAAGCTTTTAATAAAAAACGAAAATGGACGCCCGATGCTATCATTGAAGAAATAATTAAGAGAAATCGAAAAGGAGAAAACCTTACGCAACGCGTAATTCGAAAAAGTTACCCCGAATTGTTTAGAGCCGCAAATCGTTATTTCGAGTCGTGGATGTCAGCGGTATACGCCGCTGGTTTAGAGCTTGACGAAAACCGTCCTCGTAAACGGCATTAATAACCTTGTTTAAGATTAACCCCCTTTGTTAACGAAACGCCGCAATTTTTCGGTGATCCGTTTCGGATATCAATAATAAATAATGGACAGGATACAGGGGACCGACGGCATCCGGCGCGACGTTCGGCGGCAGGACGACCCGTCGCTCGCCGGCCTCTCGCCGTGGGAGGCCTTCGTCGAACGCGGCGTAATTACGGACGCCTTCCTGGAGGGGTACGCGTACGCCTTCGCGCGGCTTCGCCTCGAGGAGTCCCCCGCTTCGGCCGAGGTTGTCGTCGGCTGGGACCCGCGCGACCCGTCGGGCGATTTTACCGGCGCCGTCGTGCGCGGCCTGCGGAAGGCGTACGCGGCGGCGGCCGTAATGGGCGTGGCGCCCACGCCGGCGGTGCCTATGTATATGGCCTACCGCGGCGCCGCCGCG
Organism: Candidatus Zixiibacteriota bacterium; assembly: GCA_030613505.1. Lineage (GTDB taxonomy): Bacteria > RBG-13-66-14 > B26-G2 > WVWN01 > WVWN01 > WVWN01. Next base: position 120,382 of record JAUWLW010000001.1, read on the forward strand.
GGCCTGATGGTCACCGCCTCCCACAACCCCGCGGGCCAGAACGGCGTTAAAATATTCCTCGCGCCGGCGGGTCTAAAGTTATTGCCGGCCGACGACCGGCGTTTGACGGCGGCGGTGGCGGCGCTGGACTGGGAGGAAGTCGCCGCGGCCGAGCCGCGCGGCGAAGAAGTCGACGTCTCGCGCGAGTGGCGGGAAGTATTCGCCGTCTCTCACCTCGCCGAGTGCAACTCGTGGCTCAGGGCCGGGGAAAGGCCGCTGGCCGACTTCGTCCTGGTGGTGGACCCGGCGCGCGGGTCATATTCCGGTGCAGCGGCGGAGATTCTGCGCGCCTACGGCGCCGACGTCGTCGAGGTCAACGCCGACGAGGGCGACGGCCGCGTCAACTGGCGCTCCGGCGTAGCGGACCTGGAGGGCGTCGCGTCGATATCGTTCGAAGACGTCTCGCCCGGCGGCCGGTTCGGCGAATATCCGGCGCTCGTGGCGCTGGACAAACTCGCCGGCGAGTACGACGCCGCGTTGGCGACGGGCGAATCGTTCCTGGCCGGCGCCATCTTCGACGCCGACGGCGACCGCCTCTTCCTCGTCGTCTACGACCCTACCGCCGGCGAATTCGTCGTGTTGAGCGGCGACGAGGTCGCGATATTGCAAGCGGCGGAGCTGGCCCGGCGCCTCGGCGGCGCCGGCGGCGGCCGGGCTTTCGTAAACACCGTGGAGAGCGACCTGGCGGTGGCGGGCGCCGCGACGTCGCTCGGCTTCGACGCCATATTGAAACCCGTCGGCGACAAGTGGATATTGACGGAGGCGTGGCGGCTGGCCGCCACCGCGGGAGAAGCGCGCGAGGACGCGGTTTCGTTCTCGGCGGAGCTCGAGCCGCTTCTCGCGGCCGGCGCCGCGCCGCTCGCCCGGGAAATCCCTTACGGCGTCGGCTGCGAGGAGACGGGCCACGCCATTACCTTCGGCGAGCTGACGCGGGCCGACGGCGCCCTCATGCCGTTCGCCGCCGGCAACGGCCTGAAGTCGGCGTTAAACACCCTCGCCGCCATAGCGACGCTGCGGGGAAAACTCGGCCCGGACGGGTTATACCGCGAGCTGAAAGCGCCGTTCGAGCGGGGCCACAAGAGCAACAACTACGTCTTCTTCACGCACAAGGAACAGCTCCTCCGGGGCGGCGCGGCGTACGAGTTTATGGACGAGGAGCTAGAGGCCGCGCTCGCGAAGCACGCGCCGTCGCTTGCGTTGGAACGGCTCGACTTTCCCGAGGAGCCGGATTTGTTGCACTGGGCCGGCTACGACGGCGGCCGGCAAGTCGTCGGCGTCTTCTGCCGCAACTCCGGCACCGAGGACAAGAGCGCGCTGTACGTGCGGGCGGCGAAGCCGTGGGCGGAGGCCGCGGCGGCGCTCGAGCGAGAACTCTTCCCCAAGTTCTACGCCGCGGTCAAAGACGTTAGCGACCGGCGCAGCGTAGCGGAGCTCGCCTGGTTGGCGGGGGGCGCGCGACCCGAAGAAGCGGAACTGCGGTGGGTGGCGGAGGGGCTTGAGCGCGTTATGGGCCCCGCGGGCTCCACGGCGCGCGGCGACGCGGTTTTGGCCGAATTGCACCGGGCGAAAAAGTTGTGACGCCGGCGCCGAATGTGGTATAAAATCTACCTTGAGGTGGTAATTTGCCTATAGCGTTCGTATATTTCGACCTGGACGACACGTTGATAGACACGACGAACGCGGTCGTCGACGCGTACGTTGCGGCGTTGGCCGAGATCAGGCCGGTCGTCGTCGACGCCGGTTACGAGGTTCCTTCCAAGGCCGTCGAGGAAGAGTTACTCGGGACCTTCGGCTCGACGATGCCGGACGAGTACCTGGGCGCATGGCTGTACGAGGCGGGCGTGGACGCGGACCTGAGACGGGAGCTGGCCGCGCGGGGAACGGCGATATTCACGCGATTGACCAGCGAAATAGCGCCTTTTCCGGACGCCAAGCCGGTTTTAGAGTGGCTCGCCGGGGAGGGCATAGGCCGCGGCGTCATATCGGACGGCCGGCTCGAGGAGCAACACGCGAAGCTCGAGCAAGCCGGCCTGGCGCAACTCATCGGCCCCGCGTTCATATCCGAGGATTACCCGGTATTCAAAGGTAAGCCCAGCCTGGCAATGTTCGAGGACGCGCTCGTCGCGGCGAAGGCGCCGGCGGCGGCGGTAATGTACGTCGGCGACCGGGCCAAGGACGTTATCGGCGCCAACCTCGCCGGCATGGTGTCGGCGCGGATACTACAGGGTTGGGCCAACCGGCGGCCCGGCGGGGTTAAGCATTTCGCCGCGGCGCAGCCGGATTACGTTATACGAAACCTGGGCGAGCTCCCGGACGTAGTACGCGGCCACGACGGCCCGGAGGTAGCGTAGATGGGCCTCGAGATCGCGTTCGGCAAAGGCCGCTGGATGTACTGGTCGATATTGCTCGCGGCCCTCGTCGCGGCCGGTATAATTGTCGGGCGACGCAAGTCGCCGGAGGAGTTTGCGCGCACGAGGCTTGTATGGGGCGACGCGGCGTTGGCCTCGGGGAAATACGACCAGGCGATCGTGTTCTACAAGACCGCTGTCGACAAGGACCCCACCCTGTGGAGCGCGTACTTCAACCTGGCGCTGGCGTACGAGTACGAGGACGAGGAGAAGGCGCTCGCGACGTGGGAGAAATATCTCGAGGCGGCGGAAGGGGAACCCTCCCAGGAGGAGTGGCTGGTTCAGGCGCGCGACCACCGCGCCCGGCTCCTCGCGGCGCCCCACTTCGCCCGGGCGCTGGAGTTGACCGAGGCGGCCGACTACGAGCGCGCCCGGCGGGAGTACGAGGCGGCGTTGGGGGCGAGGCCGGAAGACCTGGACGTCTTGAAGGGCGCGGCCGCCAACGAGGAGGCGGCGCGCGACTACGCCGCCGCGGCCCGGTACTACGAACAGGCGCTCGAGGTGGCGCCCTATTCCATGAATATCCGGTACGACCTGGCCCTGGTCTACGAAAACTTCGACAAGGGCAAAGCGGCGACGTTGTACCGAGAACTATTGGAGATGTCCAAGACAAACACCGGCATAACGATGGAAAAATTAAAAGATGCGCAGCGGCGACACGCCGCGTTGGCGCGGGAGGGTTACCGCGGTTAGGCGGCTGAGCTGGGCGTTTACCGCTATTTGCGCGGCCGCGGCTTGCGCCGGCGCCGCGCCGCCGGTCGGCGACGAAAGCGCCGTGGAAGCGAGACTGCTCGCGGGCGAAGTCGCGTTCTGGGCGGGCGACTACGTAGCGGCGGAGCTGGCCTTTTTCGAAACGCTGATAGCCCGGCCCGACGACGGCCGGGCTCATTACTACCTGGGAAGGATTTATCAATCGCGAACCTCGAGGGGCAAAGCGGCCGAGCATTACGAGGCGGCGGCGGGGCCGGCGTACCCCGAGACCTATTTCTTTTTGGGTTTACTCTACCACGGCGAGAAGCGGTTCGACGACGCCGCGGCGCGGTACCGCCGGTATTTGGAATTTTACCCGGACGACGCCGCGGCCTGGTTCAACCTCGGCGTCACCTTCGCCGCCGCGGGACGACCGGCGGAGGCCGAGGAGGCGTACCTGAAAGTACTGACCGAGGCCCCCCGCAGCGTCGCCGCGCTCCACAACCTCGCCGTTCTGTACCACCGGCGCGGCGACTTCCGCCGAGCGGCGTTCTTTTGGCAGCGCCTGTTGGAGGTGGCGCCGGCCGACGCCGACGCTTATTACGGCCTCGGCCTGGCGAACTACTACGCCGGCGATTACGCGGAGGCGGCCGCGGCCTTCAACCAGGGAACCCGCCTGGCGCCGCTGGAGAGCCGGTTTTTCTACCAATCGGGGCGGGTCTATTTCGAGTTGAAGAAGTACGACCTGGCGGTGGGGCTTTACAAGCGGGCGTTCGAGCTCGGTTACGACGAGGGAGAAGTCGCGGAGGGTATGGGCCTGGCGTACGAGGGTTGGCGCCGATACGACCAGTCGACGCCGCTTTTGCGGAAGGCCGCGGAGCTAAAGGGCGACGAGGCGGGCCGAGTTTACGCGGCGTTGGGTCGGATAGAGCGCGAGACGGGGCGGCCCGGCGCGGCGCTGGCGGATTTTTACGAAGCTGCCGCCAGGCTGGAGGACGCCCCCGAGGTGCACAATCAAATCGGCGAGCTTTACCTGGAGGCGGACCTGGCGTCGTGGGCGGCGGAGGCTTTCGAGCGGGCGTTGGCGCTGGAGCCGTCCAACCTGGATTTCAACTACAACCTGGCCGTAGCGCGCGAGCGCTCCGAACCGTCCCGGGCGCCGGAGCAGTGGCGCCGGTACTTAGGGTTAGCCGAGGGCGTCCCGGGCGAGAAGCGTCGCGCCGCGGAGGCGCGCGAGCGACTCGAGCGCTTGCTCGAGGAAAAAAACCGAAAGGCGACGCCGTGAATTTAAAACTGTTGGCTACAAAAATATTGGCGTGCGGCGCCGTCGCGGCCGCCGGCGGTTGTTACTGGCTCATCGGCGGCGAGGAGCACCGCCGCAAGCAGAGCATAGCCAAGTACACGAACATGGCCGAAATACACGAAACGGCCGGAAACTACGCCGGCGCGGCCGACGAGTACCGCGCCATAATCGAGCTCGCGCCGCAGCTGGCGGAGGCGTACCTCGGCCTGGGCAACAACCTAAACAAGTTGGGCCGGTTCGCAGAAGCCGCGGAAGCGTACCGCAAGGCGGCCGCGCTCGAGCCCGAAAACTACAACTTCAGGTTTAACCTCGGCGTAACGTTGGCCCGGGCGAAGAAGTACGAGGAGGCCGCGGCCGAGCTGGAGGTCGCGGCGTCGCTGGAGCCCGACAAAGCGGAGCCGTACATATATTGGGGTTCCGCCTTGCGCGAGGCCGGCGATTACGAGAACGCCGCGGCGGCGCTGGCCCGGGCCCTCGTCATCGACCCGGCGAATACGCTCGCCCACCTGAACCTGGCGTTGACCCTGGACGAAGTCGACCCGGCCCGGGCCGCGGACGAGTGGCGGAAGGTGCGCGCCGCCCCCGACGCCCTTCCCGAGTGGCGCGCTATGGCCGAAGAACGGCTTTCCCCCGGCGGCGAGGGGGATTGACCGAAAAAATAGTTGTAAAAAAACCTATATGTGGTATGCATATTTTGATTGACACGGCGGGCGCGGTGTGTTAGCGTCGATCAGAGACTTTTAAGAAAGGAGGTCGTGAAATGGCGGTAAGCAAATCGGATATCGCCCAAGTGGTGGCGCAGAAGGCCGGCATGCCCAAGAGCCGAGCGGACGACGTCGTATCCATGGTTTTCGACACTATCCAGGGCAGCCTCCAAAAGGGCGAGCGGGTTTCGATAGTTTCGTTCGGGACGTTCGAAGTACGCACCAACAAAGGTCGCATGGGTCGGAACCCGAAGACGGGCGAAACGATATACATCCCGGAGAAGCGTTCGGTAAAGTTTAAGGCCGGGAAAGGATTGAAGGAAACGGTTCGATAGCGGTTTTATTCGTAATATGGGAAAAAACGGGCCCCCATGCGGGGCCTTTTTTCATAGGCCGACGGGGATACCGGAACGGCCGGGAAATCGAGGCCGCCCGCCCGCGCGAAAAATAGGTTTTCCGGGTGCTTGACATATCTCGGCTTTATGTTAATATCGGTCGCGTCCACCCCGGTAATATGAAGGCACGGCGGCCACACCAAAAAAGGGCTGTTTCGTATAACCGGCCGAAATTTCAAGTAGTAATTTAGTTGACGGCGCCGTGGGGGTTAAAGTATATTAAGGCGAGCGTGATGGCGAACCCCACAGGAGGATTTATTATGAAGAAAACGATAAGTTTTTTATGCGTAGCCGGCCTTTGCGCCGCCGCGGCCGCCGTCGCGGAAGAGGTCATTTGCCGCGACGCGAAGGTGGCGTTCGAGGTACCGAGCGGCAATTGGACCGTAAACACGGCCTTCACGACGCTCGTCGCCGCCAGCCTTGAGAATAAAAAACTAAACGGCCGTATAACTATAACTTACGCCGACTACGACATTTACGGTTTCAAAGTCGACTATAAATTCCTGAAAGGCTTGTTGGAGAAAAACGAGAAAAACACCTATAAGGTTACGAAGCTGAATTACGACCGGGTCTCGTTCGGCGACAAACACTTCAGCTTCGGCCGGGCGGCCCGACTCGAGTTCACCACCTTCGACGAGCTCGGTTACCATCATACCGTGGTGTACTCCATCGCGAACGGGACCACCGTGTACTTCTGCTCCGCGGAGAGCCTCGAGCGCGAGTGGCCTTTGGTGGAGAAGGATTTCGAGTCGTTGGTCGCGTCGCTAAGGTTCACGCCTTGACGTAACGGGAAAATTTCGCGCCGAGAAAATCGGGCCCGGTTTTTAGCCGGGCTTTTTTATTGCGACGTGAGAACCCGACAAGTTGTAGGTAGGTAAAAAATAAGGAGGTGCGGAGTTGACAGCTCTAACCGCTAATCACGACGCCGAGCGTAAGGACGGCATCCTCGTCGCGTACAAGGTGGCCGCGCGCACGGTGATATACAAGGGAGCGTTGGTGTGCCTGAACGCCGCGGGGTACGCGGTCCCCGCGGCGGACGAGGCCGGCTTGACGTTCGTCGGCGTGGCGTACGAGCGCGGCGACAACGCCGCGGGGGAAGACGGCGACGTCTCGGCGCGGGTGTGGAAGGACGGTTCGTTCCGCGTCGCGATGCGCTCACCGCGTTTGGAAGACCTCGGCGCGCCGGCCTACGTCGTCGACGACAACACGGTAGCCCTGTCCGCGGCACACGCGGTCTCGGCCGGAACGATAGTAGAAATCCCGGCCGACGACGTCGTCCGCGTGTTGATCCGAAACGCGGTGAAGTAAGGTGCGACGCGACGCGACGAACTACGTACGAGAGGTCAAAGAGCGGGTTCGCGCGCTCGTCGAACGCGAGCTGGCGGGCGCCGTCGTATACCAGGCCGACCCGGAGCACGTCCCGGCCTTCGGCGCCGGCGGCACGTTCTGCGTCGAGGCCGCGTCGTCCGGCGTCGAAGCCGCGGCCGGGGACTACGGCCGCGTCGTCGTGACGCTCCGTATCTGGACCTACGTCGACGGCGACGGGCCGGAAGCGGAGGAAGCCGTAACGGCGCTGGCGCAGCGGCTCGAGGCGGCCCTATTCGCGGCCGGAATACCTTCGGCCGGCGCCGGCTCGCTCGGCCTCGAGACGGAGTATTTACGCACCGACTATTTGAAACGGGAGAAAGGCCGGGCGTTCCGGCGGCGACGCGTCCGGGCGGGGCGCACCGAGTGGCGTGTGCGCCTGGCCGCGCGCCGCTAACGCGCGCTACGCGGGAGTTGCGTATGAAGCTCATAGGAAGAGGTCTGGTAATAGACGCCGAGCGGGGCGAGAATTTCCCCGACTACGGCGACGTGGAGATAGATTTCGGCCTGGCGGTGGCGCTGCCGTCGCCGGCGGGCTTCGTCTCGCCCAACGACGCCGCCATAACCGGCAAAATAGCGTGGTACGACCTGAACGCCGAGTTGCTGGCCGCGGTCACCGGCGACGCGCTCTCGGCCGGCACGGGGGCGCGGGCCGAGGCGGAGCCGCACCAGGTCCCGACGGAGCCGCCCCACGAGGTCGAACTGGTCGAGACTACGGTCGTCCCGCTTTCGGAGATAGTAATCGGCGACGACAACTGGCGGCTGCGGCGCGTGGACGGGACGCCGGGCCCCGACGAGTACGCCGTCGACGGGACGGCGCTGACGTTCCACGCCGCCCGGGCCGGCCTTTACGTCTACGTGGACTATTTCTATTCCGACGCCGGCGGCGGCAAAACGGTCGTCGTCAGCCCGTTCAGCTCGCCAACGGCGTTCAAGCTGCTCGCCACGCTGAGGTTGTACGACGGCGACGACGGCCTGTACGAGCGCGAGCTCGTCCTGGCCGCGGAGCGCTGCCGCCGCACCGGGCCGTTGGCGGCGGAGTCGCCCGCCGCGGAGCCGGGGTCCTTCGGCTTCGCGTTCGCGGTGGAGAACCGCGTTCCCGGCGACGTCGTCGTTCACTTTCCCTAAGGATTTAAAGCGTGCAGTTGCAAACGACGTTTTTAATCCCCAACGCGCGGTAGCAAGCGTCCGTCTCTTTGCATAGGCCGAATTCCATCCCCGCGGGAACCAGGTCAATTAAATGTTTATAGATATGCAAACGCCGCGCCGTTGGGATTCGCCGCCGGCCGTCGGCGGGTGTGTGTTCGGAGGCGTAGTCGAAGGCCGAGGTGTCGCGGCCCAATTTGCGGGCGTACGTCTTGACGTTTGGGTAATAACGCAGCGAACCGAACGTGATGCGTTCGGGAAGGGTTACTTCCAAAACATGCGCGAGCAACGAACGGTACGAGTTCTCCCACCCCGGAATGGGGATGATAGGGTCGACGCGGAAGCGGATCCGGTATCCCGCCGCCGCGGCCCGGCGGGCCGCCTCCACCCGTTCGCGAGGGGGCGGCGACCCGATCTCATATTTCGCGGCCACGTCGGCGGCGTTTACGGAGAAAGAGACTACCGTCCGCCCGTTGTGTTCCAGCGCGAGAAGGTTGTCGACGTTGGCGGATTTCGTGAGCAGAACCAGCAAGTGCCGATCCTGGGAGGCGAAGCGGGGGACGAGCTCCTTCGTAAGGCCCGTGCGGTCGTCGACGGCCAGCGCGTCCGAGAGCTCGCCGGCGTTGAGGACCGACGGCTCCTCCCGGGTGAGGAATTGGTCCACCTCGCGCAGCATGTCGTCGGTATTCGTGAAGATCGTCTGGTGCACCTTGCCGCGGAAAGTGAGTTGGAGGTAGCAGTACGCGCACCGGAAGACGCAGCCGTTGCCGTGCGCCAGGATGTGGAAATGGGGACAGACGATCCCGGGCGGCGTCTTATCGAAATACCGAATGAACTTCGACCGCCGCGGCCTCTCTATTATTTCCGCCGTCACGCTACGCGCACCTCACCTCGGGAAGTTAGTCTATGTTAAACGACCCCGAATATCAAGGCGCCCTTTCCCTCGAGGGCGATGTCGACCATTATTATGAGGTCTTTTCTTAATTACATCGGCGGCAAGTCCCGCCTCGCCCGCGTCGTCGCGGATAAGTTGCCGGCGTCGCGCTGCTACTGCGAAGTCTTCGGCGGCGCGGGGTGGGTCCTCTTCGCCCGGGAGCCGTCGTACGTCGAGGTGTTGAACGACGTCAACGGCCGCCTCGTCAACCTCTACCGCGTCGTGCGGGACGCGCCCGACGAGCTGGCCGAGGCGCTCGAGCTCCTGCCGCGCTCGCGGAGGCTGTACGGCGAACTCCGTAAGGGCGTCCGGGCGGGAGACGCGGTCGCCGCCGCGGCGATCTATTATTACCTGGTGAAGAACGCGTTCTCGGGGCAGGTGGGGTGCGGCTTCAGCTCGAGCAAGAAGTACCCCGGCAAATATTCCATGCTGGCCGACTTCAAGCTCTGGGCGCGGCGGCTCAACAAGGTAACGATAGAGAACCTCGGCTACGCGGATTGCCTGGGGCGGTACGACGCGGCCGATACCACCTTCTACCTCGACCCGCCGTACGTCGGGACCGAGCGCTACTACGGCGGCGACTTCACGCCGCCGGACCACGAGCGCCTCCACGGCATCCTTACGGGCCTTAAAGGTCGGTGGCTGGTGAGCTACAAAGATTGCGGCGCGGTGCGGGCGCTGTATGACGGCTTCAACGTCGAAGAGGTAAGGCCGCGGTATTGCGCCGATAAAGTACCGCCGCGCGGGACGCGCCGCGCGGACGGGCGGGAGTTATTAATTACCAATTACTAAGGCCGGCGCCTACTCGAAGACGCCGACCATAGGCGGCGCGGCGGTCAAGCCGGTGAGGGCGGCCTTGCCGGCTTTCTTCTCGTCCTCGGCGACGAGGTCCCGGTGCGCGGCGTAGGCCGCGGCGTCGTCGAACTCGGCCAGGGTGAGGATAAGCTCGGGGTCGGTGGAGGGGCTGGCGACGGAGCGCGACGCGGAGAGGACGCGGGCGTCGCGGCAGCCTTCCTGACGGCGCTTGGCGGCGGCCTGCTCCTCCAGTATCCCCAGCGCCTGCGGCTCCTTGCCGGGGACTATTTTGTATATAGCGAATTCAACGAGCATCTCGGCCTCCTTTTGCCGTTCGCTTTTTTGCTTATAATAAACCTCGGCGGGTTGCGAAGCAAGGGGAATTTGCAAAGGGGCCCGGGCCGCCATTTGACCGAGGCGCCGCAATCGGCTAAACTTAAAGGTGCGTACGGGTCAAAATAAACGAAAGGAGGAGACATGAGGCCGATATATAAGATGGCGTCATCCGTACGCCAAGTCCGGCTACGGCCGCTGCAATTTGCCAGCGCGCTCCTGGCCGGTTTTTTCCTTTTCGGCGCATTAGGAGGGTGCGGCGGGAAGGAGAAGACGGCCGAAGAGAAAGCGATAGAGGAATTAGGCCTGGACGAGGAGCGCTTGGGCGACCGCGACAAAAAGTCGACGAGAGTTGAGGTCGACGAACGCCATTACGGCGAAGGCGGAGGCGGCGGAGGGCGTATGGGCCTGGGCGGCGGCACCGGCCTGGGGGGCGGCATGGAAGGAATAGCCGGCCTTAGCAGCCGCGGCGGCGTCGCGGGTAGAACGGGCGCCGGCGGCGACCTTGACGCTATAGCGGAGCGCATAGCCGGCGCCGGGCGCGCCGCAGACGCGTTCACCAAGCGCACCGTAATAAAAACCGGCATGCTCCTCATCCACGTCGACGACGTCGACGAAGGTTTGAGCAGCGTCCAAGAAGTAGTCGCGGCGCACGGCGGCGAGTTGGTCAAGGTCGAGCGCCGCAGGTACGAGGACGAAGATACCTGCGTCGTCGCGGTAAGAGTTCCGGCGGACCGCTTCGACGCCGCAATCGCTTCGACCCAGAAGATAGGCGACGTGGTCGAGCTCGTAGTCGAAGCCGAGGACGTAACCGAGGAGTACGTCGACCTCCAGATGCGCCTCGACAACCAGATCGAGGCGCGGGACCGGTTCATCGAGATATTGAGGACGAGGACCGGCAAACTCGAGGACGTCGTCGCGCTACAGCGGGAGATAAACGGCACGACCGAGGAAATCGAGCGGCTGGCCGGGAAGATCCTCTACCTGAAGAACCGTGCCGCGTTCAGCTCGATATACATAACGCTCAAGAAGCCCGTAGATATCCCCGCGGCCCCGGAGGCAGGTGAGCCCTCCACGCTGGAGCAAGTCTTAGCCGCGTTGGCCGGGGCGGTCGGGGCGCTGTTTGGGATAATCCTCTTCTTGGCGCAGGTGGCGATCGTAGCCGTCCCGCTGGCGCTCGTCGCGCTTCTCGCCTTGTTGGGGGCGCGGCGCTTTTACCTCTGGGCGCGCCGCAAGAACGTCGCGGCTAGGTTGCTCGGCCGCGCCGACGAAAGCAAAGAGTAGCAACCGACTAAAACCCCTCCCCACTTAAGACAACGCGACCCGTACGCAAACCCCGCCTTGCGAAAGGCGGGGTTTTTTTATCGCTACATATTCCGGGGTTAGTCGCCGACCAGCTTTTTATACCCCTCGGCGCCGCCGCGCCGCTCCTCGTAGAGGATGACCGTGAACGGCAGCCGGGCGTACGGGCCGCCGCGCACCTCCATATCTATGCGGCTCGCGTCGCCCGAAATCAGGCAACGCACGCGCGTATCCTCCACGCTCCCCGCGAAAGCCGCGATCGCGACCTTGCTCGTCTTCCCGTCGCGTCTATAGACAGGGTGGAAGAGGCGAAGCGCGCCGGCCGCGTCGAACCACGCCTTCCATATCGTGTAGGACTTGCCGTGGCTTTGGCCTAACGCTCCGACCGCGGCGATCGTGCCGCCCTCGCGGAAGAACACGCGGTAGTAG
>JAUWLW010000009.1 GCA_030613505.1 Candidatus Zixiibacteriota bacterium
GCCGCCGACGGCGTCGTGGCCAACACCGGGGGTATGGCGTGCCAATTCGCTAAGCCCGGCGAGCCGCATCTTAAAATCCTGACGTTGCCCAACGGCTTCGACCCGGCCGATTTCGGCGAGCCGCTGGCCAAGGCGGATAGCGGCGATTTCGTCGTCGTTCACAACGGCTCATTCCGCGGCGGCCGGCGCGCCCGGCCGCTGTTGGAGGGGTTCGCGCTGGCGCGGGAGCGCGACGGCGACTTCGCGGCCCGGGCGAAATTCTATATGCTCGGCATCAACCGCGCCGACGACCTCCGCGTGGCCGAAGAGTTGGGTTTACGAGGTGTGGTTTATTACGCCGGTTACCTTCGCCACGCCGACGCGATGCGGGCGTGCCGGGGGGCCGATTTGCTCATGCTGGCGATGGTCGCGGAGGAGGGCCCGGCGCTGGTTCCGGGTAAACTTTACGAATACCTGGGTACCGGGCGCCCTATTCTGGCCGCGGTGCCACCCGGCGAGGCGAGGGACGTTTTGGCGCGGGCGACGCGGGGAGCCGTCGTCGTACCGCCGGACGATGCGAAAGCGATAGCGGACGGCTTGGCGGCGGCGTTCGACGGCTGGCGCCGTGGCGGCATAAAATATGAAACGAAATCGACTATAGTGTCCACTTATAATAGGGAAACGCAAATCGAGACGTTGGCCTCGTTTATAGAGGATATATTGCCGTAAGTTTATTTGCCTTGCTATTTCGGCCCCGGTATGGTAGTTTTTCGCCGTTTTATTAAACCGGTGTTACGATGAGAGGAAATATGCGAAAAGTTCTCCTTGCGGTTTTTACATTTGGAGCCGCTGCTTGGGCGGCCGCGCCGGGGGCCCCGGCGCCCGCGGCGGGCCCGCTACCGCCGGCGGCGCCTGCGCCGGCCGCGGCCGACGATAACAGGCCGGTGCCGCCGGCCGTCGTGACTTCGGGCGTGCCGGGGGACGCGTCTTCCGCCGGCGCGGGCGAGGTCGTTCTGCTGTCTTCAACCGAGAGTGGCTGCATCTTCGAGGTAACTATCCCGGAACCCCGCGTTTCTGAGGTGGAAGCCGGCGGTCGCCGCTTCGAGAGATTCTCCTTGCCCTACTTCTTGGCGACCGGCGACGTAGGCGAGCCGGAGTTGCTAATGCGCCGCGTCCACGTCGCCGCGCCGCCCGAGGCCCACGTTTCGGTCGAAGTCGAGAGGGTGTCGTTCGACGTGCGGACGGGCGTCGACTTGTACCCGCGGCCTCGACTGAAGGTCGAGGAGCGCCACGGCGAGCAGACGTTGAGCGAAGAGTTTGCCTACGACGCGGTGGCGTACCGCGAAGGTACGTACCCCGCCAAGTTCGCCGAGCTCGAGGGCGAAGACGTGATGCGCGGCTATCGGTTGATATCGGTCGCGGTTTACCCCTATCAATACCAACCGGCCGCCGGTACGCTGCGGGTAGTCAAAAGCGTAGTCGTACGGGTATCGTTCCGGGGCGGCGTCCGCCGGCCCAACGCCCGATATCCGGCCCGCCCGGCCGAGGACGGCATCTTCACCCGGGTCGTTCCGGCGGTGGTCCTCAACCACGAGGTCGCGTCGCGGTGGCCTTTCGCCGGCGGCATCGCGCCCGCCCGAGACGGCGACGTTTGGCCTACGGACTTCGCCGGCAAGGCGGCGGTGAAGGTAGTAGTGGAGGAGGAGGCGTTGTACCGCCTTAGTTACGCGGAGTTGAAGGCCACCGGCCTCCCGGTGGACACCCTCAACCCCGCCAACTTGCGCTTTTTCGCCGGCCCCGCCAAGCGCCTGCCCCGCGACTTCAACTACGAGCCGCCGGGCTTGACCGAGCTCCCGATTTACGTAGCCGGTCAGGGCGACGGCCGCTTCGACGCGAGCGACTACGTCGAGTTCTACGGCCACGGCTGCGACTTCTTCGAGCATATCGAGCCCGGTGAAAACGGCGCGCAGAAATTCTCCAAGAATCGGTTCACGAGGTACAACTTCTATTGGCTCGTGGCGGACGCCGTGCCCGGAAAGAGGATGACGGCGGCGGCCGTCGCGCCTACGGGCGGGACTAAACCCGCCTACTTCTGGGACCGATTACGCCTGGAGGAAGATAATCAAGACGTAGCCGAAACCGAGAACGCAATACTGGAAGAGGACGAGTACTGGTATTGGCGCATATTCAACGCGCCCACCGGGCCGTCGCGGATAAAATCGTTCACCTTTAAGGACCCGGTCAACGGCGCGGGCGCGCCGAAGACGTATTTACAGATAATGGTCCGCGAGCAAGAGGGCTTGGAGGGCAACGGCCCCCACCACACCATCGTTTATCTGAATTACCCGGATAAAAACCATATAATTTTCGAAGAAGATAATTACAAAGCGGACGTCGAGACGTACTTCCACCGCCGGTTCCCGAGCAGGCACCTCATCGACGGCCAAAATCGCCTTTACTTCGAGGAGGTGGGGGACCGGGCGCCCATCGACTTCATAATGCTCGACCACTTCGAGTTCGAGTACCCGCGGCACTTCCGCGCATACCAGGACTACCTCCATTTCTCCAATCCGCCCGGTACGAACGGCAAGGTCCTCTTCGAAATCCCCGGCTTTACTACCGATGACCTGGTCGTCTACGACGTTACGCGGGGCCGGCGGCTGGCGGCTTTCGAAGTTAAGGCCGCGGGTAACGAGTACACGCTTCGGTTCACGGACGACATACCTTCGGGTCAGCGCTGGTACGTGGCGGCGTCGCCGTCGGCGGCCCGCAAGCCGCGGGACGTTTATCTGGACGCCGGCTCGAAGCTGCGCGACGTGGACGAGAACGTCGACTTGGTCGTCGTCGTTTACGACGGTTACTACGACAACGTAATGCCGCTGGTTAACCTGCGCCGGGCCGCGGGCCTCAACGTCCTCGTCGCCCGCGTTACGGACGTCTACGACGAATACTCGTGGGGGTTGTACGACCCGGGCGCGACGCGGTTATTGGTGAAAGACGTCTACCGTAAGGCGATCTACCGCCCGGGCGGCGAGCTCCCCGACCACCTCTTCCTGGTGGGCGATGCCTATTTAGACCATCGGGATAACTACGGGAACTTTGCCAACCGCGAGCTTTGGCGCGAGTTCGGCCGCAACCAGGTCCCCACGTACTACATCAACACGTCGTCCAGCGGCCGTACCTCCTCGGATAACTATTTCGTCGCGATGAGCGCCAGCCTGGCCCCGGACCTGGCGGTAGGCCGCTTTCCCGCCCCGTTCGACGATAACATCGACGCCATCGTGGAGAAGGTCGTGGCGTACGAGCGCCACGCGGCCAACGGCCCCTGGAATAACCGCGTAATCCTCGTCGCCGACAACGACGACAAGACCGAGTCGGGCGGCGGCCGGGGCGACTTTACCCGGGATAACGAAAACCTGGAGGAGGAGTTTACCCCCTTGGGTTTCGAGGTCCGCAAGGAATATATCGAATGGCTGACACGCCGTTTCCCCGTCGACAGAATAGAAGAAACGGGTTTCGACTTCATGTCCCGGGGCGAGCGCCAATATTGGGTCGGTAGGATTATGAAGCCCGATTTCTTGAAGGGCTTCAACGGCATAATCATGCACTACGCCGGCCACGGCGGCCCCCAAGTTTGGTCCCACGAGAACCTCTTCCTCCACCATAAGGACCTGCCGCCGGTAGACGACGTCGACGCCCTCGAGAACGCCCCGTACTTGCCCGTCATCATACAATGTTCTTGTTCGACCGCCTATTTCGACCAGTGGTACGGGACGGAAAACGAGCCGCTGGATTTCGGGCAATGTATCAGCGAGTACATCTTGCAAGTGCCGCGTAAGGGCGGGGTCGCGGCGTTGGGCTCGACCCGCCTCGGGTACGAGGGCGCACAACACGCTTTCCTCCAAAGTTTCTACGGCTACGTCTTCCCCAAGAAGAAGGCGCGGTGGAGCGGCGTAACGGTGGGCGAAGCCCATCTGGTGGGTAAAATAAAAGTCGGCGAAACCATCCGCGACATGTTCGTACTGCTCGGCGACCCGTCGATGACGCTCGCCACGCCGCGGCCGGGGTTGAAGTTAACCCCCAATAAGGCTAAGGTGAAGCGGGGCGAGAAGGTCAAGGTCGCCGGTACGGTGCCCAACAACTTCAACGGCAAGGCCGTGGTGCAGCTTTTCGACCGGCCTTGGTACTTCTACAGCGGCGACATGGACAGGGACATCTACCGGGACCGGTTGCTCGCTACGACGGATGTCGAGGTCTTGAACGGCCGCTTCGACGCGACGTTGGTCGTGCCGACGATGCCCGTCAATCCTATCCCGAGCTTCGACGCCGGGCCTCCCGTTGCCGCGGGAGAAGCGGCTCCGGCGGGGGCGGCGTCCGCGGCGGCCGATAACGCGGCCGCGGCCGCGGAGGGGGCCGGACCGCCGGCGCCGGCCGCGGCGTCGCCGTACCGCGTCCCGTCGCTCGCGCCCGTCGCCGAGGACGGCGTAGTTCACGTTAAAGCCGTGGCTTACGGGACCGGCTTCCGCCGGGTATACGTCTGCAACGAGGACGTAACGGTCAACGTGGCAGGGGAGGTTAGCTCCGGCGACAACGTCGGCCCGGATATCGACGTCTACTTGAACGATTATTCCTTCCGCAGCGGCGACCCCACCGACCCGACCCCCACGCTTCTGGTCGACGTGCGCGACGAGAGCGGCGTCCTCGTCGCGCGCAACCTCGAGGCCATAGATAAGGATAAGGGCGAGAGAACCTTCGTGCCCTTCTCCGCCCGCATAACTAAACCCGACCCCAAATCGACGCCGACCGTTCTGGACCTCACTTATTATTACAAGGCCAAGGTGGGCGATTACCGCGGCGGCTCGGTGGAGAAAGAGATTTCGCTGGCAGACGGCGTGAGTACAATCGCCGTGACGGCGTACGACAGCTTGGGCAATAAGAGCCAGCGGAAGGTCCAATGCGTCGTGAGCGGGGCGTTGGGCATGGCGGAAGTGATGAATTGCCCGAACCCGTTCAAGGACGATACCTACTTCACGTTCGTAGCCTCGAGCGACGTCGACAGCCTGGTCATTAAGATCTACACCGCCACCGGGCGCTTGATCCAGAAATTGGAAACCGGCGGCCTGCCGGCGGGCTACAACCAGATCCACTGGGACGGCCGCGACGGCGACGGCGACCGCATAGCCAACGGCGTTTACTTCTATAAAATCATCGCCCGGGCCGGCGGTGAGAAGATCGTCGCCCGGCAGAAGATGTTTAAACTGAGGTAGCGTGGTAAACGATATGAAACCGTTATTTATTGCCGCGGTCCTTCTCGCGATAGCGGCGGCGAGCGCAAATGCCGACGAAAATAAATACGCCGCCGATTGGATGACGTACGGCGCCGGCGCCCGGGCGCTGGGGATGGGCGGCGCGTTCGTCGCCGTGGCCGACGACGCTACGGCCGCCTATTGGAACCCAGCCGGGATGCCCTCGGTGGAGCGGGCCGCCTTCTCCGCCATGCACTCCTACACCTTCAACGGCCTCGCCGCGTACGACAGCATTTACGGCGCGTATAACCTCGGCAAGTACGGCGCCGTGGGCGGCGGCCTGTTGATGTGCGCCGTCGACGATATTCCCATTACGGGCTGGAACGACCCCGAATCGCCGAACAGGAGGCCCGTGTTGAAAGGGTACGCGGATTCGGGGGATTACGCCGTATACGGCTCGTACGGCCGCGAGTTGTTGCCCAAGTTTAACGTCGGCGCGAGCGGCATCTTTATAATGGGCCGGCACCTGGAAGACTTCGAAGAAGACGCCAACTCCTCCGGCCAGGCGCTCGACGTCGCGGCCAAGGCGGGCCCGTTCGGGCCGTTCACCGTCGGCGTGAACGTCCAGAATATATATTCCAATCTGAAATGGGATACCGGTAAGAAAGAGACGATTCCCACCAACGTCAAGTTGGGCGGAGCGTACCGGCGCGCGGTCTCGAAGTGGGACAGCGAGTTCACGCTGGCCGCGGACTGCAACGTCAAGTTCGCGGGCTACGACTTCGCCTCTCAGCTCGCCGCGGGCGACGCGAGCTTCGACTTCTGCGGCGGCGGCGAGTGGTGGTACCGGAGGACGGTAGCGGTGCGATTGGGGAGCGAGCGTTCCGCCTTGACCGGCGGCGTGGGGCTCGCGGTGAGGGCGCTGGGCGCTTCCTTCGGCATCGACTACGCTTTTCTCTCTGACACCGGGCTCGAGTCCAGCCACCGGGCGTCGGCCTCGGCCGCCTTCTAGCGCAGCGCCAGAGGACCCGCGGCCCGCAACCTACAGGGGTTGATTAAAATGTTCGGTTCGATCGGCATTCAGGAAGTATTACTTATACTGCTTATCGCGCTGCTTTTATTCGGCGCCAAACGCCTGCCGGAGATAGGCCGCGGCCTGGGCAAGGGCATTCGCGAATTTAAGAAAGCCTCGCGGGATATTAGCGGTAAAATTACCGAAGAAGCGGAAGACAAGGAGCCGGGGAAGAACGAATCAACGCCGTAAACGGGCGGCGCGGGAAATCCGGCGGGCGCCCCTTCCTCCAATTTAATTCCGTAACTTATGGGCGATAAATTGCTCGCGCTCGACGTGGGCAACACGTCTATCGCCGGCGGATACTTCGTCGGCGGTCGACTCGAGTTTCACGTTGACTTCTCAAGCGACGCGTCGCGGACCGCGGACGAATACGGGGCGCAGCTGCGGCACCTGGTGGAGCTCAACGGCGGCGCCGCGGCCGCCTTGCCGTCCGTAATGTGCTCGGTGGTGCCGCCGCTCACGTCGTGCCTGGCGGCGGCGCTCGAGAAATATTTCGGCGTAGCGCCGGTGGTAGTGGGCGACGACTACGACGCGTTGGGCATCGAGGTGCGCTATGAGAACGTGGCGGAGGTGGGCCCGGATCGCGTCGTCAACGCCCTGGCGACGCGCGAGTTGTACGGCGCGCCGGCGGTGGCGGTGGATTTCGGCACGGCCACTAATTTCGACGTCGTGGCCGCCGACGGCGCGTACGTCGGGGGCGTGATAGCGCCCGGCGTCGTCGTCTCGGCCAAGAGCCTTTTCGCGGAGGCGGCCCGCCTGGGCGCGGTGGGCCTTACGATGCCGCCGCGGGTGGTGGGGCGAAACACGGACGAGGCTTTGCGCGCGGGCATCATCCTGGGCGCGGCGGGCGCCGCCGACGGGATAGTCGAAGCCATACGGGAGGAGAGGGGGGAGCGCGGCGCGTTGGTCGCGACCGGCGGCCTGGCGAACGTCGTAGCGCCGGTTATGAAGACGGCGCCGCGCGTCGACGCGGACCTCACGTTGAAAGGGCTCGCGCTGTCGTTCGAGCGGTTGGGCGGCGCGACGTAAAACCACGACTATGAGACGTTGCGGGATTTTGTGGCTTGCGGCGGCCGTTTTTATTTTCACGGCCGCGTGCCGCCGCGGCGAAGAGGGTGCCGAGAGCGCGGCGCCGGGAGAAGGGTACACGCCGCCGCCGGTGGAGTACGTCGTCGGAAAGATGGACGTGGACGACGACGCCGCGGAACCGTCGGTGCGTATGAACATAGCCGTCGACCCGTCGACGCCGGCCAAGGATATCGAGCGACTGTTGAACTACTTCGACAAGGAGCGGTACGACGAGTACGATATCGTTTGGGTTAACGTCTACTTCGACGTTGCCAAAGCGCGTTCGCCCGAGGCGGATACGCTGGCGCTGGTGGCGACGCTGCGCGTAAACCGCCCCGGGTTCCGTGAGCTCAAGCTCTCGGAAGATTTACTGGACCCGGAAGGAACGTTGGGCGGCCGACCCGAAGTCACTACTCAGACCGAGGAAACCCTTTACCTCGGCCGCCGCGGTCGGATGTTCGACTCCGGCAAGCAAGCGCAAACCCTCGTCGACATGATGGAAGATAAACCCGGCCACGCCCTCTACAGAGTCGTGTGGCAGAGCCCCGGTAATGCCCAATTGACGTACAGCGTTGAACAGGAGATGTTGGTGCGCGTCCGGACCGGCGTCTCGCGTGAGACGTGGGCCGAGATGTCGTACGAGGGCTTGGAACGCGCCGCGAGGGGCGCCGGCTTCGGCGGCAAGCGGCGCCACGGCGCCAACTACGTTTACGTTCGGGAAACGGCGGACGAGGCCGAGGGCGGAGGTGAGTGACGCCCTAGCTTGCTCGCGCGCGACGTACGCGTCGGCATCACGACTACCCTTCCTATAGAGGTCCTCTGGGCGGCGGGCTATAGGCCGGTGGACCTCAATAATTTATTCATAGGCCGCGGCGACGCCGAACGCGCGGTGCAAGAGGCCGAAAGCGTAGGTTTCCCGCGTAGCACCTGCGCTTGGATAAAGGGGATCTACGCCACCGTTAAGGAGGAGGGTTTCGGCCGCGTCGTTGTCGTGACCGGGGGCGACTGTTCCAACGCCGCCGCGCTGGGCGAGGTCTTGGCGGACGAGGGCGTCGACGTCGTCGCGTTCGCGTTTCCTTCACGGCCGGACCGGGCCGCGACAACCCTCGCCGTAGAGGCGCTCGCCGGCCGATTCGAAACGACCGTAAGCGCCGCTGAAGGAGTTTTCGCGCGCCTCTCGCGAAGCCGGGCGCTCCTGGCGGAGGTGGACGAGCTGACGTGGCGCGAGGGCATCGTGTCCGGCCGCGAGAACTTCGATTGGCTGCTGAAGGCTTGCGATTTCGGCGTCGGGGTCGAAGAATTTGAAGAAGAAGCGACGCGGTTCTTGGCGGAAGTGCGCGGCCGGCGCGGGCAAACGAAGCGCGTCCGCCTGGGCGTAGCCGGCGTTCCCCCCATCAACGACGACCTCTTTGAGTTTCTGGAGAGTTTGGGGGCCGCGGTCGTATTCAACGAGCTGCCGCGGCAATTCGCGCTCTTGGCCGGCGGCGACGACCTGGCCGACGCGTACACTCGTTATACCTACCCTTACGGCGCCGGGACCCGCATAGCCGATATATTGGAAGAGGTAGAACGCCGCGGCGTGCAGGGCTTGGTGCATTACGTCCAATCCTTCTGTTACCGCGGGATCCAGGATATTCTCGTACGCCGCGCCGTGCCGGTCCCGGTCTTGACGCTGGAGGGCGAGCGGCCCGGGCCGCTGTCGGCGCAGCAGCGTCTGCGGCTCGAAACGTTCGTCGAGATGTTGGCCGGGGGTACTCGTTAGAGCGGCGGTGCGACGTCGTTAGCTTGAGCCGCGCCGCAATTATGAAAATGAGGGGGTTTCGACATTTTAATTTGACAACGGCGGCGATTTAAGTTATAATGATATTAATAATCATTATCAATAGGAGGTTTCGATGCGGAAAGCGTTTGTTGGGCTAGCGGCTTTACTCGCGACGTGGGTCGCGGCTGCGTCGGCGGCGATGCTGCCAATTACGACCGCTGAGCTGGCGGACCACGCGACGTTGGTCGTCGCGGGGACGGTGGAAGACGTGACGTCGTACGCGCCCGACGCCGCCGGGATAATTTTCTCCGAGGCGAAGGTTAGGGTCGGCGATACGGCGGTAGGGTCGAACGCGGACGAGTACGTTACGGTGCGGTACATGGGCGGCGAATACGGCGGCCTGGCGCTCGTAATTATGGAAGAGGCGACGTTCGAGGTCGGCGAAGAGGTAGTTCTGTTCCTCGCCCCCGTAGACGGCGGCGCGTACAAGTGCCCGGACGGCGCTCAGGGTAAAATGTCGGTGGTTGACGGAACCGTTCTACCGGCCGGAAAAACGTTAAACCAATTCTTGGCCGAGGTAGCGGCCGCGGGCCGTTAGACTTGACCGGAAGGGTGCGCAAATGAAGAAGGTATTTTTAATCGCTTTGATTATAGCCATAGCGGCGCCGGCGTTCGGCTTTAAGGTCTTCTATTACGGCGGCAAGATAGTAAAGCACGGTGAGGAGCAGATCCCCTGGACGATGAGGTTCAACAACCTCGGCACGCCGGACTGCGCGAAAGAGTTCGCCGCGCTGGCTTCGTCGCTTAATACCTGGTCCAACGTTACCAAGCAGTGGTACCGCAACAAACGCGGCGTTAATACGAGCACTATCAATTACGGCTACGACGGCGTTAACCTCTGCGTTTGGTATGAGCCCGGATACTCGGGTCAGGGAGGCTGGCCGTGGGCGGCGGGCGCCATCGCCGTGAACATCTTCTGGATGACGGACGCCGGTACGTTTTATAAGGTAGTCGAAAACGACGTCTGCTTCAACGGCCATAACTTCACCTGGTCCGACAAGGGCGAGGTGTACCGGATGGATGTCCAGAACATAGCGACCCACGAATTCGGTCACAACCTCGTCCTGGCCGATTTGTACGACGCCGCCTCGCGGGATTTTACGATGTACGGTTACGCGTCTACCGGCGAGACGAAGAAGCGTACGCTGCATCAGGACGATATAAACGGCATCCGATTCTTATATCCCAACGACGAAATTACGCTGGAGTCGTTCACCGCGACGGCGCGCGAGGGCCGGGTGCTGGTGGCGTGGAAGGTCTCGCGCGAGGAGAACCACGCCGGCTACAACCTCTACCGCTTGGAGGACGTGGGGGGCGGCGCCGACTACGTGAAATTGAACGAGGCGCTGATCGTAGGGCGCTCGCCGTACGAGTTTGAAGACGGCGGCGTGAAAGCGGGCACGGCGTACAAGTACCTGCTGGAGTCCGTGGACCTGAGCGGCGGCAAGGAGCGCTTCGGGCCGGCGCGGGTGGAGGTCCCGACGGCGCAGAAGCGGGTATTCGCGCTGGCGCAGAGCTACCCCAACCCGGCGCGGACGGCGGCGACGATAAAGTTCGCGCTGCCGGAGGCGACGACGGCCGAGCTGGAGGTATACGATTTGAGCGGCCGGCGGGTGGCTACGCTGTACTCCGGTGCGGCGGAGGCCGGGGAACGCGAGGTGGTGTGGAACCTGGCGGGCGACGACGGCTCCGCGGTGGCGCCCGGGGTGTACATATACCGGCTGCGGACGCCGGGCGACGTCGCCGCGCGCCGGCTGGTCGTGGCCCGGTAAACGGTGGCTTGGTGTGTACGCGTCGGCATGGGCGGGCTCCGGCCCGCCCTTTTTCCGACTTGGGGCGTTAAACGGCTTTTTCGGCGGCACCGTCTAAAGTCGGCGCGGCGTTTGGCATTGCAAACGCGTGGCGGCGGTGTTAAAATTATCGTGGAAATTGTAATGTTTTCCGGAAGGAATTGGCCCCGATGAGGCTGTTGGTTGGGATTTTAACGGCTTTGGCTTTGGCCGGCGCGGCATGGCCCGGCGGCAAAGAAGCTTTTATCGATTACTACGCCACCGCGTCCTC
Organism: Candidatus Zixiibacteriota bacterium; assembly: GCA_030613505.1. Taxonomy (GTDB): domain Bacteria; phylum RBG-13-66-14; class B26-G2; order WVWN01; family WVWN01; genus WVWN01. Next base: position 11,252 of record JAUWLW010000009.1, read on the forward strand.
CCTGATCAGTTCGCTTAACAACGCGGCCGCGGACGTGGAACGGTTGAATCTACAAAGCGGCGACTTCTCAGACGACGTCGCCGGCGACATCAAGTCCCGGCTCGTAAAAGCCCGCGAGGGTTTCAATTCCATTTTGACGTACGACGACCACACGAACGAATTGAACGAAGGGTACGTGCTCTACATAGATAAGATGTTGTTGGCGTTAATGGTAGCCAAAGAATATCGCGAAAAAGGAGAGCCTGAAAAGCGCGACCGCCTGGTCAAAATTACGGCCGAGGCCGGCGGGCTGCGGACCGAACTAAACGATAAGGTCCAGCGCGATAAAAAGAAATGGGGGCTCGACTAGCGCCGGGGGTATTTAAAAGATATGAGGACAGTAAACGTCATAAAAAGAGTTACGGCGGCCGCCGTTCTGATATCAGTTATGATGCTGGGCTTGGCTTGCTACGAACGTTTCATCGTCATTCAGGTGAAGAAGCCGCCCGAAATCGACCCGTCGGTGTACAAGCGGGTCGGCGTGCTGCCGTTCGAGGGCGAGGAGGACGAGGGCCTTTTGGCCTCGAAGGCGGTGCGCGAGAAGATGGCGGCTGAGGAAAATTTCCTCGTCGAACCCGCCGAGACGGTCGAGGCCGCCCTCGACCGGGTCGATTTCTTCGATCCGTCGAGTAGGGACCAGGCCGTGGCTTTAGGCGCCGAGTTGGGGGTGGACGCGGTGCTCATCGGCGAAGTCGAATTTATACAGCGGACCTATAGCCCGGAGGGCGACGTCCGCAACGAGCTCTACACCGCGGATCGCCGGGCGATAGCTCCGTTCGAGCTCGGGACGTCGTACGCCACGCGGTACATGGACGTGAATTTAAGGTATACCTTGCGGCTGACCGTCAAAGCGCTCGACGTCAGGACGGGGCGTTTGATGCGCCGGCGGGAATTCGAAGCGACGACGATGAATACCTATAAACAACGCGAAGTTACCGAGGCCTCTTTTAAGGAAAAAGAGATCTTCGATGAGCTGCTCGAAGAAGTTGTGGATGACTTCGTATACACGCTCCAACCCCACGACGTGGCACAGACGCGTGAAGTTGCGAGGTTTTAAATACAAACTGGCATGGGCCTTGGCTCTCGGGGTCGTTTTTACCGCCGCGCGCGCGGCGGCTTTCGGTAAGTCCGTCGTCCGCAACGAGAAGTTGTCCTGGCGGATCCTGCCCACCGAACATTTCGACATCTATTACTACGAGGAGGAAGATTTTCTCCTCGATTGGGGGGCCGAGATTGCCGAGGACGCCTACATCAAGATGTCGGACGAGCTGGGGTACGATTTGAATAAGCGTATCCCGATAATAATTTTCATGTCGGCGCGCCATTTCGAACAAAACAACATAAGTCCGGTATCGGGGGAGGGCGTGGGCGGTTTTTCGGAACCGCTTAAGAGCCGCCTCGTGATGCCGTACAACGGCTCCCAGCGCCAGTTCGAGGATACCATGGTCCACGAAATGGTGCATATCTTCCAATTTAACATGCTGTTCCCGACCATGGGCGCGGTATTTACGGCCGCGGCGCCGCCGGACTGGTTTATGGAGGGGATGGCTACCTACTACGGTAACGATATCGATCCGGAAGGCGAGATGGTCTTGCGCGACGCCGTCATGAGCGAGAGCGTCCCCGACCTCGAGCGACTGAACGATTTCCGGTATTTACCCAGCCCGTACCTCGGTTATAAGCTAGGCCAGTCGGTAATGGTGTATTTAGTCGAGACGTACGGCGACGACGCACCGGCCGAGCTACTGCGGGCGTTCGGCGGCACGACGTTGAGGAGGCCCGATACCGCTCTGGACGACGCGTTCGGCATCAAGCTCGCCGACCTCAGCGAGGATTGGAAGGTTTGGCTCCGGCGACGCTATTGGCCTCTTATAGGCGAAAAGGACCAGCTCAAGGATTTCGCGACCGAGCTGACGCCCAAAGATGACAGGCGCGATTATATTACGTATTTCAAGCCGAAGTGGTCGCCCTCGGGCGATTTGGTGGCGTGCCTAACGGTCAAGGAGCGCTTCCTGGACATCTTCCTCGTGAACGCCGAGACCGGCGAGAGGTTCGAGAATCTCACCAAGGGTTATTCGCTGTCGAAGTACGAGTACATAATGTATTTGCAGAACGGCCTCAGCTGGTCCCCGGACGGCAACTTTATCGCTTTCGTCGGCAAAAAGGGAACCTACGACCAGATATTCATATTGAACGTTTTCAACCGCAAGATCGCTCGGCGCTATAACCCCGAGTTCGAGGATGTCCTCTCGCCGGCGTACTCGCCCGACGGGACCAAGATCGCTTTCGCCGGCATCAAACGCGCGAAGAGGGATATCTACGTTCTGGACGTGGCGTCGGGCGCGATTACGCCCGTTACCGACGACTTCTACTCCGACGGCTATCCCAATTGGTCGCCGGACGGCGAGTACATTTACTACGCCTCCGAACGGCAGACGTTCCACAACATATTCCGCGTACGGCCCGACGGCACGGGCCGGGAGCAGATCACCTTCGGCGATCACGAGAACGTTTCGCCCGCGGTATCCCCCGACGGCTCGCGGTTGATGTTCGTATCGGACCGCGCGGACGGCATCTTCAATATTTTCGCGATGGATTTGGAGACACGGGACTTAGGCCGGTATACCGACGTCGTGACCGGCGTTATGGACGCGGCCTGGTCCCCCGACGGCGAGACCATAGCGTTTACGTCTTTCGAGAACATGACGTATTCCATCTGGGCCATGCCGTGGCGGAACGAGCCGGTGGCGGAGGTCGCGCTCGAGCGTCCGGAGCCGGGCGACTACGGGTACGCGGAGTGGCTGGCGCGGCGCGGCGACCGGGGCGAGGGCGGGGATGAAGTCGAACTGTCGGTCGGCGGTGAACCCGCGGGCGTTGCCGTGGCCTTCGCCGGCGAGGAGGAATCGGGGGCGGGCGCCGGCGGCGAGGAGAGCGAGGCCGGCGAGGAGGAGGAGCTCGAGCCGCCGACGGTCCGGGACCTCGTCGTTTCCGATATCGTGGCCGACTCGCGGAAGTACGGCATCAAGTTCAGCCCCGATTACCTCTACACGACGTTTTCCTATACCTCGGGCGGCATTTTGGCCAACTATACCGTATTCGGTTTGAGCGACATCCTCGGCAGCCACCGCATCGACATCCTCTTCGATTTGACAACCATCGGCTCTTTTAACGATTTAAGCCTCGCGTTGGATTACTATTACATGACGAGGCGCACGTCGTACGTCTTCTCGGCGATAACCTGGCGGGATTGGTATGTAGCTAACGAGATCGGCTTCGACGAGCGCCTTTCGGGCGGGTCGGCGGTCGCCTATTATCCGTTGAACATGAGGAACCGGGTGGGCGTCGGCCTTTACGGTCACCACCGCCGGCGGATATACTATGACTACGAGCTGGAAAAGGAGATACCGTCCCGGGACGACAATATGTTGGGCGCGTTGGCCAGTTTCACCCGCGATACGTCGCAGTGGGGGTACTATCACCCCACCGCGGGCACCCGTTTGGCCTATACCGTCCGCCAGACGGTGCCGGCCACGTCGCAATCGTTGTATTATACCGAACAGATCCTCGACGCCCGGCGGTATATTAGGATATCCCGGCGGATTAGCCTGGCTTTCCGGGCCGCGGCCGGCCTCGGCTCCGGCCGCGCCCCCGAGAACTTCTTCATAGGCGGCGGCTCGACGCTGCGCGGCTACCGTTACGACGAGATCTACGGCACGCGTTTCGGCCTGGGCAGTTGCGAGTTCCGGTTCCCGATCGTCGATTACGTCGTGTGGCCCATAGAGGGTTTCGCCATCGGCGGTTTCCGCGGCCTTTTCTTCGTAGACCTCGGCTCCGCGTGGGCGGACTACGACAACGAGTCCATCTACCCCGACGACCGCCAGTGGCACACCGACGACGAGGACCTCGAATACGACCGCTTCACGTTCGCCACGTCCGAAGGCGGGTGGCACCTGGTCCACGGCAAGATGGCGTTCGGGACCGGTTTCAGGTGGTGGCTGGGGTACTTCGACCTGAAGTTCGATTGGGGTTGGCGCACTAACCTCCGCGACGTGGAGAAGCCGCCGCGCTTCCACTTCACGCTGGGCGCCGATTTCTAATGGTCGTGGCCGGAAGTTACGTCGAAATCGACCGCCGGCGGTGCGACTTGTGCGGCGCGTGCGTCGCGGTATGCGCGCCGCTCGCGCTCCGCATCGAGGGTGAGATGCTCGCGTACGACGCCGATGCCTGTACGGCCTGCGGCGACTGCCTTATAACCTGCCCGGTGGAGGCGCTTACGGCGGGGGAGTAGGTAGGCCGCGGAGCTCGGCGAGATTATTTGGGGTTGCCGCGGCGACCCCTTTTTAGTAGAATAACGTGCCTTCGGGAGAGGTGCCGGAGCGGTTGAACGGGGCGGTCTCGAAAACCGTTGTGCCCTTTGGGTACCGTGGGTTCGAATCCCACCCTCTCCGAATTTTTCGCGGGATTCCCGATGGCGTCTCGAGCCGATAAAATACGGTTGTTGGTCGCCGGCCTGGTGGCCAGGCCTCGTCTCGAGGGTTACCTCTCGAGCCGGCGCGTGCGCCTCGAGCCCCGCCAGGAGCGCTTCTTCGACCGGCCCTTCATGTGCCTGCTCGAGGAACGCGGCGCGCTGGTGCCGGTTACGGTGGCGTTCGGCGAGGAGGAATGGGACGCGGCGGCGGCCGCCGCCGAGAGGGCCGGCGTCGAGGCCGACGCCCTCGGGATAAAAAACTGAATACGACGCAGGTTCCGCGGAGAGGTGTCCGAGCGGCTTAAGGAGCACGCCTGGAGAGCGTGTGGGCCCGTTGGGCCTCGTGGGTTCGAATCCCACCCTCTCCGCCATTCTAAAAACTCCGCTTTATTTCTCCAACGTTTCTCTTAATTCTTTAGCGTTTATCACCGCGTACGCCTCGGCGTCGTTGTTGAAGTACTCGTAAACGCTGTGGCTCTTCGGTACGTCTTCGGGATAGAAGCGGCCCTTCCGGTGGTCGTAGTTCCACCCGGAGGTCCCGATTAGGTATTCGGCGCTCACGTCGGCCTCGCCATTATTTCCAGCACTTCTTCGTCGCCGACGTCGTACCAGTTCCGATAGACTTGCGCCACCGCCTGGAAGAACGGCGGCACCTCCAATACGACCAGCTCGTCGACCATACCCGCGATCTCGTTCGCGACCTCCCTCCCCGCGACCGGCACCGCGACGACGATCTTGGCGGCGTTCTTGTTTTTGCAGAGCATAATGGCCGCGCGCATTGTGGAGCCCATGGCGAGGCCGTCGTCGACGAGTATGACCGTTCTCCCGGATATCTCGGGTAACGGTTTCCCCTTTCGCAAAACGTCGATTCTTCTTATAATCTCGCGGAGCTGTTCTTTCTTGATTTTTTCGATTCTTTTTCGCCCGAGCCACGCGGCGGCCCGTTCGAATATAAAAGTGCTGCCGTCTTCGGCGACGGCGCCGAACCCGGCCTCGGGATTGTGGGGGTAGGGTAGTTTCCTGGCTACGAGCAACGAGAAATCGACGCCCAGGTATTTCGCGACTTCGTACGCCACTTCGACGCCGCCCCGCGGTATGGCCAGGACCAGAACGTCTTCGCCTTTATATTTCTCTAAAGCTCGGGCCAGTCTTTCGCCGGCGTCTTTTCTGTCCTCGAACACGGCGGCCTTCCGTTTGTTAATCGGGGTTACTACGCCTTTTCTCGTACGGCCTGGACCTATTGAATTATTGCGGCCTTAGGGCTTGCGCCGTCGGCTTTTTAACGTAATAATACGTTACGACGTACGATAGCATTTCGGCCCCGTTCTTACAAGGCCGGCGCCGTTTAACCCAGCACGGCGGTACGCGCCGCCGACGGTTGTTCTTTGGGCCGCCCCTATTCGATATGAGAGAGCGAAATCCCTTTGACGATCACGAATCGCCCATCAAGCTCGTCGTCGCGGACTTGGACGGGACGATAACGGCGGACGAGGTCAAGCCGCTCGACTGCCAGGGGCTGAGCGTCCTCAGGCGGTACAACGACCTCTCCCGACGCGAAGAGGACCGGACGTTTCCGCCCATTTCCCTTGCCACCGGTAGGCCGCACTCGTACCTGGAGGCGTTCGCGCGTTTTATCGCGACGCCGCTGCCGTCGCTCTTCGAGTCCGGCTGCGGGATGCACTTGCCGACGGCGCCGCTCGGTCACGAGTACCTCTTCCACCCGGCGTTGGCGAGCCCGCGCGTTTCGGAGGCGCTCGAGCGGTTCCGCGCCTGGGCCGACGACGAGCTGGTGGCGAAGCGCGGCGCGGGCGTCATAATCGGGAAGGAGTATTCCGTCAGCCTGGCGGCGGGCGATCGTTGTTCGGTGGAGGAGCTGCTCGAGGCGACGCGGGCCATGCCCGCCGATTTAGCGCCGCTCTTCGTCGTAACGCGGTCCGTCGGCGTCGTCGACGTCACGCCGCGGCCGGTAGACAAAGGGTCCGGGTTCGATTGGCTTATAGGGTATTTGCGGGACGAGCTCGGCCTCGACGTCGCCGCGGCCAACGTCGTGGCCGTCGGCGACTCCTATAACGATCTGCCTTTGCTGGGGAAGGTCGGGATATCCTGCGCCGTACCGGACGCCGCCCCGGCGGTGCGCGACGCCGCCGACTACGTCGCCGCGGGGCGTACCGCCAGCGGCGTCGTGGAGATAATCGAGCTCGCCGCGGCGTTGAACCGGGGACTCGGGTACCGCTAGGGAAATATGGCCAAAGTCCGGAAGCTCGACGAAGCAACGATAGCGCTCATCGCCGCGGGCGAAGTGGTGGAGGGCCCGTGGTCGGTCGTCAAGGAGCTTACCGAGAACAGCCTCGACGCCGGCGCGGGGCGCGTCGACGTATCCGTCGACGGCGGCGGCTTCAAAGAGATAAAGGTGACGGACGACGGCTGCGGCATGGGCGAGGAGGACCTGGCGTTAGCGTTCGAGCGTTACGCGACCAGCAAAGTCGCGGGTCCCGAGGACCTCGACGCCGTCGCGACGTTGGGGTTTCGGGGCGAAGCGCTGCCGGCCATAGCCGCGGTCTCGCGGGTGACGGTCTATACGCGGGCCGAGGACGAACCGACGGGGTTGAAGGCGGAGGTCGCGGCCGGGACGGTGGCCGTTTCGCGGGAGGGCGCGCCGCCGGGGACGACGGTAATAGTCCGCGACCTTTTTTACAACGTCCCGGTGCGTCGTAAGTTCGCGGGCCGGCCGGCCAGCGAGTGGCGCCGCGCCGCGGAAGCGTTCAAGCGCCTAGCGCTCGCCCGGCTGGCGCCGGCGTTCTCGCTCACCAAGGACCGCCGCCTGCAATACACTACCTCGGCCGACGCCACCGCGCGGCAGCGCGTCGGCGAGGTCCTGGGGTGGGAGCTGTTGGACCAATTGATCCCCGTCGCCGCCCAAAGGGGCGATTTTTCTCTGGAGGCCTACCTGTCGCCGGCGTCGGCCTCGTACGGGACTACCGGCAATATTTACACCGTCGTGAACGGCAGGCCGGCTCGCGCCAAGCCGGTATTCAAGGGCGTTATGTCGGCCTACGACGGTAGGCTGGAGCGCGGCCGGTACCCCCTGGTTGTGCTCTACCTCGACGTCCCGGCGGAAGCCGTCGACGTCAACGTACACCCCCGCAAGGAGGAGGTCCGGTTCGCAGACGGGGCCGCGGCGTTCGAATTCGTAAGTCGCGCGCTACGGGAGGAGCTGGCGCGCGTGGGCGTCGTGGTGCCGTCGACTACTTTCGAGATGCCGTCGCGAAAGGCTCCATCCGGCTCGCCGGAGGTGACGGCGGCGATTCGGGAAAGCGTCCAGGGCTACCTGAAAAGACACGGCCTGTGGCCGGAAGGTATGTTCGGCGGCGTCGGAAGCGGTGAAGTGAAGGCAGAGGCCGCGGCCGCGCCGGCGGGCGTCGCCGTCGCCGAGCGCTCGCCGGATGGCGGCTCGGTGGAAGTGTTGGGCCAGCTCGATAATACGTACGTTATCGTACGCCGGGGAGGCGACCTGGTCGTCGTAGACCAGCACACCGCCCACGAGCGGGTCATCTACGACCGCCTGGCCCGGGCCGCGGGCGACGCCGGCCGCCAGGAGCTCCTTATGCCGGTTACGGTGTCGTTGGGGGCGGCCGCGGCGGCGGATTTGCGGCCGTGTCTTCAAGCGCTCAACGACTTGGGGTTCGGGGTCGAAGAGTTCGGCGGCGACGCCTTCGTACTGCGCGGCCATCCCAACGACGTACGCGTCGGCGACGTCGAAAAGTTTTTAGCGCGCGTGGTAACAGATTTCGTTGAGGAGGGACGACCCGCGGAGCTGGAGAGACGCCGAGAGTCCGTGCTCAAGGGTGTGGCTTGCCACGGCGCCGTGAAGGCCGGCGAGCGTTTGGAGCACGCGGAGATGGCGGCGCTGGTACGCGACCTCTTCGCTTCGCCCTCGCCGGACGTCTGCCCCCACGGCCGGCCGACCATGGTCAACCTCGCGGCGCGGGATTTGGCGCGTCTATTCCGGCGTTAAGGGTGGGGACGCCGGTATGAGAAAGCCGCGGCTCGGCCGCGGCGTTTTTTAATCTAGACGCGCGATTTGACGCGGCTTCGTCGGCGTCGGACGATTTCGCCGGCGAGGCGCATGTACGCTTGCGCACCCGCCGACCGGCCGTCGAAGGTGATGGCCGGTTTTCCGCTGGCGGGCGCTTCGGCCAAAGCTACGCTCCGGGGTATTACGGTTTTGAATACGAGCCTGCCGAAGCGGCGGCGAAGGTCGCTCTCGACTTCGTGGGCGAGTTTCGTCCGCTCGTCATACATCGTCAACAAAAACCCCTCGATTTCGAGGTCGGGATTTACGCTGAGGCGGACTGTTTTGACGAGGCGGATAAATTGATCGAAGGCGTGGTAGGAATAAAATTCCGCTTGCACGGGGATTAGGACGGAATCGGCTGCGACGAGCGCCGATACCATCAAATGCCCCATACTCGGCGGCGAATCCATTATTATGTATTCGTAGTCGTCGTCGAGTTCTTCCACCGAGCGGGCGAGCATAGTGCGGTTGAGGGAGGTCCGCATTATCTCGTCTTCGGCGTTGTTCGACCAGATGTTGTTGGGTATGACGTAGAGGTTGGGTATTTCGGTCTCGTGTATGCTGCCGGAGGCGGGGAAGTTGCGCATGAATATCTCGTACACGCCGCGGTAGAGCAAATCCTGGTTGAAGTCCAACGCCACGCTGGCACAGGCTTGGGGGTCGAGGTCGACGAGAAGCGTATTTTTCTCCGCGACCGCGAGCGAGGCGCTCAAGTTCACCGCGGTGGTAGTCTTCCCGACGCCGCCTTTTTGGCTGGCTACGGCGATTTTACGTGCCATTAAGGTATAAGCTCCCGGCTCGCTGGTTGGGTTAGGCCGGCGGTTTGGTTTCGCTTGTGCGCTTCAGCGCTTCGTTTAAGATGACGTCGGAGCGCGCGAGTTTTTTCTGCAGGTCGTCGAGGCGGTCGCTGGTCGATTTTAAATTCGCCATTTTGGCGTCGATGTCTTTGGCGAGAAAGCTCACTTGGGCGAGCTTTTCGGCGACGGCGTCCACCCGTTTTTCTTCGTTCCGCAGCTGGCCCATTTTCTCTTCCAGGGCCGCCGCGGCGCGATTTATCTGTTCGAACCTGGCCTCGACTTTCTTGAGGTCGGCGCGTTTGGCGTTCACGTCGCGAACGGCCGCGGCGACGTCTTTGCGCGTCTCCGAAAGTTCGCTTAGCTGGCCCCGGATCTGGTTTATGGCCTCCGCCTCGCCCTTGAGGTCCGTCATACCGTCTTGGACCAGGTCGTAATAGGCTTTGAGGTCGCGGACTTCGCGTTCGACCGCCGCCACTTCGTCCCGCCGTTGGCCCAGGACGCGCAGGCGTTCGTCGAGGTCTTCGGCCAACATGGTGAGGGCGTTCACGCGTTCGTCGACGGCGACGATGTCCTGGCTCCGCCGCTCGACGAGGGTGGCTTTGCGGGTCGCTTCCTGGGAGGCATCCAGGATCTTCTCGAGGACGCGATTGACTTCTTTCTCCGTATCAGCGGCTTGCGCGGCGTGGGAGGAGACGCGGTCGTTGACGTCCGTTACCTCGGCGCGGAGCTCTTCGATCTTTTCCACTTCGCCGGCCAGCTCGTGCCTCAACTTGCCCTGGGCCGCCAGGGCTTTTTCGACCGCGGCGGCGCTCTCCTCGAGGGTGACGACTTTTTCGGCCAGGCGGTCGATCTCCTTCTCGGATTTGAACGTTGCCCGACGTTTGTCATCGAGAAGGGAGAGGTCTCGGTTGAGGTCGTCGAGGCGGGAGCTCAGCGCGTCGAGTTTGGCGTCCTCGCGGAGTACCGTCATCATGCGCCCGTCGATGTCTTTGAGGAGAGTGTCGATTTTTACGGTCTTGTCGTGGACGCTGGTAACCAGCTCCTCGCGGAGCCGGATCTCCTCCTGGCGTCGTTCGACTTGCTCGAGCGCTCCCTGCACGGATTTGTTCATACGGGCGAAATCTTCTTGCGTTCGGCCGCGTTCCGTCCGATATTCGCCGAGTTCGCGCGACGCGGCCTCGGATACGCGGCCAAGCTCCTCCTGCGCCTTTTGAATATTCTTGATCTCCTGCGCCGCGGCCTCGACCCTGCCTGCGTCGGCCGTTATCTCGCGGATTTTATTTTCGACCTCGTCGAGGCGAGAGGCTCGAGCGGTGAAGGCCGCTTCGCGCGCTTTGTTCTCCGAGATTTGGTCGGCGACGGCGCGGGACATCGCGTCCGCCTCGGCCAGCCGCGTCTCGAGCATGCCGATTTTATCGTGTAATTTCTCCATCGCAGGCGCTTGGGCTTGGACTTCGGCCAGGTCCGCCTTGACGGCCCGGAGCACCTCAGCTCGGTTATCTATGGCTTCCAGGGACGCTTCGGCTTCGTCCAGTTTGCTTTCGGCGAAGCCTAGTTTGCCGACGAGGTCTTCGGCGGTGCGCGATACCTTGTCGAAGTCGGCCCGGACGGTGCGGAACTCGGCCATCTGGCGTTCGAACGTCGCCACTTCGCGTGCGAAATCCTCTTGGCGGCCTTCGACATCGGCCAGCTTTTCCCGGATGCCTTGAACTTCGCGGAAGCGGTCGCGCGTTTCGGCCAGCGTCTCCTCCAGGTCGGCGACGCGCTTTTCGCCGTCGCGCACCATCTTCTGTTCTTCGGCCAGCTTCTTGATCCGAACGTCCATTTCCCACAGCAGGACGTCGAGCTTACCCGACTCCTCGTTGGCCTTGGTGATAAGTTCGCGTTGGTCTTCCAGCACGTGGATCTTGGTATTGATATGTTCGATAAGCGCGTTTAAGCGGTCGACGTTTTGCGACGCTTCGGTGTAGCGTTCGCGCTCGAGGCGGAGGGCGCCGAAATCCTCTTGGATTTTAGCGAGCGATTTATCGAGGGTTTGAGCTCGGTCGGCCGCGTTGTTAAGCTCCTTCTGAGCCGCTCCGAAGCGAGTGTTGAAGTCGCCGAGTTTTTCGTCGATGCCGTTCATTTTCCCGAGTACGGCGTCGGCGCGTTTTTCGGCGCCGGCGAGCTCGGCGACGCGCTTTTCGAAGCCCTCGACTTTCTGGTCGATCTTAGTCGTACGGCCGGCCAGCGCGCCCACGCGACGTGAAGCGTCACTTACGCCGGCGTCGGCGTCTTTGAGCTCTTTGTGGATGTTATCTAGCGAACTTTTTACGCCGGCTACGTCTTCGCGGTACTTTTGGGCTTCGCCGCGGACGCGATTGAGCTCGCTCTGGGCAGCTTTACCCTCGGCGGCAGCTTCTTTCGCCGCTTGGGTCGTGGTTTCGATCCGGGTTTTTATGGCGTCGATATTTTTCGCGGCCCTGGCTGCCTCGCTTAGTTTGCTCTCCAGGGGGGCGATTTTCGTGGCGACCTCTTCGGCCCGTTCGCGCAGCGTTTCCGTTTTGTTAGATAACGTCGTGATGGTTTTGGCGCGCTTCTCGAGTTGACCCAAGCCGCCCTCGATGTCCTTTAGGCGGTGTTCGATTCCGTCGCTCGAGATTTTGAGGGTACCCTTAAGGTTGGACAACGCGGTGGTTTGTTGGTCGGCAGTTTTTTTAGTATCGGCCAGCGACGATTTGATTTCGGCAAGGGTTTGTTTATTGGCTTCGTTAACCTTGGCGGTCTTTTCGGCGGCGGCACCTGCGGCGCGGAGCTCGGCGCGGAATTCGGTCATTCGGCCGGCGGCTTTTTCAACGTTGTCCAGTTTGGCCCGGGCGGCGGCGATATCCTTTTCGACCGCTTTTAACTTCTTGGCCTGGTCGCCCACGCCTGCTACGTCTTTTTTGACGGATTTCAGCTCGGCATCGGCCCGGCCTATGCCCTGCACCGCGGTTTTGACCGCTTTGTCCAGATCGACGATTTGCGTCGCCAACGACGACACGCGGTCGGCCGACTCGCGAACGCGGGCCGTAATTTTGTCCTCGGTACCTGCCAGCCTTTGGGTTATTTTAGCTATCTCCGCGTCCGTTCTCCGCAATTCGCCGAGTTTGGCCTCGAGTTTCGAAACGTCGCCGGCGGCGCGGCTTACGCTCTCGTTTAACGTACGCGCTTTTTTCTCGAGGGTAAGGAGGTCGGCCTGCTTTTCAGCCAGCGCGTTAAGTTGTTTCTCGACTTCTCCGGTTTTCGCGGCGGCCGCCGCGGTTTTTTCGGCGGTGGCGTCAACCTGCGCCGGCAGGCCTTTCGAGCTCTTGACCGCTCCGGCCAACGACGCGGCAGCAGCCTCGAACTCCTTGATTTTATTGTCGAGTTCGTCCGCTTTTTTGAGGTCGCGTTCGACTTTGGCCGCCCGAGCCGTTAGCTTCTTTTCCTGGTCCGAGGCTTTGTCGATTAGCTTTTTAAATTCGGCCGCCCGCTTATCGAAATACTCGCCGACCAGTTCCGGCGTTAACTCCTTCTTTTTTCCAAACAAGGGGGCCATAACAGGACCTCCCGGCGGGCGCGACGTAACGCTCGACCGCCTACGCGCCGGCCAGACGTACGGAAGTTGAGTTTATATTATGATTTATAAAAATCCCTTAGAACTAAGAATATAGAATAATTAGCCAATAGCGTCAACCGAAAAATATTATCTTTCGTCTATCGCCCCGCGGATAGACCGATGTAAGACGTTTAGCTCGGTTTTTAGAAGAACCAGTTTGTTACGCGCGACCGCACAAACGCCGCTGCCGCGACGGCGACGATTTGAATCAGTACCGCCGTTTCGCCTGCGAGAGCGACGCCGAACCGCCACCGGCTTTGGGTTCCCGCGGGGCGGCTCGTAAAGCGGGGAAGCCATATGGGAACCGTACCGCGATAGGCGCGGTATTCCCAGCTGAAGCGTCGCCCCAGGTCGCGGTCACGCGCGCCCTGTATAAGCGAGTATAGCGCGATGAAGACTAACGCCGTCGCCAGCGGCAGCCACGGTAGAAGGCCCCCCGCCCATAGCGAGAGGCCGACGGCCACGGCGACGTTGCCGATATGCTTCGGGTTCCGCACCCAGCGGTACGGCCCGGCCGCCGAAAGATCGGCGATCGCTTCCGCCGCGTCTACACGGGCCCACGTGCCGCCGTAACCCGAGGCCCACAGCCTCAACGCCTCGCCTGCTAAGGCAACCGCGGCGCCGAGCCACAACCAGGGGGTACGGCCTTCGGCGAAAAACATCACAACCGCCGTCCAAAGGACGACCGTGACGAATCGCGTCACTAAGAGAGTACGGGTCACGTTATTCGGTATAGCCCAAAGCGGCGGCGACCGAGCCGGCGCGGGTTAACGCCGGTTGCCTTTGCGCGTTACTTCCCCGCGAGGCGGCGCTGGAGGCGGTCCAGCATTTCGACCAGGCCGTCGATTACGGCGCCCGAATCGACGACCTTCTCGGCTTCGGCCAGGGCATCCTCGTACCGGCCTTGCGCTTCCAGCGCCGCGGCGAGGTAGTAGCGCGCTTCGCCGTCGCCGGGTTTGCGCTCGAGCACTACGCGGTAGTGTTTCTCGGCGCCGGCGTAATCGCCCTGCATGAAGAGGATGCCGGCGAGGTTATAATTGGCCGTTAAGTTGGCCGGTTCGAATGCCAGCGCGTTCTCCAAGTGTGCTCGAGCCACGTCGTATTTGCGTTCGTTCATCTCCAGCAAGCCCAGGTACGACATGGCGAGCGCGTTCTCGGCGTCGGCCGTCAGCGCCCGCTCGAGCTTGGCGCGGGCTTCGCCGGCGTTACCGGCCATGAGTTCTAAATACGCGAGGCCGGTAAGGGCTCTCGATTCTCCGGGTATTTGGGCGAGGACCTGTTCGAACGTCGCCCGGGCGTCGTTGTCGCGGCCCGCGTCGAGATAAGCTTGGCCCAGCGCCAGGAGTATCGTCGCGTCGCCGGGGCGTTCTTTTAACGCCGCCCGGTAATTTACGATCGCGGCGTCGTACCGGCCAAGCGTATCCAACGCGAAGCCTTTGTAATAGAGTACCTCGACGGTAAAGGTCCCGGCGACGTCGCGGGCCATTGCGTCGTCCAACGCCTCGAGCGCTTCTTCGGCTTTGCCGCCCAGGATCAGCGCCCGAACGAATTGCAGCTTGCTCGCGAGCTCGGCTTCGCCGGGCGGGAGCTCTTCGCGCGGGACGCGCAAAAGTTCCAAATCGGCCAGCGACGGGCCGTCGCCTGTAGCGGCGGCGGCGAGCGTCGCGGCCGCAAACGCGGCCAACGCGGCGGCGAGCAGTCTTCTTCTCACGGTATTAATTCAAACACCCCGGGGCGGCCAAGTCAAGGTCAAAGACGGGAAAAACGGGAGAAAACCGGCGTTCGGGTGGGATTTCGAAGGGGCCGGCCTAAGGGTATTCCGTTTAAGCCGTAAGCGGTGGGTGTAATAAGAGGAGGCCAGAAAAGGTTTGATATGGGACGCTTAAATGTTTTATAATAGATCTTTTAGTATGAAGATACTCGTACATGCCTGCTGCGGGCCTTGTTTAGTGGCGCCGGCACGCGCGTTAGCGGCGGAAGGGCACGAAATACTGGCATATTGGTACAACCCGAACGTCCAGCCGTACCGCGAGAACCGCAAAAGGCTCGCCGCCTTCAGGGAAGCCGCTAACCGCGACGGTTGGCCCGCCGACGTCGACGACCGCTACGACGTGGATTTTTTCCTGAAGGAGGTTGCCGTTCGCCGGGAAGGCCGTTGCCCGCGTTGCTACTACGAGCGGCTCTCGCGGGCCGCGGCGCGGGCGGCGGCGAACGGCTGCGACGCCTTCACGACGACGTTACTGATATCACGTCACCAAGACCGTGAGGCCCTGCTGGAGGCGGGAGCGCGGGCGGGCGCAGCAGCCGGCGTCGCGTTTATGGGGAGCGACTTCAGGCCTTTGGACGGCGAGAGCCACCGCCTCGCCCGCGAGATGGGCCTTTACATCCAGGGTTACTGCGGCTGCATATATAGCGAGGAGGAACGTTACCGAAAGCGGGAGGACGTTGACTCGAGCGAAGTTCGATCTGGCGGTTAATGTCCCGCTGGTGTGGAAGCATCTGAGGATGCCGGCGCAGGAGGCGGCGGGCGAACTCCGCCGCGAATTTGACGACGTTTACCGGCGAGCCCGGGCCGTGCTCGAGCCGAGGTATTCGTACGCTCGCGCGGCCGTCGTCGCGGCCCGCGGCCGGACGTTGGAATTGGAGGGCGTCGTCTTCGAAAGCGCGGACCTCGTAGAGATGGCGGCCGGCGCTTCCGCCGTCGTGGCCATGGCGGCGACGGTGGGCGACGGCATCGACGGGTTGGCGCGCGAGTACGACGGCCGGGGCGAAACGTTCGCGATGACGGTGGCCGACGCCGTCGGCTCAGTGGCGGCGGAGGAGCTTATGTCGCGGCTGCACGCCTTCGTCGGCGCCGAAGCCGAGCGCGCGGGCGAGCTGGTAACGCGGCGCGTTAGTCCCGGCTACGGCGACTTTGAGCTCGCGGCCCAGGAGCGCCTGCTCCGGCTGGCCGGCGGCTTCGAGTTGGGAATCAGCTTGACCGAGAATTATATGATGGTTCCGCGCAAGAGCGTGACCGCGGTCGCGGCGGTTAAGGCGAGATGAAACTTAGGCGCGAACAATTCAAGACTTTGGCCCGGAAGCGCGTTTTACTTCTAGACGGCGCGATGGGCACGCTGCTTCAGCGCGAAGGGTTGCCGGCCGGCGAGCCGCCGGACGGGTTCAATATACACCGCCCGGACGCGGTGCGCGCGTCGTACGCGGCCTACGTCGCGGCCGGCGCCGATATAATTTTAACCAATACCTTCGGCGCGACGAGGCGACGGCTCGCGCTCTATCGCCTCGCCTCCCGCGCCGACGAGATAAACCGCGCCGGGGTCGTGCTGGCGCGGGAGGCCGCGGCCGATAAAACCTGGGTGGCCGGCGACGTGGGCCCGTTGGGCGAGTATCCCGAGCCGTTGGGCGCGCTATCTTTCGACGAGGCGTACCGCGAATTCTACCGCCAGGCGCGGGTGCTGGCCGACGCCGGCGTGGACCTCGTCGTCGTCGAAACGATGTCGGACCTGCGCGAGGCCAAGGCCGCGGTGGTAGCGGCGCGCGCGGCTTTCGACGGCCCCGTCGTCGCCTTTATGACGTTCGACGACGGCGGCCGCGCCGTTACCGGGACGCCGCCCGAGGTGGCCGCCGTAACGCTCGTCGCCGCGGGCGCGGATGCGGTAGGGGCCAACTGTTCGGTGGGGGCGCGGGAGCTCGTGCCGGTTATTCGGGCGATGGCGGCCGCGGTGGACGTTCCGGTGTGTGCCAAGCCGAACGCCGGCCTGCCCAGACTCGTGGCGGGCAAGACGGTGTTCCGGCAGACGCCGGCCCAATTCGCGTCGTGGGTGCCGAAGCTCGTGGCTGCCGGCGCCGCGGTGGTGGGCGGTTGCTGCGGCACGACCCCCGAACACGTGCGCTTGGCGGCGAAAGCGGCCAGGGGTTTGAAGCCGCCGAGACGACGCCGGGGAGAGCGTAGGTCCACGCTTGCCAGCCGCACGCGGTTGGTTGTCGCGGGCGCGGGCGCGCCCGTCGTCGTGGGCGAACGTATTAACCCGACGGGCCGGCGCGAGCTTACGCGGGAGCTTGCGAAAGGCTCTTTCGATTTGGTAGCGAGCGAGGCCGAGGCGCAGGTGGCCGCGGGCGCGGCCGTCGTCGACGTAAACGTGGGCGACGGGGACGGCGCCGCGGGCACGATGGCGGCCGCGGTACGCGCGATTCAGGACGCCGTGGACGTGCCGGTTTCGGTAGACTCCGCCAGGCCGGAGGTGCTGGAGGCGGGCTTGAAGGCGGCGGTGGGGAAGCCGTTGTTGAACTCCTGCCCGGCGTCGGGGCGGGCGATGGCTAAGCTTCTGCCGTTGGCGCGCCGCTGGGGGGCGGCGGTCGTGGGTTTGGCGATGGACGCCCGCGGCATCCCGGCGACCTCGGCCGAACGGTTCAAATTGGCCGAAAAGTTTGTAGGCCGGGCGCTGGACGAGGGTATCGCGCTCGACGACATATACGTCGACCCGTTGATGTTGACCGCGGCGCAGGGCCGTGCGGCCCAAGCCTTCGAGACCCTGCGTGAGATAAAGAAGACCCTCGGCGTGCGGACGATTATGGGTGTGAGCAACGTGTCCCACGGCCTTCCGAGGCGAGACTTGTTGAACGCCGCGGCGTTTCTGTACGCCGCGGGCGCGGGCCTCGACCTCGCCATCGTCGATCCCCTCGACGAGCGGATACGGGAAGCGATGGGTACGGCGTCGGCTTTGGCGGGCGGCGAGCGCGAAGTGGCTGCGTACGTCGAAGCGTTTTTGGAAAAACCTTCACGGAAAAAGGTAAGGAAGAGGAAGGTTCCGACGCCGGGCAACGAGCTGTACGAGGCGGTCGTCGACGGCCGGCGCGAGCGGGCGGCGGCCGCGGCCGCTCGAGCCGTTAAAAATTCCCCCAAGCCGTTTGCCATAAATAATAAATTTATCGTGCCGGCGCTGGAGGAAGTGGGTCGCCTTTTCGAGAGGAAAGAGTATTATCTTCCGCAGGTAATAAGGGCGGCTGAAGCGGGGCAAGCGGCGTTTAGCGTTATTGAGAAAGCAACCGATAAAGAGTCGCGCCGTCCGGCGGGCCGCGTCGTCTTCGCGACCGTGGCGGGCGACGTCCACGACATCGGAAAGAACGTCGTCGCCGCGGTGCTGCGCAGTCACGGCTTCGACGTTTACGATTTGGGGAAGAACGTTTCCACGCCGCGCGTGGTCGAGAGCGCCAAGGCGCGGCGGGCGGACGTCGTGGCGTTGTCGGCGCTGATGACGACGACGATGCCCGAGATGGGCAAAGTCGCGGAGGCGCTGCGGGAGCGCGGCGTCAAGGCGCGCTTGCTGGTTGGTGGCGCCGTCGTTACGGAAAAGTACGCCAAGGAGATAGGTGCCGCGTACGCGCGCGACGCCGTCGCGGCGGCGCGCGTCGCCAAACGTCTGGTTCGACGATAAGGGAAGGGACTGCCGATGAAGATACTGATCACGGGCGTTACCGGCTTCGCGGGCAGCCACCTGGCCGATTTCGCGCTGGCCCAGGAGGGCGTCGACGTCTACGGCACGGCGCGCTGGCGCAGCCCCAGCCAAAATATTGAACATATCGCGGATAAGATAACGGTCATAGACGCGGACTTGAGGGACGCGTCGTCGATCGAGTCCCTGGTAGCGGATATAAAGCCGGCGCGGATATTCCATTTGGCGGCTCAATCGTACGTGGTCTCGAGTTGGAAGCTGCCGTCGGAGACGATAACCACCAATATCGTGGGAACCGTCAACATATTCGAGGCGGTCCGCCGGGCGAAGTATTCCCCCCGCATCCTGGTCGCCTGCTCCTCCGAGGAATACGGTTACGTCGAGCCCGACGAGGTCCCCATCACGGAGGAGAACCCGCTGCGGCCGTTGAGCCCGTACGGCGTGAGCAAAGTGGGCCAGGACCTGTTGTCGTACCAGTACTTTAAGTCGTACGACCTGGACGTGATCCGCACCAGGGCGTTCAACCATACCGGCCCGCGGCGAGGCAGGGTCTTCGTATGCTCCAACTTCGCGATCCAAATCGTCGAGGCGCAGAAGGGGCTCCGGCCGCACGTCAGCGTGGGCAACCTCGACGCCGTGCGCGACTTCACCGACGTACGCGACACGGTGCGCGCGTACTGGCTCGCGCTCGAGGCCGCGGAAGCGGGCGACGTCTACAATATATGCAGCGGCACGGGGTTCAGCATCCGGGAAATTTTAGAGAGGTTGATCGCGATAAGCGGCGCCGACGTCAAAGTCGAGGTCGAGCCGGATCGGCTCCGGCCCTCCGACGTGCCGCTGCTCGTGGGCGACAACGCCAAGTTCGTAAAACAAACCGGTTGGCGTCCCCAAATACCGTTCGACCAAACCCTTTCAGACGTATTGGCTTACTGGAGAGAGAGGATATGAGGATAGCCGTCGTAGGAACGGGATACGTGGGCCTGGTTACCGGCGCGTGCTTCGCCGATTTGGGGAACGCCGTTATTTGCGCCGACATAGACAGCCGTAAGATAGAGATGCTCACGCGCGGCGAAACGCCCATATTCGAGCCGGGCCTGGTGGAGAAGGTCCGCATTAACTCGCGGGTCGGGCGGCTGTCGTTTACCGACGACGTCGCCGACGCGGTAAAGAAGTCGAAGATTATTTTCGTAGCCGTCGGGACGCCGCCGGGGCCCAACGGCGAGGCGGACCTGAGCCAGGTGCGGGCCGTGGCCGAGACGGTCGGCGAGGCTATGGACGGCTACCGCTCGGTGGTCAATAAATCGACGGTCCCGGTGGGTACCGGCGACATCGTGAGCCAGATCATCGCGGAGAAGTCGGGGGGCGCTTATACCTACGACGTCGTTTCCAACCCCGAGTTCTTGCGGGAAGGTTCCGCCATCCACGACTTCATGGAGCCGGACCGCATCGTCATCGGGTGTTCGAACGCCGCCGCGGGGGAGATGGTGGCCGAGCTTTACGCGCCGCTCAACGCCCCTATTATCATTACCGACCTGCTATCGGCCGAAATGATTAAATATACCTCCAACGCTTTCCTGTCCCTTAAGATCTCGTTCATAAACGAGATTGCGAACATCTGCGAGCGGGTGGGCGCGGACGTGCGCGAGGTGGTTGAGGGCGTCACCAAAGACAGCCGCATCAACCCGGCGTTTTTCGGCGCCGGCGTCGGCTACGGCGGCTCTTGCTTCCCCAAGGATACCCTCGCGCTGGTAGATATCGCGGCAAAGGCCGGTTACGATTTCAAAGTACTCAAGGCCGTTATAGATGTCAACGATGGCCAGCGCGACCTCTTCGTGAAGAAGATTGCCGCGCGCTTAGGTAAACTAAAGGGGAAAAAGGTCGCTGTGTGGGGGTTGTCGTTTAAACCCAACACCGACGACATTCGCGAATCGCCGGCGCTGGACATTATCCAAAAACTGCTCGACGGCGGCGCCGCCGTAACGGCTTACGACCCGGTCGCGATGGACGCGGCTAAGGAAGTGCTCCCCGGCGTGGGTTACGCCGACGACCCCTACGCTGCAGCGGAAGGCGCCGACGCCTTGGCCGTAGTTACGGATTGGAACGAGTTCAAGGAAGCGGACTTCAAAGGCCTGGCCAAGGCGATGCGGCGGCCGTTGATCTTCGACGGCCGGAACATATACGACCCGGCCAAGGTCGAGGCCGCGGGCCTGGAGTACGTCGGCGTGGGCCGGCGGCCCGGCGCCGCGGCGCCGGAAGCGGATATAAAACCTTAGCCTGAAAGGTCTGACGATGACGCGTTACGTTATAACCGGCGGCGCGGGGTTCATAGGCTCCCACCTCGCCGAACGCTTGCTGCAAGAGGGGAACGACGTCGTCGTTCTCGACAACCTCGTCACGGGCGATCCCGATAACGTAGAAATCCTAAGCCGGTACGAGGGCTTCGAGTTCCTGGACGTCGACGTCGCCCGGCCGTACGAGCTGGACGGCCCGGCCGATTACGTTTTACACGTCGCGAGCCCGGCCAGCCCCGACGACTTCGGGCGGCTGCCGTTCGAGATCATGGCCGTTAACTCGGAGGGGACGCGCCTCGCCGCGGAGTTGGCGCTCGAGCGCGGGGCGCGGTTTCTGTTCGCGTCGACGAGCGAGGTCTACGGCGACCCGGAGGTCCACCCCCAGGGCGAAGATTATTGGGGCCACGTCAACGCCTTCGGCCCCCGCGCCGTATACGACGAGTCGAAGCGTTTCGGCGAGGCTTTGGTCGCGGCCTTTAAACGCCACCGCGACCTGGACGTGAGGGTAGTGCGGATCTTCAACACCTACGGCCCCCGCATGCGTCCCTCCGACGGCCGCCTGGTACCCAATTTGATATCGCAGGCGCTGGCCGGGAGGCCGCTGACGATTTACGGCGACGGTTCGCAGACGCGCTCGTTCTGCTACGTGAGCGATATGGTGGATGGGATTCTGGCTCTCCTCTATTCCGACGTAGCGGAGCCGGTCAACGTCGGCATGCCGGAGGAGATAACCATTCTCGAGATGGCGGAGATGATACGGGACGCCGTCGACGGCGATTTGGAAATCGTATATCGGCCGCTTCCCGTTGACGACCCCCGCCGCCGCCGGCCCGATATCACCCGTGCTACCGAGCTGTTGGGTTGGCGGCCCCAAGTGCCCGTCTCGGAGGGTTTGCCCAAGGCGATCGAGTGGTTTCGCGAAAAATTGGGTAAAGCTTAATCGGGATAATCTTCGGGGAGAGCTTTTTTGCTGACGTCGAGATAGGTTTGGAGGATTAGGGCCGCCGCGGCCGCGTCGGCCGTTTTTTTTATTTTTTTAGCGGAGGCGCCGGCGGCGCGCAGTTTTTCTTCCGCGCGTTTGGTGGTGAACCGTTCGTCTATCAACTTCACCGGGACCGAGACCCGGCGCTGTACGTCGCGGGCGAATTCCTGGACCCGCTCCGTTGCGGGCCCCTCTTGGCCGGTGAGCGTCAGCGGGTAGCCGACGACGATCTCCACGGCGCCGGTTATCGAGGCGGCGTTGACGATGTTCGCCGCGGCTTTATCGTCGTTTTTTATAACCTTATAAGGCGAAGCGATGGTCCCGGTTTCGTCGGATACGGCCAGGCCGATGCGCTCCTCGCCCCAGTCTACGCCTAAAGCTCGCATTAAAGTGTATTATACATAAAAAGAGCAGCCGGTTCAACGTCGTGCTGCGGCCATTTCGCTTGATTGTGGCATCGTCTTACTTTATAATATGCGGACGCCGGGCCGAGGAGTATCGGCTATCGGTATTGGCGGCGGCTTACTATTCCGGCGTCGCAATGTTGTCTTCCCCGGATGGTAATCTTCGTTCTCGTCCAAGGAGGTTCGAAACTTGAGTAAGGCGGCGACGGCCGTTATCGGCGGCTCCGGCCTTTACGAAATTGAGGGCTTCGACGTCGACGAGCGGCGCCGGCTCGAGACGCCGTACGGCCCTCCCTCGGACGACTTGATAATCGGCACGTTCGCCGGCGGGCCGGCGGTCTTCCTTCCGCGCCACGGCGCGGGCCACCGCCTCCCCCCGGGCGGCGTTAACTTCCGCGCCAATATTTGGGCGCTCAAGTCGTTAGGCGTGGAGCGTATCTTGAGCGTGTCCGCGGTGGGCAGCCTGAAGACGGAGGTCAAGCCCCGCGACTTCGTCATACCCGACCAGCTGTACGATAACACGAAGCATCGCGCGTCGACCTTCTTCGATGCCGGGTTGGCGGTCCACGTGTCGCTGGCGGACCCGTACTGCCCCCGGGTGCGGGAACTGGCGACGGCGGCCTGCGAGCGCCGGGGCGTGGCGGTGCACGGCCGGGGTACGTACGTTTGTATGGAGGGGCCGCAATTTTCGACCCGCGCCGAATCCAACGTCTACCGCCATCTCGGCTTCGACGTCATCGGCATGACCAGCGCCACGGAAGCCAAGTTGGCGCGCGAGGCCGAAATGTGTTACGCCACGGTAGCGCTCGTAACCGACTACGACGTGTGGTTCGAGGCCGAGGACGTTACCATAGGTATGATTTTGGATAATATGAGGGCCAACGTCGCCAACGTCAAGGCCGTAGTCGAAGAGGTCCTGCCGGAGCTCGCCGCGGCCGGCGCGTGCGACTGCCAGCGGGCGCTCGAGGGTGCGATCGTGACGGACCTCGAGCTCGTGCCGGACGAGGTCAAGGAGCGGTTGCGGCCTATCCTGGCGAAGTACTTATGAGGTTCCGCCCCTAATGACGCCGCGTCCTGTCGAAGTAATCCTACGTAACGTCTTGGAGGAAGTCGAGCCCTTCTTCGAGGTGGAGAAGTTTTACGGCCGGCCGCCGGGCGTGGTTCTGGTGGGGAAATTCAAGGCCGGCGGTCACGACGCCGTCGCCCGGCACTTCGAACCGCTCGGTTATTATACGAAGGCGACGCCGCTCGCGGGAGAGCGGTGGTTGGTGGAGGTCAGCCCGCGGCGATTAGAGCGGCCGCGCCGGCGGATACTCGTCAACGTGCTTCTGTTCGTCGCGACCATAGGGACGACGCTCGGCGCCGGGACGTGGCAACGAGGCGGCAACCTGCTCCGGCCGGAGGATTGGCTTTTGGGGGTCCCTTTCTCGGCCTCGATTATGGCCATCCTGTTGTGCCACGAGATGGCGCATTTCTTCGCCTCGATG
The DNA here is from genome assembly GCA_030613505.1 of Candidatus Zixiibacteriota bacterium. Lineage (GTDB taxonomy): Bacteria > RBG-13-66-14 > B26-G2 > WVWN01 > WVWN01 > WVWN01. The sequence continues at coordinate 34,867 of JAUWLW010000009.1, forward strand.
AGACATCGGGTGCGCGCGACGTTGCCCTATTTTCTGCCTGTACCGCACCCGTTATTGGGGACCTTCGGCGCGGTGATTAAGATAGAGTCGCCCATCCCGGACCGTCGGGCGCTATTGGACATCGGCGCTGCCGGGCCGCTGGCGGGCTTCCTGGTCGCGGTTCCGTTGACGGTCATAGGCCTCCATTATTCGGCGGTGGTCTCGCCGGGGGCGGCCGGCGCCGGCACCGTTATCTTCGGCGACTCATTGATATTCAAGTTTTTAACGTACGTCGTAAAAGGGCCGCTCGGCAGCATGGACGTATCGCTTCACCCGCTGGCGCTCGCCGGGTGGATCGGCCTGTGGGTCACGTCCGTCAACCTGCTTCCCATAGGCCAGCTCGACGGCGGCCACGTATCGTACGCGTTGTTCGGCAAGTATAGCGTCTGGGTGGCGCGCGCGGCGTTCCTGGCGCTAATCCCGCTCGGCTTCGTCTGGACGGGGTGGTTCTTCTGGGCTTTTTTAATTATACTATTCGTCCGGCTGAGGCACCCGCCCCCCATAGACGACGCCGTCCCGCTCACGCCGCTGAGGCGGCTCGTGGCGTGGGTCGTCTTCGCGATCGCGGTCCTGACGTTCATCCCGGCGCCGATAAATATATTATCTTAGTAATTAGGAGATACTATGCCCAACGACGACGGACCCGAAAAGGAACCTCCGGCTGAGGAGGCGGCGAAGCTCGAGCGCTTCAAGCAGCGCCTCGAGCTCGAAAAGCGCATCGCCGAGCGGATGAAGCTCATCCGCCACAAGATCTTAGTGGCGTCCGGCAAGGGCGGCGTCGGTAAGACGACGGCGGCCGTAAACCTGGCGCTCGCGTTGGTCCAAGCGGGGGACAGCGTGGCGCTGCTGGACGCGGATATCCACGGCCCGGGCGTACCGCTGATGCTCGGCATGGCGGACGTCAAACCCATCGGCGGTAAGGGCGGCATAAACCCGACGGCGTACGATGAGAAGCTGGTCGTGATGAGCATGGCTTTCCTCGTCGCGGGCGAGGCCGACGCCGTCATATGGCGCGGGCCGCTCAAGATGGCGATGATAGACAACTTCCTGGCCGACATTAATTGGGGCGAGCGCGATTGGCTCGTGGTGGATACGCCGCCCGGAACCGGCGACGAGATTTTATCACTGGCGCAGCGGATTAAGGATGCCGACGGCCTGATAATGGTGACGACGCCCCAGGTGGCCGCGGTGGCGTCGGCGCGCAAGAGCCTGACGTTCGCCGTAAAAACAAAAATGCCGGTTTTGGGCGTGATCGAGAACATGGGCCCTTTTCCCTGTCCGGCGTGCGGGCATAAAATCGAATTGTTCGGCGGCGGCGGCGGCGAGCGCGTCGCGGCCGACTTCGGCGCCCGTTTCCTGGGGGCTGTTCCCTTCGACCCCGACGTCGTCCCGGAGTCGGACCGCGGCCAACCTGTTATGGTGGCCCGTCCCGAGAGCGCGACCGCGCGGGCTTGGAGAGAGATCGCCGTGAAGGTTCGGGAAGCGGTCGCGGGGTCGGCTAAGGAAACGCAGAAATAACGTGCAAGCTTGGTCAGAGGTCATACGGCGTAAACGTTACGCGCGAGGTGAACGTCTTGGCGGCGAAAGATAAAGAAAAAACGAAACTAGCCGTCCTGTTCGGCGGGCGGTCCGGCGAGCACGAGGTATCCATTATTTCGGCGCGCTCAATGATGGCCGCGGTGGACGGCAAGAGGTTTGAGGTACTGCCGATTTACATATCGCCCGAGGGTAGTTGGTACTTCTGGGCCGGCTTCATGCAGGGCGTCGCGCGCCCGGACGCGAGCGAGCCGTCGTACACGCCCGTCGCGGACCCGCAGCGGCGCGCTTTTCTGGTACGCCTCGACGGCGGCGGCGAGTTGGAGGCCGACGTCGTCTTCCCGCTGTTGCACGGCCCGTACGGCGAGGACGGGACGATTCAGGGCTTGCTAGAGTTAGCGGCGATGCCGCACGTAGGGTCCGGGCCGCTGGCCGCGGCCCTCGCCATGGACAAGGAAATGTCCAAGGACGTCTTACGGGCGAAAGGCATATCGACGGTGGACTACTTCGCGGTCGCGCGGCGGCGCTTCGAGGAGGAGCCGGACCGGGTTACGCTGGAGGTCGAGCAGAGGTTGCGGTATCCTTTATTCGTGAAGCCCGCGAACCTCGGCTCGAGCATCGGTATATATAAGGTCAAGGACCGCGACTCCTTGAAGAAGGCGCTGGCCGACGCGGCGCGTTACGACGCCAAGATCCTTTGCGAGCAGGCGGCCAAAGGCCGCGAGTTCGAATGCGCGGTCTTGGGCAACTACGCGCCGGAGGCGTCGCCGGTGGGCGAGATCGTGCCGGCGGGGGAGTTCTACGACTACGAGGCCAAGTACGTCCGCGACGACGCCGAGCTCCACGCCCCGGCGGCCGTGGACCAAGAGCTCGCGCGACGGGTGCAGGACTTGGCGCTGCGCGCGTTCCACAGCCATGGCTGCGCCGGCCTCGCGCGCGTCGACTTCTTCTACTTGCCGGACCGCGACCTCTTGTTGGTCAACGAGTTAAACACCATGCCCGGCTTTACGCCCATAAGTATGTACCCCAAGTTGTGGGAAGTGGGCGGCCTTAAGTACGCCAAGCTCATCGAGCGCCTGGTGGATTTGGCGTTCGAGCGCCACGCCGAACTTATGCGTAATCTCATAAAGTACGAAGACGCGGTAGAAATTTAAAGACGAAACGGAAGAGGTGGCGAATTGTTATTCTTATTAACTTCGACGGCTCACGCGATGGGCGGGGCCGGCGGCGGCGAAGGACAGGGCGGCGGCTTCTCCATCATCCTGCCGCTCCTCCTGATCATGGTCATCTTTTACTTCCTGCTGATCCGGCCTCAACAGCGCTCCGAGAAACGCAAAAAGGAAATGATCTCCTCGGTTAAGAAAGGCTATCGCGTGATAACCGCGGGCGGCATCCGCGGCACGGTGGCGAAGGTCTACGAGAAAGACAAGATCGTGGTGGTGACCGTCGCGAAAGGCGTCGACATCGAAGTAGCGTTGGCGAAGATCGAAGCCGCGGCACCGCCTGGGGAAGACATCGCCGTCGGCGGAGCCGAGCGCAGAGAGGATAAGTCGGCCGCCAGGCCCAAGGAGCGCAAGGGGCTTCGGCGCCCTCGCCGTAGGTAGAAGTGGTTGAGCACCGGAAAGAAGCGGGCGCCGGCGCCGGTGGCGCGCGGCGGCTGGTCACGGTCGGCACTTTGAAGGCCGACGCCGAGGTCGCGGCGTACCTCGCCGAGGCGGACCGGGTCCTCGCGGTGTTGGGCTTTACGGAGCACGGCGAAAGACACGCCGCCATGGTGGCCGATCGCGCGCGCTCTATAATATCAGCGTTCGGTTACAAGGAACGGCGGGCCGAACTCGCGGCCGTCGCCGGCCACCTTCACGATATCGGAAACGTCGTCAACCGCCACAACCACGAGGCGCTGTCGGCGCTGTTGGCCCACGATATCCTGGGGCGGCTCGGTATGGACATCGCCGAGACGCTGCAGGTTATGACGGCCATCGGCAATCACGACGAGGGCTCGGGGGTCCCGGCTAGCGTTATAAGCGCGGCGCTAATCATTGCCGACAAGTCGGACGTGCGACGGGACCGCGTTCGGAACCCGTCTATGATATCCTTCGACATCCACGACCGCGTGAACTACGCCGTGAAGCGCAGCGAACTGGAGGTAGACGGCGAGGCCAAGGTAATTACGCTCAGGCTCGATATCGATACGTCGATATCGCAAGTCATGGAGTACTTCGAGACTTTCCTCTCGCGGATGATAATGTGCCGGCGGGCGGCGAGGCGGCTGGGGTGCAACTTCGGCCTTATCATTAACGACGTTCAAATGTTGTAGGAGTAGTCTGACGGGGTGATGTTATGCGACGCGTATTTAGGGTGCCGTTGCTCGCCTGGGCCTTGTGTTTGGCGGCCGGGTGCGGCGGCGCGGCCGAGAAAGAGGCGCGCGTGAACGACGACGCCGAAATGTGGCGCCGCCTTAACGCGATGGTGGACAGCCAGATCGAGGGTCGGGGAGTGTCGGACCCCGCGACGCTGGCGGCCATGCGCAAGGTCCCGCGCTGGGAATTCGTCCCGGCGGGTATCAAAGACCGCGCGTTCGAAGATAACCCGTTAGCCATAGGCGAAGGACAGACGATATCGCAGCCGTACATTGTCGCCTACATGACCGAGGCGTTGAAACTGGAGGCCGACGATAAAGTGCTGGAGGTCGGGACCGGCTCGGGATACCAGGCGGCGATCCTCGGCGTAATCGCCGCCGAGGTCTATACTATAGAGATCGTACCGCCGCTGGCCGAGGACGCCCGGGCGACGCTGGAACGCTTGGGTTACGATAACGTCCACGTCCTTGTCGGCGACGGTTACCGCGGTTGGCCCGAGGAAGCACCATTCGACGCCATTATCGTAACCTGCGCTCCCGACCACGTCCCGCAGCCGTTGCTGAACCAGCTCGCCGACGGCGGCCGGCTGGTTTTGCCGCTCGGGGGCCGGTATCCGCAGATGCTCAAGTGCTATACGAGACGTGGCGATACTTTCGAGGAAGAAAACCTCGAGCCGGTACTGTTCGTCCCCATGACGGGGGAAGCGCAAGAGAAATAACCGTTCTAACCGCGTTGGGCCGTCGGGCCGGCGCGCGGAGGTGTTCCGCATGGCGAACGAGAGAGACTTGGAAAGGTTTTTCGAGGACCTGGGGTACGACTTCGAAATGCTGGGCCCGCAGATGTGGGTCGTGGACGCCGGGGCCGAGGGCGGCTTCGGCAAAGTCGTCGTGAGCTATAGCCCGCCGCTGGTCGTGCTGCGGCTCAAGGTGGTGGAGCTGGCCAAAGGCGGGGAAGACGCCAAGCTCTTCCGGATGCTGCTGGAGGCGAACGCCCGCGACGTCGTTCACGGCGCTTTCGGCCTGGAAGACAAGGCCATCGTAGTGGTCGATACGTTGGAGGCGGAATACCTGGACGCCGTCGAACTTCAAGCGTCGGTGGATGGAATGGCGTTCGCCGCGGCGACGGTTTTACCTCGCCTTAAAGAGTTCGGCCTGAAGTAAGGAGGAGGCCGCTATGGGTGTTTTGGAACGGATCGCGAAGATCATCGAAGCGAATCTAAACGCGATGCTCTCGTCGGCGGAAAACCCCGAGAAGATGCTCGAGCAGTTAATGGTGGACATGCGCGAGCAATACCGCGAGGCCCAACGGCAGGTTACGGTCGCGATCGCCGACGAAAAGCGTCTCGAGGCGAAGTACCGCAAAGCCAAGGACGGGGCGGACGAGTGGCAGCGGCGCGCCGTCTTGGCGCTGCAGAAGGGCCGCGAAGATTTAGCGCGCGAGGCGTTGCTCCGCAAGCAGGAAGGAGCGGCGGCCGCGACGGAATACCTAACCCAACTCGAGCAGCAGAGTATCCTCGTCGAACGCTTGAAACGGGGGCTCGTCGCGCTCGACCGGAAGATAGACGAGGCGACGCGCAAGAAGGACCTCATCATCGCTCGCCAGAAGCGCGCCGAGGCCGCCCGGACCATCAATCGCGCCGTTTCCTCCATCGACGACCGGAGCGCCTTCGAGGCGTTGGCTCGGGTGGAGGAAAAAGTGGCCCGCCTCGAGGCGACCACCGAAGCCGAGGCGGAAGTCGCCGCGCTCGAAAGCGTCAAGAACCTGGAGGAAGAGTTTAAAAAACTCGAAACCGGCGACGTAGACGTCGAGCTCAAGGCGCTGAAGGCGTCGCTGGGCCTGGCGTTGGCGGCGGGCGAGATGCCCCAGGCCCTCCCGGAGGGCGACGAGGACGAAAGTGAGGAAAAGGCCGACGCCGACGCCTGAGCCGCGCCTATGAACTGGAAGGTAATACTCCGCCCTATAAGCCTGCCGGTTTTTCTGGCTAGTCTCATCTTCTTGCCGTTCTTCCCGGTCGTGACGGCGGCGGGCGCCGTTTTCTACGGCGGCGCGTTGTATTGGGCTTACCACCGCGAACGCAACAAAGCGCTCCCGCGGGGGACGGTGGACGAGGTCAGCAAGCTGCCGTATCGGCGCCGCAAGCTCGCGAATCACGCCATCGCCGCGGCCCGCGATATCGAGCGTCGCCTGTCGCGCCTCCCCAAAGATATGGTGGAGCGGATGCCGCTCCGGGCGGAGGATGCCGGCCGCCTCGCGGCCGCGGTCGTCTACTACCTGCGCGAGGAAGGCGAGGCCCGGAAGCTGGTGAAGGCCGGCGCGGGCGGCGAAGCCGGGGAGCTCGCCAAAAAAGCCGCGGCCGACGCTGAACGGACATTCTCGAAAATGCAGGAATTGCAGAATGCGCTGACGGCGCTTGCTCTGGCCAGCGCGCACGTCGACCGCGAAATGCTGGCCGCCGAGGCGGACGACGCCGCGGAAGAGATAAAAGGACTGCGGCGAGCCATGGAGGAAGCTCGAGCCGAGCTCGGCGCCGCCCCCGAAAGGCCCGCGCTCGAGGGCGGCTCGGGGCGTTGGCAAGGCGGCGAGGGCGATTAGCGCCGCGGCGCGGCGGGTATTGTTTTGCCTTTGCGCGGCCGCGGCGGCCGCGAACGGCCGGTCCCTCGAGGCCGTAAACTATTGGAACGGCGTCCTCGGCGCGTCGGGCGAATTCCGCACCGTCTTCGACAATACCGAGTATTCAACCGTCCGTTTGGAGAAGTTGGACGAACGGACGTATTTCTTTTCGGACCTGACGCTGTATGCCGATTTCCACGTGGCCGAGGGCGTATTGGTGCAGGCGGGGGGAAAAGTCCGCTACGATTTCGGCGACGACGTCGCCGACGGCCCGGGCCCCCGCGCGTACCTCCGCTTGCGCGGCACTCTTGACACCGAGCACCACCACTGGACCTTCGGCCACTTCCGCGATTCGACGTCGCCGCTCACTTTCGAACAACGCGACTACGACGACGAGCTGGCCGGCATGCGGTACCGCCTTACGTGGGGGCCCAGCGACAGCCGGCTCTTCCTCGCGCGGACGTCGACAGTGGGCGAGGAGAGGTACGAGACGTTCGCCGGCGGCGGTCGCTTTTCGCTGCGGCCGTGGGAGAAAACCGTCCTGGCGGCCAACCTGGGCGGCATCCACCAGGGCGGCTTCGACGCCGGGAGGGGTTCGGCCCCGCTCGGCGGCCGTAAGCGTGAGGCGGGCGTGGGTTCGCTCGATTTCGAACAGGGGATAATATGGGGCCTTTTCGCGTCCGGCGAGGCCGCCCTCTCTATGGACCGGGGCGACAGGGAAGAGGGTTCGCTGCGGGACAACGCCTTTTGGGCCGGCGGCGGATGGCGGCGTGGCCCGTTCGAGGTGAGCGGCCGCTTCTACCGCGTGGGGTGGGCGTTCGCGACGCCGTGGGGCGTGAGGTTTCTGCGAAACGAGGAGGGGTCGATTATATTGAGCGACTTTTACGCGTGGACCGCGCGCGGCGCCGCCTCGTTCGACGTCTTCGAAACCGCCAGGCTTACGTTGGCGCTCGAGGGGGGCGTCAAATATAAAGAGGAGAACTTCGCCGAGCAGGATTACAATTTCAACATCGAGTTAATCAAGTTCGAGGTTTACTTATAGAGGTCGTTTCTCCGATAAAAACGCCGCCCGCCCGGGCGGCTTTATTCTTCTCTTGGCGGTTTCTTTAGGCCCGTGTGAACTTAGGTTCGTCCGAGTATGTTAGCGACTACCGCGGCCAGGTCCGCGCGCGGTACCTCCACTTGTTCCCGTTTCGCCAGGTCCTTCAATTGAACGACGCCCTTTGCGACCTCGTCAGGGCCGACGACGACGACGAAAGGGATCCCTTTGGCATCCGCGTAGCCGAACTGCTTGGCGAGTTTGGCGGAGGGCTCGAGGTAAACCTCGCAAGTCGCGCCGGCCGCTCTTATCTCCGCGGCGACTTCCAATGCGTCTTGCAGGACGCTCTTGTCATATACCGCGACGAGTACGTTCGCGGCGTCGCCGCCGGCGGTTTCGCGGTCCGCGAGGAGCGTTATGATGCGCTCCAGACCGAACGACGTTCCGGTCGCGGGGAGGTCCGGTCCTCCCAGCTGCGCGATTAGCTGGTCGTAGCGGCCTCCCCCCGCCACCGAGCCTACGCCCCCCTCGACGACGAACGCCTCGTAGATGGGGCCGGTGTAGTAGTCCAGGCCGCGGGCCATATGGAGGTCGAAGCTCACGACGTCGTCGGGGACGCCGAAGTGATGGACGTATTCGGCCAAATTATGCATATCGGCGACGCCCTCGCGGCCTTCGTCGTAGTCGCCGGCGAACGCCTGAGCCGCAGTTAGATAATAATTGAAGCGGCCGCTGTTCTTCGGGTCGAATAACACATTCATAATTTCGTCGGCTGCGGGTTCCGGTACGTCGCTCGCCGCAAGCTCGGCCTCGACGCCGTCGCGGCCTACTTTGTCGAGTTTGTCCATAGCTCGGATAGCCGCGAATTTAAGCTCGGCCGGGACGCCGGCATAATCCATGAAGGCCGACAGTATTTTGCGGTGATTTACGCTTATGCGATAATTTTTAAAACCCAAAGCCGCGAGCGTTTCGTGCATGACGGCGACCATCTCGGCGTCGGCGAGTACGGACGCCGTCCCGACGCAGTCGACGTCGCATTGGACGAACTCGCGGAAGCGGCCTTTTTGCGGCCTCTCGGCGCGCCACACGGGCTGGATCTGGTAACGCTTGAACGGTTTGGGAAGGTCTTGGTTCGCGGCCATAACGCGCGCCAGCGGGACGGTGAGGTCGTAGCGCAGGCCCAGGTCGGCCTCGCCGCGCTCGCCGGCGGCGCCGCGCTTCAGGATGCGGAAGATGAGTTGGTCCGCCTCGTCGCCGTACTTGCCGGTCAGGACGTCGAGGCGCTCGAGCGCCGGCGTCTCCAGCGGCGCGTAGCCGAAGCTCTCGAAGACGCGCTTGACGGTCTCGATCACGCCGGCGCGGGTGCGGATCTGCGCCGGCAGGTAGTCGCGCGTTCCTTTGGGCGGTAGGGGTTTCATCACCTGTAGTTGTGCGCGGTCCCGTGGAGCGGTCGGCGTTATTCCAACTCCCCCGCGACCTTCTCGGCCGCGGCCAGGACCTCACCCGACTTCACGAGCTCGGCCACGCGGTTGATGTCGTATTGCGTCGGCCGGTCCTTCTCCATAAAGTCGACGTGCTGGCGGACCAGCTTGTGCACCGCCCCCGCGGCGGCGCCGCCCTTGAGCGGCCGCCGGTGGTCCATCGCCTGGCACGCCGCTATAAGCTCAATCGCTATGATGTACCAGGCGTTGCGCAATATCTGCTTCGTCTTGATAGCGGTGTTCATCCCCATGGAGACGAAGTCCTCCTGGTCCGCGGCGGCGGGTATGGAGCCGGTGGCCGCGGGGTGGCATAGGACGCGGTTCTCGTTGACCAGCATGCCGGCGGTGTACTGCGTGAGCATCAGGCCGCTGAACATGCCGGCGCCGTGTATCAGGAACGCCGGGAGCCCCTCGCTCAGGTTGGGGTTCATCAGGCGGTTGAGGCGCCGCTCCGAGAGGACGCATACCGTAGTCGCCGCGGTGCCGACCAGCTCGAGGGCGAAGGCCAGCGGCGTCCCCTGGAAGTTGGCCCCGGTGACCACTTCGTCGTCGTCGGGGAAGAAGAGCGGGTTGTCGCCGGCGCCGTTGAATTCGATCTCGAACATTTGCCGCGCCCAGTCGAAGGCGTCCTTGGCCGAGCCGACTACCTGGGGCGTGGAGCGGAGGCTATACGCGTTCTGGACTTTCTTCTTGCCCATCTTGCCGGGGATGAGCATCTCGGAGCCGTCGACCAGGCGGCGGATGTTGCTCGCGCATTTGACGGCGCCCGGGTAGCCGCGGGCTTTGTGAAGGCGTTCGTCCAGGCAAAGCGTATTGAGGTTCAGGACCTCGAACGTCATGGCGGCGATGACTTCCTGCGTCTTGGCCCAACGGTAGGCGTCGTGGACCTCGAGGGCGCCCATGCCGGCGATGACGTTGGAGCCGTTGATGGTGGCGAGGCCGTCGCGGGCCTCGAAGACGATGGTGGGTACGCCGGCGGCATCCATGGCCTTTTTACCTTCCATTCGCTTGCCGCCGAAGAAAGCCTCGCCCTCGCCTATGAGCACGAGCGCCACCTGGCTCATGGGCGAGAGGTCGCCGGAGGCGCCCACCGAGCCGTACCGGAATACGACCGGCGTAACGCCCTTATTGAGCATGTCGACGAGGGTCTCTACCACTACCGGCCTGAGCCCCGAAAAGCCGACGCAGTGACAGTTGACGCGGGTGGCCATCGCGGCGCGGATGTCGTCGACGTCGCAGGGCTCACCGCAGCCCGCGGAGTGGGAGTACACGAGGTAGCGTTGGAATTCCTGCGTTTGCTCGGGCGTGAGGACTACTTCCGAAAACTCGCCGATGCCGGTCGTCACGCCGTACATGACCTCGCGCTTCTCCAATTTGTCGTCCAGCATCGCGCGGCATTTACGAATCCGTTCCCACGCGTCCTCGGTCACCTCGACCGGCTCGCCGCCGCGCGCGATTTTAACTAGACTCTCGATCGTAAGCGATTTACCGTCGAGTTTAGCCGTCATCTAAGGGCCTCCTGTAAAGCAGCCGTCGAGCCGGGCCGCCGGGGCCCGACGTAAAGGGCTCTCGGCGATTTTTCGTGGTAGATGCTACGGCTTCCGCCGCGGGGTTTATCGATATTTAACTTAAACGGCCAACATTGTGGCTTGGCGGTAAACTAATCGGCGGTGATTCTATCACTTACGAGCCGGAGTCGCAATATATTATTAAATATCCGGGCGACTTTTTTACGCGTTTTAGAGCTCATAGTTAACCTTTTCAACATTATCGTATTTATGTTAATATAAAGGGTGGTAACAGGGCGTCGGCGGCGAGGCCGGGAGGGCTTCGCGTAACTTGTCGTGTAGTAGTAATAGTAAGGAGATACCGTACCGGTTTTTAGCAAGCGGTTCGAGCGGCGGATGTGGGCCGCGGCTCCCGAAATAAAGGCGCTTTTGAAGGCGGCGCCGACGTTTGAGGAAGCCCGGCTGGCCGTTTTCGATTACCTCGAGGCGCGGAAGCGCGAAGTCCGGGCCGAGGAAGTCGACCTTCCCAGCTGGGAGTGGGAAGTCGTCGACGATTGTATCGACGTACTGAAAAACATTTTTTCGGCTTATTACGAAAAGTCGGCGAAATTCAGCGGCCTGCGGACCCTTTGGCAGCTGGCGCGGGGCAAGTATTCGGGGAGGCGCAAGGAGCTGTCGCCCGGGTTATTTGAGGAATTCCGACACCTTTTCCTGGGGATAGCGGGTAGGTCGCCGATCTACGAAGGCAAGGAGCTGCCGACGTATGCCGGACTGCACGGCCGCAAGGCCGCGCTCGCGCGTTCACGGGACCTCGACCTCCTCGCGGGCGAATTGGAGGAGGGCCTGGCGCGGTATCCGTCGGGCCTCGATGAAGATTTAATTGCAGAACGACGACGCAACGCAACGCGCGTAAGGAAACTCTTCGGCGCCACGGACGACGAGTGGGACGATTGGCATTGGCAGTTCGGTAACGTCATTCGCGACCGCAAGACGCTACAGAAAATAATTACGCTCTCGCGCGAGGAGGCGAAGGCCGTCGACCTCGCCGCCGAGAAGGGCGTACCGTTCGGCATCACGCCGTACTACGCGTCGCTGATGCGGCGCCGTGTATCGCGGTCCCGCGTCCACGCCACCCGGGCGCAGGTGATCCCGCCGCTGGCGTACGTCCAAAGTATGGTTAAGTTCCGCGGCCGGCTCGAGTTCGAATGCGACTTCATGCTCGAGCGCGATACGTCGCCCGTGGACCTCGTGACGAGGCGTTATCCCACCATCGCGATCTTAAAGCCCTACAGCGGTTGCTTTCAAATCTGCGTTTATTGCCAGCGCAACTGGGAGGTCACCGGGACCGACCGCGTCGGGGCCGCGGCGCCCAAGAGGAAGCTCGACGCCGCCCTCGATTGGCTCGAGGCCACGCCTGCGGTCAACGAGGTCCTGGTTACCGGCGGCGACCCGCTCGCGCTGAGTGACGACCGCCTGGAGTACATTATGGACCGGCTGGCGGCTATGTCCTCCATAGCAAGGGTGCGCCTCGGGACGCGGGCGCTGGTCGTCGCGCCCATGCGCGTTACGCAGGACCTGGCCGACCTCATAGCCCGTTATAACGAGCCCGGGCGGCGCGAGGTCGTCGTCGTGACCCATTTCGAACATTCCGCGGAGGTCACGCCGGAGGCGATGCGCGCGGTGCGGCGGTTCGGCCGGCGGGGCATCGCGGTTTACAATCAGGCGGTATTCACTTTCGCCAACTGCCGCCGCTTCGAGATGTGTAAGTTGAGATTCGACCTAAGGCGCATCGGCATCGACCCGTACTACCTCTTCAACGCCAAGGCCAAGGAGGAGCTCGACGTCTACCGCGTGCCGCTAGCGCGCCTGGAGCAGGAGCGCAAGGAGGAGGCGCGGCTGCAGTCGGGCGTCGTGCGGACCGACGCGCCGGTGTACAACATCCCGCGCCTCGGCAAGCACAACGTCATCGCCTGGCAGCATCACCGCGTCATCGCCGTCCTTCCGGACGGTCGCCGCGTGTACGAGTTCCAGCCATGGGAGAAGAATATCTCGCCGGAGGAGGTTTTCGTCGAGGCCGACGTCTCGATTTACGACTTTTTAGAATACCTCAAAGGCCGTGGCGAAAACGTAGACGAGTACAAGACGATTTGGTATTATTTCTAGGGGCTAGCGCGCCCGCGTCGGCCGGCCCGATTAAAGCGTTGTACATAAAGACATTTTAAGATAAAAAAGCCGCCCCGCCGGGCGGCCGTTTGCTTTCCATAAAACGTCTTAGAACCTGACCTGGAACTGCGCGGAAATTTTGTCGTTGTCTATCTCGTCGCCCTCTTCTGTGAAGTGCTGGTAGTTGGCCATGAGCTTGCAGTGGTGGCCCGGGTCGAAGTGCAGGTTCACGCCGCCGGTGACGGCGTCCGCGGCGTCGTCCGGTATGTTACGGGCGGCGTCGTAGCGTTCCCAACGCGCCGCCGGTTCTACGATCTGGAGCCAGGGCCAGGGGAGCGGGTGCTTATAACTCCCATGGAGGTAACACCCGGCGTCCGAAAGGTCTACGGTGCCGCCGCCGGCGGGCTGCTGGAAGGTTTGCTCGCGGTAGAGGAGTTCTCCCTGGAAGGTGAAGCGCTCGTGGTCGAAGGCGACGCAGCCGCCGTAGCGGGCGCCGTCGCCGGTCCCGTAGGGGGCCGTGTACGGCTTACCCAGGTAGTAGTATCCCTCAAACGTTAGGCCCTTTGTCGTCGCCCAGGGAAGCGGGTTGCCGGCGACGCGGACGGCGACGTCCTTGGCGACGTTCTCGTCGACGCGGTTCGGGCCGGAGCCGTTTACGGCCGCGACCGCCAACGATACCCAGTCCGGCCTGTCGTGGGATTGGAGTTTGAACTCGAGCTGGGCGCCGACGTCGCGCCCGAGCGGCGGCGCGACGTTTAACGTTACCATGGAGCGGTCGATTAAGAGCAACTTCGACGTCGACGTGTACGACTCGCGGCTGAACGGCACCAAGAATTGCCCCGCCCGGAATTCTGTATACGGGATAACGTCAAGCGTACCGTACGCGTCCATTAGGGGCTTGGCACAGGCGACGTCGAAGTATATGGAGTATCCGGCGTACTTGAAGACGTCGCCCCGGAAAATAAGGCTGGCCGACCTGAGGCTGAAGGTGCTCACGGTCGGCGCGCCGACCGCGAGCTCGTCGCCGTTTTGGTACGCGTACCGGCCTATGGCGTAGCCGGATATTATCAGGTTGCCGTGGGTGGATTTGACTACTTCGTAATCGGCAGCGGCGCCGGCGACCGATATTAGAAGGATCGATATGAGATAAGGTGCGGACCTTCGAGCCATAAATTATCATCCCGTTATATTGTCCAGAGCAACGTCAAGAGGGCGCAGAGGGCCGTAATGCTTAGGGAGACGAAGATAGTCTTGCGGAGGACGTTGCTTTCTTCGCCTATGGCGTCAATGATGGCTGCGGCGTTCTGGAGCTTGGCCGGGCTTATGACGGAGGCGAGGCCGCCGCCGATGCCGGAGGCCGCCGCCCAGACGAGGCCGACTATTTTTATTTTTTCCGCGAACGTCGCGGTGTCGACGTGCAGTTTGGTGAGCATCGCGATAGACGACGTCTCCGAGCCCGAGATGAAGCCGCCCAGGAGACCCAGGAAGGGGGCGACGAGGCCGTAGAGGTCGCCGAAGGTCGAGGCCGCGCCGTGGGCCAAGACGAAGACCATATTATGAAAAGGAACGGGCAATTCCCACCCCGTGGGGCCGGCGACTTTCCCTGAATGATTGATGACGTAGGCCACGGCGAAGTATACGGCCGCGGCTATCGCCGGGCGCCAGGATCGGCGTACCCATTTCCGCGCCGCCCGGGAGAACTCTTCCCGCGTCGGCCTGAGGAACGGTAGCGCGAGGAACGTGGTTACCGTGACCCAGAAGTACGCCTGCCAGAAGAAGCGGATTTTGACCGGGGCCCCCGGTACGACCTCGAGCGGCATGGCGAGCTTTTTGAATACGAGATCGAAGAACGGCAGGCTCGGCGTATTGGTCAGCGCCGCGGCAACGACTAGTATTATCCAGGGCGAGACGGCCGCGGCCAGCGACATGCGCGCCCGCGCCGCGCTATCCGCTTCGGTCGGTTCGCCGCGCTCGTAGAACTTTTGCCCCCGCAGAGATACGTACGCCGCCATGACGACGACGACCGCGGCGCCGGCAGCCACGCCGGTAAGCGTCGTCATGCCGACGCGGTTCATCCCTATGGCGACGAAACCCGCGGTGAGGCCGGCCACGAGCGTCGGTACGGCCCCCTTCAGCATAAGCTTGAATCGGCCCACGAGGTAGAGCATGCCGAACGCGATGCCGGTGGACATGACGGGCATGAAACGCGCGAAGTACCAGCCCGCCTCGTTGGGTTCCATGCCGGTGAGCGAGGCGAATACTACGACCGGGATGCCGAGCAGCGCGTACGTGCAGAGGGCGTCGTAACCGAGAGCCGGCAAGGCGATGGCGACGAAGGAGGAATAGCCGAGCGCGATCATAATGGGCGGCAGTATCGACACCGGCGTGGCGCCCAGGGAGGCGAGCAGGGTCCCGAAGCCGATGTTGATGATGAGGATCTGGACGACGCGGTCGTTGCGCGCGATCCCCTTTAGCGTCGCCACCAGTCGCGTCACCGCGCCGCACTCCAACATGACGCCCATTTGAAACAACGACGCCACGACCATGAGCGTAATGGGTAGCGACTCGACTACGCCTGCGACGCTCGCGACCAAGCAGACGCGGGGAGACGTTTTGAAATAGAAAATGGCGACGGCGAGCGTGAAGAACCAGCCTATAACGCCGGCCGTATCCGCGGCCTTTTTCAGGAACGCGATGAGGCAGAAGATAACTATTACGGGCGATAACGCAAAAAGGACGGCGAGCCACGACATCGGCGCGAGACCTCCGGAAAAATAAATTAAATTAAAACTAACACGGCCGGACGACCTAGGCAAGGCAAATAATATTGCTACGTACGTTGCCAAGTTAACCTAATATCGAAGCCGATACCGGCCCAAATGGAAAACCGCCCCCGAGAGGGCGGCGTTTATAGGGGGCCTTTCCGGGTTATGTAAGTTCGTATTTAACGAAGATGTTGCGGAAGATTTGACCGGCGAGGCGGGGATTTTCCTTCAGGCGACGGGTGGAGTACGCGTACCAGGCGGTCCCGAAGGGGACGTAGATGCGGAGCTTGTGGCCCGCTGCCACGATTGTATCGCGGAGTTTGGCGTCCACGCCCAGGAGCATCTGGAATTCATATTGATCGCGCTCGAGGCCGTACTCGTAGACCGCGCGCAACCCCTCCCAGACCATCTTCTCGTCGTGGGTAGCGATGCCGACGTAGCACCCGCCGTCCAGAAGGACGTCGAGCAGGAGGCTGAAGTTGGCGTTTACTACGGCTTTGTCCTTGTAGGCCAGTTCCCGCGGCTCGTTGTAGATACCCTTGCACAGGCGAAGGTTGGCCTTGGCCGCGGCGAGCCCCGCGCAATCGGCCAGGCTGCGACGGAGGTACGATTGGATAACGGTGCCGACGTTGTCGTACCTCTCGCGAAGGGCGTAATATACGTCGAGGGTATCCTGGGTGCAAGAAGAGTCTTCCATGTCGACGCGGACGAAGTTGCCGTAGCGCTTAACCTCGTCGCAAATGGCGGCGACGTTTTCCCGGCAGAACGCCTTGTCTATTTTTAAGCCTAACATAGTCGGTTTGAGGGAGATATTCGAGTCGAGTTTTTCGGCGTCTATAGCCGCGAGGACTTTCTTGTAGGCCTCCACCGCGGCCAACGCTTCGTCGCGGTCGTCGATTTCCTCGCCAAGGATGTCTATCGTGGCGCATATTCCGCGATTGTTTAACGCTTTGACAACGCGGACGGCGTCTTCCAGTTTGTCGCCGGCGATGTAGCGGCCGGCGAAGCGCCGCACCAGCGGCCGTGGAACGAGCGGCAGCGTCGCGACGATGGCTTTGTTGAACAAGCTCATCCGGTGCTCCTCCTGCGACGGTAGAATGAACGTTAAGTCCGTACTTTACGGCGGCGTTGTACCCGCCGACGGCATCCACTTAATATATCGTAACGAAGGCCGGCTATCAAGCCCCGGTAACGATAGACGGGGCCCGAGCCTTCCGATAGCCGTTAGCGTACGTAGGCGAATTTTAACGAGTGATTACCAATCGCCGGTTTAGCGTTCCGTTGGCCGTTCGGAGGCGGTAGACGTAAACGCCGGGCGCCAGCGGCCGGCCCGCCTCGTCGGCTACGTTCCAGGCGATCTCTTTGGCGCCGGCGGCGGCGTGGCCTTCGTAGAGGGTCCGTATTTTGCGGCCGGCGTAGTCGTAGACCTCGAGCGCGACGGCCCCGGGTTGGGCCAGCTCGAACTTGATGGTCGTGGCGTCTCGGGCCGGGTTAGGCCGGTTCTGATAAAGGGCCGCGCCTTTCGGCAGCGCCTTGCCCGACGCCCGCCCCTTGACCGGGCCGAAGGTCGACGTTTCCCCCTTCAAGTCCACGCCCTCGAGCAGGTACTCGTAATCGCGGCCCGCTTCGACGCCCCGGTCGACGTAGTTATATGGCGAGCGGCCGGCGACGAGGTTCTCGTTGAGCTTCGCGTAATCGACCGTCGCCGGTCCTTCCGCGGTCGGCCGGCGGTAGAGGTTGAAGCCCGCCACGTCGCGTTCGTTCGCGACTTCCCAATGAAGCGTTACGCCGCCGGCGGCGGCCTCGGCCCGGAACGACGTTACGTTTACGGGTAACTCCGAAAAGCCGAGCTTAAGGAGTTTGAGAAGCACCGGATATTGTTCGGCGCAGGTGATGGGGATTTGGTAGGCCGGCGGTTGTTGGGAGGTATCGATCTCGAACGTGAAGCCCCAGCACTTGTCGTGGCCTTTACCGTCGTATTCCCAATCGCACGCCGTCCCGCTCCCCAGGTAGCGCAACGTTTCCCAGAAATTGCCGTGCCGCCACCCCGATAAAGTTTCTATGAGATATAACGAGACGTTTTTGAAGTACGTATAATCGGGCTCGGGGGGATGGCCGTAATCGTGGTTCCAGGGATACATGCAATATCGGCCGGACGAGTGATAATTTAGGGCGTAATTAAACTGGTGTTCGTTGCTATTGACGAGGTCGCGGATAGCTTGGGTTTCCGGTTCCGAAAAGGCGTAGGGGCCGCAATAGGTAGAGGCGTTCGGGTTGTGACTGCACCCCGGTACTTTACCCCACTCGTAGTCGTAATTACGGTTGAGGTCGACGCCGTAGCTCCCGCCGCCGTTGTCTCGGCGGTTTTTTCGCCACCTGTTGTAAACCTTGAAGACGTGGTTGTGGCCGTCAGGGTTAAGCATGGGGATTATCCAGGTCTCGACGTTATCGACTATCAGCTTGACGTCGGGATCGGTCGGGTATTTCTCGCATAATTTCTTGGCGAGGTAAAGCGGCACCTCGACCGTCATGATCTCGTTGGCGTGGTGGTTGCCGTCTATGAGGATATCCTTTTCGGCTGCCTCGTGCGTCGCGACGTTGTCTGATATCTTCAGCGCCCAGATTTCGCGTTTCTCCCACGTATCGCCGACGTCGTAGAGCCTGCAGATATTCGGGTAGGTGCTGGCGAGCCCTTGTAATATGGAAACCATCTCGTCGTACTCGGTATACTCGGAGGGCGGCGCGTCGGCGGTATCGATTTCGTCCAGAACGTCGTAGGAGATACTTTTAAGGCCAAGGACGGCGAGGTCGTCGGCCGACGCGTATAGGTCAAAGTGACCGGCGGCGTCCGCCCCGGCGACGTCGAAATCGTAGCGTCGCAGGTCGGCCATAAGGCGAGCCGGGTCGGCGTACGCGCGCGTTAAGTAAACGGTATCCGCGGCGGCTCCCGCGGCCAACGCAGCGACCACGGTTACAAATAATACTACGCTTTTCACGCCGTCACCTCCTCGGGGTAACCGTTAAAAAAGCCCGGTTCGGCGCGAGCGCCGCCGGGCTTTCGTCATTATTATCTGTTAGGTCGTCTCAAGTTAACGGGTTACGACCAAGCGCCGACTGAGCGTTTCGGCGCTCGTCCGCAGCCGGTAGACGTAAACGCCGGGCGCCAGCGGCCGGCCCGCCTCGTCGGCTACGTTCCAGGCGACCTCTGTGGCGCCGGCGTCGGCGTGGCCTTCAAAAAGCGGCCGTATTTTGCGGCCGGCGTAGTCGTAGACCTCGAGCGCGACGGCCCCGGGTTGGGCCAGCTCGAACTTGATGGTCGTGGCGTCTCGAGCCGGGTTAGGCCGGTTCTGATAAAGGGCCGCGCCTTTCGGCAGCGCCTTGCCCGACGCCCGTCCCTTGACCGGGCCGAAGGTCGACGTGCCCCCCTTCAAGTCCACGCCCTCGAGCAGGTATTCGTAGTCGCGGCCCGCCTCGGCGCCGCGGTCGACGTAGTTATACGGCGAGCGGCCGGCGATGAGGTTTTTGTTGAGCTTCGCGTAATCGACCGGCGCCGGCCCTTCCGCGGTCGGCCGGCGGTAGAGGTTGAAGCCCGCCACGTCGCGTTCGTTGGCGACTTCCCAGTGAAGCGCTACGCCGCCGGCGGCGGCCTCGGCCCGGAACGACGTTACGTTTACGGGTAACTCCGAAAAGCCGAGCTTAAGGAGTTTGAGGAGCACCGGATATTGTTCGGCGCAGGTGATGGGGATTTGGTAGGCCGGCGGTTGTTGGGAGGTATCGATCTCGAACGTGAAACCCCAATCTTTGGGGTGGCCTTTACCGTCGTATTCCCAGTCTACGGCGTTGCCGGAGGCCAAGTAGCGAAGGATTTCCCAGTCGTTGCCGTGCCGCCAGCCTGGCAAGGTCTCGAGCAGGTACGTCGCGACGTTCTTGTAATACGTGTAATGGGGCTCCGGCGGGTGGCCGTAGGTATAAGCCCACGGGTAGAGCATGGCCCGGCCGGAGGAGTGGTAGTTTAACGTATACGCGAATTGGTGGTTAACGTCGTTGATGAGGTCCCGGATCGCCTGGTTCTCCGGTTCGGAAAAAGGGGAGGGGCCGCAGTAAGTCCTATCATTGGGGTTATGGCTCGCGCCGGATTCGCCCCAGTGATAGTCGTAGTTGCGGTTGAGGTCGACGCCGTAGATGCCGCCGCCGTTGTCGCGGCGGTTCTTACGCCACCTGTTATCCTCCGTGAAAACCCAGTTGTGGCCGTCCGGGTTGAGCATGGGGATTATCCATGTCTCGACGTTATCGACTATCAGCTTCACGCCGGGGTCGGTCGCGTATTTCTCGCACAAGTTCTTGGCGAGGTAAAGCGGCACCTCGACCGTCATGATCTCGTTGGCGTGGTGGCAACCGTTTATAAGGATGTCTTTCTCCGCCGTCTCGTGCGTCGCGACGTTGTCTGATATCTTCAGCGCCCAGATTTCACGCTTCTCCCAGGTGTCGCCGACGTCGTAAAGTTTACAAATATTGGGGTAGGTATTCGCGAACCCTTGCAATATCGGTACCATCTCATGGTACTCAGTGTACTCCGGAGGAGGTGCGTCGGAGGTATCGATTTCGTCCAGAACGTCGTAGGAGATACCTTTAAGGCCAAGGACGGCGAGGTCGTCGGCCGACGCGTATAGGTCGAAGTGGTCGCCGGGTACGGCGCCGTCTACGTCGAAGTCGTACTCCGCCAGATCGGTCATAAGGCGGGACGGGTCCGCGTAGGCGCGCGTCCAATAAAGCGTGTCCGCGGACGCGCCGGCGGCCAGGGCGGTTCCTAAGATTGTGACAACTACTATAGCTCTCATCTGAGCTCCTCGTTCAGGTTTACAGGGCGGGCCTTTATACGTTTACTAAATAACGCCATCGTGGCGCAACGTATCGCTTTACCTATAGCGTTACCCCAAGCTTATTAATAAATAATCCTCATTGTCAACAATTAATATATTAGGCGCTCGGAAGCCCTAAACCTTTATTATTCAATAAGATACGTGTGTTAAGCAAGTTTTTTTCCACATACTATTAACATAGTCGTTATTTGGCGGAAGCGCCTTATTTCTTTGGGGTTGCGCTAATTATTCGTTAATGATGAAACCTTGTCAGGACGTAATATCGTATCCTTGGCACACCTTTCGTCGTCGCGGTTCGGGTGGTCCAAATTGAAGTGAAGGCCGCGGCTTTCGGGGCGGGCTTGCGCGGAATGTACGATTAATTGGGCCACCGTTACTATGTTATGGAGCTCGACCAGGTCGTGGTTCAGGTTGGCGGTGGCGATAAGCTTATCCACGTTGCGACGGATGACCGCCAGCCGTTCCGCCGCCATCTCGAGACGGCGGTCACTCCGCACGATGCCGACGAAGTCCCTCATCGTTCGCCGCACCAGGTACCAGTCGTGAGAGACCGCTACCGGCTCGTGGTCGTTGACGCGCTTGCCGTTCCACGCCACGGCCGCTTCCGCCTCCGGAGCGAGGCCTATTTCTTCCGCCGCGGCATCGGCGGCCCGTTTGGCGAAGACGACCGCCTCCAGGAGAGAGTTCGAGGCCAGGCGGTTGGCGCCGTGAAGGCCGGTGCAGGCGACTTCTCCCACGGCGTAGAGCCCCGGCAATTCCGTACGGCCGGAGAGGTCCGTCAGTACGCCGCCGCAGCAATAATGGGCCGAAGGGGCTACCGGCGCGGGTTCCACCGCCAGGTCGATGCCGTATTCGAGGCATTTGGAATAAATATACGGAAATCTTTTCTCCAATTTCTCCTTGCCCATATCCGTGACGTCGAGAAAGACGTGGTCCGTCCCGGCCTTCTTCGTCTCCTGGTCGATAGCGCGAGCCACGACGTCGCGCGGTCCCAGGTCCGCATCCTGATGATAATTTACCATGAACCGTTCGCCGTTTTTATTGAGTAAAACGCCCCCCTCGCCGCGAAGCGATTCCGAGAGAAGGAATGACCGTTCGGGAAGCGTTTTGGCGCCCGGGCGGAAGAGGCAGGTGGGGTGGAACTGGAAGAACTCCATATTGGCTACGGCGACGCCGGCGCGCCAGGCCGCGGCGATGCCGTCGCCGGTGCTCACGTCCGGGTTCGAGGTGATGAGGTAGACTTTACCGGCGCCGCCGGTCGCGAGGACCGTCGCTCGCGCGGCGAACGACATTACGTTGCCGTCGGCGCTCAGGACGTACGCCCCCCGGCACCGGCGGCCTTCGCCGTCCCCCCTCACGACTAAGTCGAGCGCGAGGTGGTTTTCGAAAATGTCGACGTTGGCCCGTCGACTCAGCGTGTCTATCAGCGCATCTTCTATCGCTTTACCGGTCAAGTCCGCGGCGTGCAGGATGCGCCGGCGCGAGTGCCCGCCCTCCATCCCCAGGTCGTAGCCGCCGTCCTGTTCTTTGGTGAACTCGACGCCCAGTTGGGCGAGTTCCACCACCCGCCGGGGCCCTTCGCGCACTACCGTTTCGACCACGTCTTCGTGGCACAGGCCCGCGCCGGCTCGGATGGTGTCCTGGGCGTGGAGATTTACGTCGTCGTCGGGCGACGTGACGGCGGCGATGCCGCCCTGGGCGAGTGCGGTGGAGCTGTCCGTAAGGCCGCGTTTGGTGACCAGGCCCACGCGGCCGCGGTCGCCGAATTCCAACGCCGTATATAGGCCCGCCAGCCCCGAGCCGATTACGAGAAGGTCGAAATCCATAATCCCGTAATTATAACATTCGTTATCATAAAACGCAAAAATAATCAAAAAGGGCGGCCGCGAGGCCGCCCTAGGGAATGCCGGTTTCGCAGCGATTAAACGCTACAACGTAATACGTATGCCGCCTTCGAAGACAAACGCGGTTCTAATTTCCTGATCTTCCTCGATTCCCCGGTACTCCCCGCCGCCGAAGAAGATTAAAGTGGTCCAATCGAAATACGGTACGAAGCGGCTCTCGGCGATCCTTACGTCGAGACCGCCCCCGGGCCGGACGTACCACCGTTCGATTGTTTCCGAATACCAACGGGTGAGTTCGTAGTCTTCGTACGCGTAGCCAAACCCAACGGTAGCGTGCGGTTTTAAGAAATACGACCGCGAGTAGGGTATTATATAAGGCCTTAATTCCAAGCCGACCAAGAAACCCAAACCATCCCCGTGGAAAAAACCTGATAGTTCCGGCCCGAATGCGAAATAGTCGCTGACGTTAAAGACAAGGTCCGCGGTTGGGGCCACGCAGGTTCTACTACCGAACCAACCGCCTACCCCCAACGATAGCGTAAGTAGGCTGCGTTCCCAACGACTTTCCGCGGGTCGCGTTTCTGCTATTTCGGTTAACCTAAACCGGCAATACGCGCAATAGACGTCGCCCTGCTCGGTTTTTTCGCCGCATTTAGGACAGTAGTTATAATCCGTCCTTAACTCCGGTAGTTTTTTACCGCAATTCGCGCAATAAATCGCGCCCGTCGCGTTTTTCGCGCCGCACGCGGGGCACGTTTGGGTTTCGTCTGCGGCGGCCGTTAATGTAAGCGCTTTGGCTTCAGTACTGGCGGATCCCGGCGCGAAAGCCCCGAAGCAGGTTAAACAAACTGTTGTTACGAATAGTAATAGCGTCTTCGTATTCACGTACACCCTCCGTATCTTTTTGTATTGAAGTACCTTGGAGGAGTTACACAACCTCCGACGTTATACGCCGCAGTCCCGGTTGTGGAACCCTTATCCTATCGCCCGCATAAAACCCCTTTAGAAGCTAAATAGCGGGACCTCTATTTTAACGGCGAATCTTTCCCGTTCCAAGGATCTCCGGGCGCATGGCAAACGTATTTGAGTATCGTCGTCATGGCCCGGACGCGACGCGTAGACCGGCTCGGTTTTGACCGCGAGGCCGACGATAAACACAACTAAACCCCCAGGCACATAACGCCGCCCGCGATATAAATCGCCTTCGAATCTTCGCCGATACCCAAGGCCGTGATGCCGGGGCCGATTACGAGCCACATCACGAGGCCGGCAACCCACAATCCCGTCCTCGCGTGGCCCGGCTCGATCATCGTCCCCTTGGGGATATAACCTCTCCCCGGTACGTAAACCAATTCCAGTTCGGCGGTTCGGGCCCCGGCGGCGGAGAAGCCGTACCCGCAATCGCCGCAGAACCTCGCCCCCTTCTCGTTGACGAAACCGCACGTAGGGCACACCCTTGCGTACGTTAAGCCTGCGTCGGACGCACCCGTTCCTTTATTCGTTCCGCATTGCGAACAGTATTTCGCGTCGGCCGGGTTTACGTAGCGGCAGTTAACGCACGTCCAAGTCTCTCCGGCCGCGGCGACGTCGGATATCCCCGCCAATATCTCGTCGTACGTAATTTGCGCGTACGTCAGCGGATCGTATTCGATTATGGGGAGTTCTTCGGTGACTGTCGCCCCGCGCTCTTCGCTGAGACGGTTCCACGGTACGGCCCACGCGATATTAGCCCACAAAAGCGCTGACGCAAGGATAAGAACGAACGCGCCGTTAACCTTTAAAATGCGACCCATCCAAGTAGCCTCCTCTCTAAATAAACTAATTTCGTAATTATTTCAAAATACCTAACACTCTTCCGAATGTCAAGAACTTTCCTATATATGATACGTTTTGTTAAGATTGAGGGGGGTGTTAAGCGGTATTCTCGGTTTAATGGCTGTAGCGTTTCGAAAACTTCGCGTCGAAGACCTCCGGCCGATGTGGCTTCCGTAATATTCCATAAAAGAACGGGCGGCCTCGCGGCCGCCCGAAAGAACGATTGCGCGTACGGGGTGCTACAAATTAATGAATCCGCCGTACGTGAGCGTGATGTACATACCCTGCGGCGAGTTGTTGCCCATTACCGGGTACATAAACTTCAAACCGAGGGCGCTGCTTTCGTCGAGCTGATATTTCGGGTAAAGGCCCAGGTATAGGGTCGAGTGGTCTACGCCTTCGGGTTTGGGCTCCGTTTCCGGCCAGTTATCCGGGTACGCGAGATCGTCCTTCATCGACATCTCGTAACCGATGGGCACGTAGATCTGGAAAGCCTGGTCGCGGCTAACGGCAATACCCGGCTCGGCGTGCAGATATATCATCAAGCCCGGCGTGACGTCGTAGTCTCTCCAATCGAGTTCGGGAAAGGGTCCTGGTTTGACTATTACGTAGTCTGCAACAGTTTTCTTCATGCGGTAGCGGAAGCCGGCCTGGCCGCTCATTACGAACTTCGTCGATTCGCCGTACTTGCCGGCGACGAGCGCCACGTCGATATCCATTTGGTCGTCGCCCAGGTTGGGTTTTTCGTCCTTGTAGTCTACTTTGCCGACCGGAATCTTAACGGCTAAGCGGGGCCCGAGGTAGAAGTCGGTGGCCGTTTCCCAAAGGCCGCGGGCTTTGACCCAGATGTCGCCTAGTCCCATGGCGTTTACGGTTTTCTCCTCGGTTGTACCGGGTTTCCAAGTCTCGCTCGGCCGTAGAATCTGGAGCGTGACGTCCGCCATGATGTGCTCGTTAAACGCGTAGCCGACGTCGAGCGGGACGAGGAGTGCGTTGGGTTTGCTCTTCCAATCGTCGCTATCGCCGGCGTCGTCGAAGCCTTTACTAGCCGCCCAGTACCCGGCGCCGGCGTTAATGTGGAGCGTTTCGGGTACGATGGGCAGGCCGCCCGGGTCAATGGAGATGAGGCCGTCGTACGGTGCGTATTCCGGCATGGTGTAGCCGAAGGCCGCGCCCACGGCTATAAAGGGTACGGCTGACAGTAGAACTAAGCGCGATAATTTCATGCTTTCCTCCTTCTCGTTTGAGGTTAGCTTTCTTACGGACATATTATGAAATCGATTGCTTAAAAGCAAGTTTTTTTTAGGTTAAAATCCGCGGCGGCGTGCGGCCCGCCGAAAAGCCTTGACATGGAAGCTATACGTTATTAGAATTTAAGGCGCTGGCTGGCGTGCGCGGCTGTTAATAATTAGCGAGTTTCGGTTGTTTCAAGCGAACGCAAACGGTAAAAAACGACCGTCCTACGACGGGTTTTTTTTTCGCGGGTAGTATCCGAACGTGTCGACAATAACGAAGGTAATTTTCGTCTCGTTCGCGGCTGCGGCCTTGATCGGTTGCGGCCGCGGCGCGCGCGACGCGGAGTGCTTCGACGTAGCGGTAGTGATGGACGCCGGCGGCTTGGGGGATAAGGGAAAAAACGACATGGTCTGGCGGGGGTGCCAGCGTTTCGCGGAGGAGAGCGGCGTCGCGGCCAGGGTTGGTAGCTACGAACCCGTTACGGAGGCCGAAGGTCGCGCGTACCTACGCGAAGCGAGCGATGGCGGCGCCGACGTAATAATCGTCGCGGCCCCGATATGGGAGGATTACGTCCACGGCTTGGCCCGAGAATACCCCCGTATAGTTTACGTCGTCGTGGACGGCGAGAGAGGCGCGTCCAACGTTAAGTCGTTGAGCTTTCCGGCCGCCGACGCCGGGTACTTGATGGGGGTGGCCGCCGCGGCCGCGGTCCCGGCGGGGAATTACGCGTTCCTGGGGGGTCGTAAAGACGCCTCCACCGAGAAACTTGCCGGCGGGTACCGCAAGGGGATTATGTCCGAGAACCCGTCGTCGGCGGTAGCCGTGGTTTATGCCGGCGACGATTTCGCCGCCCCGGTCGCACGCGGTCGGGTTCGCGCCCTCGCGGGGGAGCTTTTCGACGACGGCGCCGCGGTGATTTTCGCCGCCGCGGGCGTGGCCAACGCCGACGTCGCCGCTGTCGCCAAAGAAAGGGATAAACTATTAATCGGTTACGAGTCGAATCAGAATTACCTCGAGCCGGGATACGTCATAACGTCGTTGAATATCAGGTGGGATAACGTCGTATTCGAGGAGCTGCGCAAAACCGCGTCCGGCGATTTCAAAGGGGGCGAGCGCGAGATCAGCATCGCGAGCGAGCACATCTCTTATCCCATCGACGACAACAACCGCTCGTTAATCCCGGCCGAAGCGGTGCGAAAAATAGAGGCCGCGCGCCAGCGGCTGGCGGCCGGGACGGTTGAGTAGAGCGGTTTCCCGTGGCGGCGACGAAAGGCGTGGATATAGCCGGGTCCGAGGTGGAAGGGGTAGCCCGGGACGGCGGCGCGGCTCTCGTCGGCGTCGCTGCGGTAGGCGGCGGCGTACCCGGCGAGTTCGCCGGTTTCCCGCGGGCCGTTGTGGCGGCGGTGCCTTTATCGCGGGGCGTGGTAGCGACGTGCGTAACGGCGCCGACGCGTATCTATGCGTATCATTATCGCGTCGTGAACGCCGTCCTCGACAACGTCGCGTGCCGGCTGGCGTCGTTTTTGGAAAGCAGCGGTTATGCGACGTTGGCCGTTCCGGCGTCGCAAATTGTCGACAGGGACCGCGTCGTCGGCTCGGTAAGCCATCCCCGCCTGGCGCAGCTCGCCGGGCTTGGATTTATAGGCCGCCACAACTTGCTCGTTACGCCGCGGTTCGGCGCCGCGGTGCGGCTGGTAAGCGTTTTCACGAACGCGCCGCTCGAAGCGGACGAACCGGCCGCGGGCGGTTGCGGCGATTGCGACGCGTGCCGGCTCGCGTGCCCGGCGGGCGCCGTAGGCGAGGGGCCGGAGCTTTGGGACCGCGCCCGTTGCCTCGAGAAGTTGCGCGATTTTAAAAAGCGGATTACGAACCAGTACATATGCGGCGTATGCGTCCGCGTGTGCACCGGCGCCGGGGCCATTTTTTGATGTATGTCTCCTGAGACCGCCATCGCAGGGCAAAGGATTTACCACCGCGTCGTCGGCATCGTCAAACTGGTGGTGGATTTCCTACTGCTCAATCTCTCGACCTTGGTCGTCCTCTTATTTCAGGAAAGGATATTGGGGGTGGCCGATTTCTTGCGCGAGCCGATGTCCGATCCCGCCGTCGGCCAATTCTTCGGCCTGGCCACCTACCTCAAAGTCTCCCTGGTCTATAGTTTCGTGACCGTCGCGGTTTTTTTCAACCGCGGTTTGTACGTCCGCCAACGTTCGATGGCGCGGCTCGACGAGCTATACCTCGTAATGAAATCGCTGATCATCTCGGCCTTTTTGATGATGGCGATTTCGGTTTTATTTCCCCAACTGCCGTATGCCCGCGCTATTATCGTAAGCAATTTTTTCCTGAGCCTCGTCCTCATCGACCTATGGCGCATCACTTTGCGTAAAGTCGTAGGTTTTCTCGCGGAACGCGGCGTGGGGTTGATACGCGCCGTAATCTACGGCGCCGGTAAGAGCGGTCGTATACTCTCCAATCAAATCAAATTGCACTCCGAGTTCGGTTATTCCATTGTGGGCTATATAGACGACGACCCGGCCAAGAAGGGCCAAGTCTACGAAGACATCGGGGTTCTGGGGGCGTTTGAGAAGCTACCCGAAATTATAGTCTCCCACGACGTCGACGAAGTTTTGGTGGCTATTCCCTCCGCGGCGCACCGCCATCTGCTGCACGTCGTCTTCGAGCTTCGCGAGAGGCGGATACCGTTTATGGTTATCGCCGACCTCTTCGAGCTGGTAACGCGCCGCGTCTCCGTAATGCAAATCGGCTCCATCCCCCTCTTGCGCTTGTGGCGCTCGCCGCTCGAGGGCTGGCAGGGATACATAAAACGGGCCATAGACATCGCGGGGGCCCTCGCCGGCATTATTATATTTTTACCTTTTTGGCTTTTGATAATTATACTCATAAAGCTCGACTCCAGAGGCCCCATGTTCTACCGCCAGGAGCGCCTGGGTAAGGGCGGCCGGCCGTTCAAAATTTTCAAGTTCCGCTCCATGGTCGTCGGCGCCGACGAAATGCTGCCGGAGCTCGCCGAGTTCAACGAGATGGACGGGCCTATATTCAAGATTAAAAAGGACCCGCGCATCACCCACGTTGGGCGCCTATTGCGCAAGTTTAGCATCGACGAGTTCCCTCAGCTTATCAACGTTTTGAAGGGGGATATGTCGCTTGTGGGGCCGCGGCCCCCTATACCGGATGAGGTCGAGGAATACGAGCGTTGGCAGATGAAGCGCTTGACGGTCCCGCAAGGCGTCACTGGCTTGTGGCAGGTCAGCGGCCGCAACCTGTTAACGTTCGAGGAGATGGTCCGCCTCGACATTTATTACATCGAGAACTGGTCGCTGTGGCTCGACCTCAAGCTCCTCCTCAAGACGATCCCGGTGGTGGTTTTGATGCGGGGGGCTTATTAAACCTCTGCTGTTTTTAATTTTAACCCGCCTGGCGGCGGGTTTTTTATTGCGTTTGAATATCTTTAGCGGAGGGCCCGTCCCGTGCCGCGCGGGCCTCCGTTTTCGAGCCGGCGCCCGCGGCCGCCGCCGCCAGGAGGAGTTCCGCCGCCACCGCGACTATCCGGCTCGCCACCGCCAGGAACGCCGCGTCGCCCGGCGGCATGTAACGCTGCAGCAGTATTACGAGCAAACCTTCTCGCACACCCAGGCCCGAGGGCGCGAAGACGGCGACGTACCCTAGGACCGCGGCCGCGACGTACGCCGCCCCCACTTGGGCCGCCGCGGCCGCCCCGAGCGGGACGAAGGCCGCGGCGAAGAACGCGAAGAAGACGCCGAGCGAGACACAATAGGCCGCGTACGCGAGGGCGAACGCCGCCGACCCGCGCCGGCCTATGAACATCTCCGTCCCTAATTCCCCCAGCCGCATCTTTTTAAGGGGCCATGCGAGGAGGCGTCGCAGGACCGCCGGTTGGATTAACATAGCGAGCGCTAAGGCCCCCGCCGCGGCGAGCCCGAGCCCTGCCCAAGAGAACGCGCCCGTCAAGAGAGCCGCCGCCAAAGCGAGCGCTACCGCCACGCCGCCGACGGCGGCGAAGACGTTCTCGTAGGCCACCGCGAGCGCGGCCGTCAACCGCGGAACGCCCCGCCGTTCGTACATGTATATTTTACCGACGATGACCGCGAAGCGGCCCGGGACGTACCGGCCGAGGAGGCTGTAGAAGAAGGGGCGGAGGCCGGCGCGAAAGCTGAGGCGGTACCCGACGCGGCGCAGTACGGCCAGCGAGACCTTGTAGAGGTAGAAGTACGAGCCGAGCAGCGCGAGGGCGGCGGCGACGAGTGAACCCGCTCGCGGCGGCTGCCAACCCGCCCGTACGTCCGGCCAATTGTCGACCAGCACTTTTCCGACGAAGAAGACGGCCGCGGCGACGAGTATTAATTTAGCCGCCGTCCAAAGGGCCCGCCGCCAACTGCGGTTATTAGTTGTCATGTTCTCGCCGCCGGAGTATAAATATCCTCGTCGGCGCGGCCGCGGGTACGACGCGGGTCAAGGCCGCCAGTAAACGCCGGAGCGGCCGCCACCGCGGCACGACGTCGTCCGCGGCGAATTTACGGGGGTCCGCGACCAACGCGGCTGTGTATTCCCGCACGCCGAACGGCTCAAGTAATTGAAAGAGTTTACGGTAGCTCAAAAGGTCCACGTCGTATTCCTCGGCCCGCCCGGCCGCGCGTAAATACGCGTTCGCGGCGCGCCGCGGCAGCCAGGAGAGGAACGGCAAATGGTAGTGAGGCTCGAGTAATTGGTACTTGCCGGCCGCCGCTAAGTAAACCACGGCGTTCGGCTTGAGCAGGCGGCGGACTTCGGCGAAGAACGTCCCGACGTCGCGGACGTGCTCGTAGACGTGGTTGACGATTATCAAATCGAAAGCGCCGTCGTCGAAAGGAAGGCGCGGCGACGCGTGGCGTACGAATTCAAGGTTGGAGTAACGGAAGCGGCGCGCGGCGTCGATAGCGACGGCGTCGACGTCCAGGCCGACGAAGCCGGCCGCGAGCTTGGCGAGGTACGCGGTTATCACGCCCGGGCCGCAGCCGAGGTCAAGGCCTCGTAGCCCGGGCCAGGGCGCGGGCCCCAGCTCGGCTTCCAGCACCCGCCTTATCTTGCGGCCTTTACGTACGCCCCGTCGGACGTCGGCCAGCCGCGCCAGCCTTTCGGGAGGGGACGCGTAGCCGGCCGCCTCGCCGTTCATCTTTTCCGGCCTGCGAGCATCCAATTCAGCGCAAACACGCCCTTAGCGTCGAGCAGGCGGTCCAGCGCGGGCCACCAGGGCGACGTGAGCTTCGCCAGGGCGACTGTGAGTCGCCCCACCAGCGGAACCGGCGTTACGAGGGCGAGGGTGAGAACGTTCAAGTTGTGGCCCAAAAACGATAATAGTCCTCCGCACGGCGTTACGTCCTCGGTGGCGAACCCGGCCCCCTCGGCCAGGAATCGAAGGCCCTCGGCCGTGAATCTGTAGTAATCGCCGGGCGCGTCGTGAAGGCGGCTCAGGTGGGGAGCGGTTAGGACCAGCGTGCCGTCGCGTTTTACGACGCGGCGCAGCTCGGCGAGGAGCGCCGCGGGCTCGGGCTCGTGCTCGAGCACTTGCGAGCAGAAGGCCGCGTCGAACGTGTCGTCGCGGAAAGGGAGCTTTTTCAGGTCGGCCGCTGCGTCGGCGTCCCCTTGCCTCGAGATATCTACGCCGACGACGTGGCCGCATTTTTCGAGTGTCGGCCGCCAGGTGCCGTAGCCGGCGCCGGCGTCGAGTATCAGGCCGCGGAGCCGCCGCGCCGCGTGTGCGCGGAACTGCCTATATAAAGCGTAGTTCCCCGGCGTTAGGTAGAAGTAGCCGCGGCGGCCCGCTTCGCGCAGCCGCAGCTTTCGCCAATTCGCGGCCAGGCTCACGTTCAGGCCTCCGCCGCCTCGGCGTAGAGCTGAGCAATTTTTTTGAAGTCGCGGCCGGCCGCGGCGGCCAGGCAACTCGAGGCGAAGCGGTTGCGGCCTGCATTTAGGCTTTCGACTATCTTGGCGGCGAGGTCGCCGGCGTCGGCCGCGTCCGCGAGGAACCCCGTCTCGCCGTCGCTTACGAACTCCGGGATACCAGCCACACGGCTGCCTACTACCGGGCACGCCGCGGCGAAGGCCTCGAGTATTACCGTCGGCATCCCCTCGGTTTCGCCGTCGCGGGCTACTACCGACGGGACCGCCAGGACGTCCGCGGCGTTGTACATCAGTTTCAATTCGTCGTGACTTTTCGGCCCTACGAAGGCCACGGCGTCGCCGAGCTCGAGTTCTCGCGCCAGCGCCTTCGCGCGCTCGAGCTCCGGGCCGTCGCCCGCGGCGACGAGCCGCGCGGCCGGTATTGCCGCCGTAACTTTGGCCATCGCCCGGACTAAGTAGGGCAAGCCCTTCTTCTCGACCATCTTGCCGACGAATAGTACGGTGGGCGCGTCGGGCCAGCCGAGGCGCGCCTTGGCTTCCGCGGGAGTATGGGCGGGCGCGAAAGAGGAGGTGTTCACGCCGGCGGTTGTCGCTACCGCGTCGACGTCCCGGCCTATCAGCCGGCTTGTCTCCCGGATAATGAATTCGCTGTCGGCGAAGACCTTGTCGGCGGTCCCTATAACGCGGGCCGCGAGACGCCGACCCCAGGGCACGCGTTTGAGGAAGAAGACGTCCGCGGCGTGTACCGTCAAGATATGCGGGACGCCCGCGTCGGCGGCGACCGGCCCCGCGGCCCATCCCGCCGGTACGATCCAGTGCGTATTCACGGCGTCGAAGCGGTAGTTTCGGCTCAAGCGGCGTACGGCCCGGCGGAACCACCACAAGAGGAACGGCGGTTGGATTCTCGCCAACGGACTGCGCTTCGCGTTGGCCATAATGCCGGTCCCGTCCGCCAGGCGCTCGAGCCGGGAGGGAAGGAAATATTTAAACCGGCGGACCTCGACGTCGCCAAGCTTTTCGGCCAATGCCGCGCCGGGGTGATGGGGCGCGAGCGCGGTTACCTGGAAGCGTTCGGTCAGCGCCGCGGCGAGGTCGAAGACGAAGCGCGCCGTCCGCCGGTCCCCTTCGCCCAGGGGAAAGGTCGAGGAGCAGATCAGGAGGCTTTTCATCTGCGGCCGTATTGGTCCAATTTGATGCGGTAGAGGACGTCTTCCAGGAGCCGCCGGTTGGCCGCGACGAGGTCCGATATCAGCGCGATTATTATGATCTGGAAGCCGAGCAGGATGACGACGCCGCCGACGACCAGCGATTGGACGTGTCCCGTAGGGCCGGGTATCGTGAAATAGAAGTAAAGGAAGCGGCCCAGAAGAAAAATGCCCGCGCCGAAGATGAGCAGCCCCAGCGTGCCCAGTACCCTGAGCGGCCTGAAGAGCAGATAGGCGCGGGTTATCGTGTTGACGGAACGGTATAAGTATTCGGGGATGGAGCGAAAAAGGCGGCTGGGCCGCGTCGGCGGGTTGACCCGCACCGGGACCTGCTTAACGGTTAGCCCTTTGTACCCCGTTTGTATTAACGTCTCCAGCGTGTACGTGAACGACGAGAGGACGACGAGCCGCAGCGCGGCTTCGCGGCTGTACGCGCGGAAGCCGCTGGTCGCGTCCGCGACGTCGACGCCGGAGAGCGTCCGGACGGCGAAGCTCCCCGCGCGCTGTAGGATTTTTTTAAGCGGCGAGAAGTGGCCTACGGCGCCGATGTCGCGGCACCCCACGACGAGGTCCGCTTCGCCCGCCAGCACGGGCGCGACCAGCTTCGCGACGTCGGCGCCCGCGTACTGGTTGTCGGCGTCGGTACCGACGACGACGTCCGCCCCCCGGGCGAGCGCCGCGTCGACGGCGGTCCGAAAGGACGCGGCCAAGCCGAGGTTGCGTTTGTGCCGTACGATGCAGTCGACGCCGCGGGCGCGGGCTACCGCCGCGGTGTCGTCGCTCGAGCCGTCGTCCACTACCAACGTCTCGACCACCTCCGCGCCGGGTATCTCGCGGGGAAGCTCCGCCAGCGTAGCGGGCAGAGTAGGGCCTTCGTTGTAGCAGGGTATGACTATCGTTACTTTCAAGGTTTGGGGAATACCAAAACCGGAACGAGCACGTCGGGCGGCTTTTTTTGCATTATAGCACGGCCGCCCCTTATCCGGCGAAACTATTCCGCCCGCGGCGCATAGCTCGTTGACTAAATCGGGGCGTCGTGTTATCTTCGTCCTCAACTTTAAAACTAAGGAGAGCGCTATGGAAAAGCTGGGTCGCGTACTCTTGGTGGGTGTGGTTGCCGGGTTGGCGCTTTCGATAATGGGTACGGTGACGCACCTGGTTCTTAGTCCGCTTAGAGTCGACGTGGCGGACTTCTTTAAAGACGAGAATTTCGAGATCGTACTCCTGGGGTTTTTCTTCGACCTGGCTATCGGCTTCTTCTACGTCCTGGCGTTCGCTATTTTCCGCGGCGCTAGTCCGGAACGCTTCTGGAAGAAGTTCGTTCTCTTCTGGCTGCTGTTGCTTTTAATAGGCGTCGTGCCGCGGGCGGCCGACGTCTATCGTTATTTCAAATTCCCCGACGTCCTGGTGCTGGCCTGGCTGGTCTCGTGGGCCGCAGAGACACTCGTCGTGACGGCCTTGGTAGTCCTCCTTTTCCCGAAAACTAAGGCCGGGGCGCAAGGCGAAACTAAGCGTTAGGAGCAAGGATGAGGTTAATTTCGGTTTCGTTTTTGGTTCTCGCCGTCGCCGCGGCTGCCGGCGCGCAGGGCTACCGACCCGTGGGAACCGGCGGCGCCTTCTACTTCGGCGTGAACTTTCCGACCCTCGACGGCATAAGCGACGAGTTCGACGTTCTGGGCCTGGACACGCCCGGCTCCACCTTTATGATGGGCGGGACGGTCCGGTACAGTTTCGCCAACGGCCTGCAGCTCGGTTACTACGGCGGCGGGTGGGCGTTCTCGACGGGCCGGATCTTCGACGACGGCGTCGTCAAGGATTGCGAGATCGGCTTCGGCGTCCACCAATTCGTGGGCGGCTACAAGAGGTACGTCGGCGAGCGGTGGGGCGTCTTCGCCGGCGGCGGCGTCGGCATCCTGGACGTGTCGTACACCAAGACTATATCGAGCGCGCCGTACAGCTTCGGTAACGTCCCCTTTCCGGAGTCCGTGACGTTCGTCTCCGAGTTGCGCGGCTTGAGCTGGTCGGCGCAGGCGTTCGTCGCGCCGCAGTACCGCCTCCTGCCGTGGCTCGGCCTCGGCTGCGAGGC
>JAUWLW010000022.1 GCA_030613505.1 Candidatus Zixiibacteriota bacterium
CTGCTCGAGCAGACGGTCGTCCTATACAACCCTTCCCCGAGCCGTACTCCCTAAATAAAATAAGACGTCCGCTATTCGTGCGCCCGAGGAGCTTCACGTATCCATACCGTTACCGAAAAACGCCATTTCCGAGTCGAAGGAGGTGGGCGCGACGGCGTAGCCGAGGGACTCGAACCGCGTTAGGGCGACATCTTCGACGACGGATTCAGTGAGGCCGCTCATGCTTCGCCGGCTTCCAGCTCTTGGATCTCTTTCAGGGAGCGCCCCTTGGCATCCTTCCACTCGGTACGCCCGTTGGCCGAGCGACCGAGCATTTGACGAAACCCGTACGGGTCGTGTTGGCCGAGGAATCCGACCGCGGCGAAATAATCGCGCGCGCTACCGACCTCCGCGGCAAGGTTATACGATGCCGGGTCCCGTGCACGTCCCTCGTCGACGCCGCGAAAGCGCGCGTCGGCGTAATCCTATTAATGGAGGAATGGGAAAAGAAGTAAGTTAAAACCGGAGCACGCAGGACCGCAGCGTAAAAAACGTAAAACGCGGCGGACAACTTCGCGGAAAAAAAGCCCGGCCCCACCTGGAACCGGGTTCCCCCACTGCTTCCTCCCGAACGTCGGATATAATTTACTGCCGCCCAAAGGTCGTCAAACTAAGGAACCCCGGCTACCTCCTTTGCGCCGGCATCGCGCCGTGACCGGCAATTACTCCTTCCGAACCGGCGGCTCGACTTCCCTTACCGGCGCAGATAAGATGGAAGCCGCTTCTACCGATACGGCGGGAGGACCGATACCCGAGCCCGTCGCCTCTCCGTAAATTAGCTTTACCTCCCGGCACAGCCGCTCGACCGTGAACCGGCGCTTGTAGGTCTCCCGGCCAAGTACGCCCATCTCAGCCGCCAAATGCCCGTCGTCGAGTAAGAACGCTACCGCCGCGGCCGTCGCGCCAGCGTCGCCGACGCCAACCACGAACCCCTCCCGGCCGTCTTCCATTATCTCGAGGACGCCGCCGGAGCCCGCGGCTACCACCGGCACGCCGCGCGCCATCGCCTCGACGACGACCCGGCCGAACGGCTCCGGCTCTACCGGCGTGTGAACCAGAACGTCGAATGCACCGATCACGGCCGCGGCATCCTCCCGCTGGCCGAGGAAACGGACCCGCGGCGCCAGGCCGGCGCGCCGGACATCTCGTAAGAGCTCGGCCCGATAAGCCCGCGCGCCATAGAGAGAACTCCCTATGACGACGAAGTAAAGATCGGGGAAAGCCGGCGCCAACGCTACGGCCGCTTGTACGAATATATGTTGCCCCTTCCAAGGTGCAATCTGACCCACGCAGCCCACGACCCGGGCGTCCCGGGGAATTCCCCACGCCGACTTCGTTCGTGCTACAAATTCAGGCCCGAGCGACTCCGGCGGCGCGACGGCGTTGTAAACTAGCGTTACCTTTCGCCGTGCGAGCTTGAATTGGCCGACGACGGCGTTAGATACGGCGACAACGCGGGCCGCACCGAACGCCGCCAAAAGGTCCATCACCGCTCGTGCGAACCGGCCCCGGAGCACGTCCCGCATATGCCATATTACGGGCTTGCCCGGACCCACCCTCGCCAGCGTCGCAAATACGTGCGCTTTCTGGCTGTGGGTATGTATTAGGTCAGGCCGTTCGGCGGCGATCACGCGGCGGAGGTCGCGCGCCGCGCCCAAGACCCTCGTAAATTGACGCCACCATCCGAACGAGAAGGGGGATATCTTTTCCCGGTGGAATTTTAATAAGGACGGATCGGCTCGATAATAATTGAAACGCTCGCCCGCCTTCTCTAGCGCCGCGGCCAGCGCCCCGGGTCCGGGAAGCGCAAACGTCACGTGATAACGTTTACGGTCGAGCGCCGCGGCGAGCTCCAGCATACTCCTTTCGCCGCCGCCGACGGTAGTAGCGTGGTCTACGAATAATACGCGCGTCTTTCTCATCGCCTATTATCTCGCTTCTCTAACTCGTCTGGCCACGGCTGCCTCGAACTCCGCCACTTGCGTCTTTACCGTAAACTCCCGTAGGACGCGTTCGCGTCCCGCGGCCCCCAACCTCTTCGCCTCAACGGGACACGTCAGGAGAGCCAATATGGCTGCTGCTACCTCCGCCGCACTTTCGGGATCGACCAAAAGGCCGGTTCGGCCGTCAACTACGGCGTCCAGCGCGCCGCCGCACCGGCCTGCGATGACGGGCTTGGCGAATAGCGCCGCCTCTAGGAAAACCAGGCCGAAGCCCTCGGTTTTTTCCATACCGTCCTCGAAAACGCGCCGGTTTATCATAACGAAAATATCGCACTCGCGATAAAAAGGCGCGACGTCAGCAACTCGCCCCCAAAACCTAACGTTATCGGAAACGCCCGCGTCACGCGCGATAGCCTTCAACCGCTCGACGTCGTCGCCCGACCCCACGATCCAATAATAACAACGCGGTATACACCGAAGGATTAAAGGAAGAGCTTCGATTACAACGTCGTGCCCTTTGTACCGCTCGTCGCCGGCTAGTCGGCCCACCGATAATAAAACCCTGTCGCCCGGTTTTTTAATTTCGCGTGCCTCGCGGGCATCGTCGGCGGCCCGTACCAACTCGGGATCCACGCCCGGGCGCACGACGTCCACTTCCGAAGCCGGTATTTTAAAGTACGAAACGACCAGGTCTTTGGCGTAACGGCTCCCAGTTACGATCCCGGCCGCCCGGTGTAAAAGGAACGAGAACAGGCGGCGGTACTTCTTGGGCGTTATCTCGAGAGCGTGTACGTAAACGAAATAAGGTTTTCGGTATACGGAGCCGAGGAGCCAAGCCGGCGGCGCCGCGGCGATGTGGCCGCAAAACAAAACGTCATTTAAAGGGACCAAAGACGCCGCGGCCCGGGTGAGGTTCAACAACCTGCCGATCCTCGATTTCCGGCAAGGGTAACGGTGTACCGCGTAGCTCAGGCGGGCGTCGAATTCCCGGTCGCCGGGCGCGGCCGGCGCGACCACGGCCACCTCGTTCCGGGCGGCCAACCCGTCCGCTATTACGGCTAAGAGTTTCTGCACGCCGCCCTCGCGCGGCGGGAAACCGGGAGTTAGGAGGAGATAACGCACCGAGGCGGCCTGCACTTAAAGCCCGACGGCACGTAGCCGTCGACGAATTGTTGGTGCCACAATTCCAAACAGAATAGGTTCCACACCTTCCGGCCGCCGACGCCCTCCTCGAAATAATCTTTGAGCAATGCGCCTACCGCCGCCGGCTTGAAATAACCCCGCGCCAGAGCCTGAGAGGACGCCACCGTATCGTAGACCCAATCGCGCGCGTACCGCCTAAGCCACTTCTCTACCGGCACCACGAAGGCCCTCTTAGGCCTCCTAATGATATGCCGTGGTAGCAGCTCACGGGCGAGGTTTTTAAGTAGTTTCTTCGGCACTCCCCATCCGAACCGGTCGCGGTCGCCAAGCCGCGTTACGTATTCTACCAATACGTGGTCGAGGAGCGGGACCCTAGCTTCAACGCCGGCCGCCATGCTGGCCTTATCAACTTTCAACATAACGCCATCCACCAACGAGGTCTTTATATCCGCGGTCATAAGCCGTTTTATGGGGGAGCGTCCGGGACTATTTTTAAAATATTCTTCGTATAATTTTGCTGCGTGGCCGCCGTTCACCGCCGCGCCAAAATCGTCCGCATACAGCGCGTAACGTTCGGCCTCAGCGAATATGCTCAGCCAGGCAACGTTTCTCTCCCAGGGCGTGGGCGCCGAGTTCGCGAGTTTGGCGGTATTGTGCCAAAACCGGCTCGCGTCCCGGCGCTCCGACACCTTTCCGACAACGTCCGCAAAGACCTTCCGGAAAAACTTGGGGAAACGGTGATAGCTGTCCGCGAGACGGCTTAGGAGATAACGGGGGTACCCCGCGAAAACCTCGTCGCCGCCCTCCCCGTTTAACAAGACGGTGACGTATTGTTTGGCATAACGGGAGATAAGGTAGGTCGCCCAGGCCGCGGCGTCGGCGACCGGCTCAGCCAAGTGCCAGATTACCTGAGGTATCGCCGTCAAGTCCTCGGGCACCGCCTCAAGTTCGTGATGGTCGCAGCCGAACTCGGCCGCTACCTGGCGAGCGAAGGTCGCCTCGCCCTCTTCGCCGGCGAAGGTTATGTGGAAAGTTTTCACCGGCTCGGCGCAACTTTGGGCCAGCAGTGCTACTATTAAGCTCGAGTCCAGGCCGCCGCTCAATAAAGCCCCCAACGGCACCGCGGCGAGGGTCCTGGTCCTGACCGCTTCTTGCAAAAGCGCCGCGACCTCCTCCCGCGCGCGGTTGCCGAAAAGCCGACCCTCAGACACCGGCTGCGGTAATTCCCAGTAACGGTTCACCCACGCGCCGTTTCGGCAGATCTTTAACCAATGTCCCGCCGGTAGTTTGTAAACCCCTTTGAAAAGTGTTTTGGGCGCCGCGACGTATCCGAACGTCAGATAATCGTCGAGGGCCTCTGAGTCTACCGCGCGGTCAACGGCGGGGCATACGAGCAGGGACTTGAGCTCCGACGCGAAATAGAACTGGTCCTTTACCCAAGTATAATAGAGGGGTTTTACCCCCAGCCGGTCCCGGGCGACGAACAACGTCGCCCCGTCCCAAACCGCCAACGCGAAAATACCGCGCAACTTTTCGACGCAGCCGTACCCCAGGTCTTCGTAAAGGTGGGCTATGACCTCGGCGTCGGCCTTCGTCCGGAAACGGTGCCCTTTCTTCTCGAGCTCGCGCCGCAATTCGCGGAAGTTATATATCTCGCCGTCGAAGACGACCGTAACGGCGGCGTCCTCGTTACTCACCGGCCGCCGACCGGTATGCACGCCGATAATTTCTAGGCGGCTCATCCCAAGGCCCGCCGGCCCGCTGGTAAAAGTGCCGCGGTCGTCCGGGCCGCCGCGCGCGAGGGCCTCGCACATATCGTTCAAAAGGCCTTCTCTACCGTCGTTATAAAAACCGCAAATACCGCACACGTCGAAATACCTACTATTTTTATGGAACCCGGAGGGCCTTCCTTCCTACCTTGCTACGATAACCGGCCGTCATGTTAATAATTGTCAGCCGAAGCTCCGGGTCAAGGCGACGCGCGTCCTGTTGCCGCCGGCGTTACCCCTCGCTACGTCTGGCAACGACCATAACTCCTCGGCCCGACGCGGGAAGCCGTTTGGTTTCTACAACGGCCGCGAGATTTGCGGATAAATAGGTAAATGCCCTCAGGGGGTGGAGCTTTCGCCGGGCCAATATATAGTCTAAATCCGTAAGCCACGCCGTCGCCCGGCCGACCGTCAGGTGATACTCCTCGGCTATGAAGCCGGCGTCCCGCACCAACGACAGGAGAGTTTTCTCGCGGTATCCGTCTCGGACGTGCTCAAATTCCTCGCCGCCCGCGTGTCCGGCGTCCGCGCTGGCAACGCCAAAATAACGCCTTTGCTCAAACAAAGGGGTATGCAAAATCAACAAACCACCGCGTTTTAAGGCCGAAGCCATCCGCAGTAGAACGCCGAGGTCGTCCACGATATGTTCAAGAACGTCAATACAAATCACTAGATCGAAAAGACCTCGTGCGCTTACGGCATCCTCCCTTAAAAACTCGAGCCGAGAATAACCTCGCACCGCGGCCCGGCGCCGCGCAACGTCGAGGGCTTCCTCGTCCACGTCCACGCCGACGACCGACGCCTCCGGCCACCGAGACGAGACGAGAAAAGAATGGCGCCCTCTTCCACAACCGAAATCCAATACCGCCCCGGGCCGACCTTCCCCCCAGCCGTCGAGCGCCTTTCGAAGATGGGCCCGTCGCGTTATAGAGCCGGGGTCGTGGAAGTCGCGGAAGTCGCGTAGGAGCCGGCGCATATTTAATCCTGTTCGGCAGAAGTGCCGCCGCGGCGCACAAACATCGAAGTGACGGCACCGCTCAGCAACCAGAACGTCACTGGCCCAACGCCGAAGTTAAGGGTTGCGTGCGTTAATAACGGGAATATTTCCGAAAAACAAATTGCGAAAACGATGACAAGGCGCCATTCCACCGCACGGTCGGTGCGAAGTCGTACCCCCAGTCGGCCGACGACCGCTGCCACCATCGCCGCGAACGATATCATCCCTAGCCATCCCAGCGAGACCAGTGCCTGGCCGAACCCGTGTTCGATGAAGCGATACGTCGGTTGCCAACCCGCCGATACAAAGGCAGGGTCCACGAATTTGCTCCCCTTAGCCGACGTCGAAACCCCCAGGCCGAGCGGAAAATCCCGCACTAACCGCAACGCCTTCTCCCAATCCCAAAGGATCCGGTTAAACGTATACTGGTACTCGGTAGCCAACAACGTGATCCGGTAAAAGTATACGCTGGAGGAAACGACCATAACGAGGCCGAAGCCGACGGCCAGAGATGCGGTGAGCGGGACGAGCTTCTTCCTTCGCGGTTCGAGAATAGCATACGTAACGAGCCCCACGACGAACGGGACGTACGCGGCGCGCGTCCCGGTCAACAGGAGAGCGCTGAAGCACAGCGCCAATAAAACGAGTAGGACTGCCGAACTCGCCACCTTTTTGGCGCGGACGAAATACGCTACCGTCAGCAAACAGGCGACCCGCAACATCGCGGCGAAAGTCGTCGCTAAATCGAACGTCGAGAACACGCGCGCACGCAGGTTCCGAGGCGCGTCGACGCCGTACCACGTCCCCCACTCCGCGTCGGCCCGGAAATTCTCCGATAAGCCGTA
Source organism: Candidatus Zixiibacteriota bacterium (assembly GCA_030613505.1). GTDB lineage: Bacteria > RBG-13-66-14 > B26-G2 > WVWN01 > WVWN01 > WVWN01. The sequence goes on from JAUWLW010000022.1 coordinate 6,737, forward strand.
GAGATGCTCGAAACCGACTATGTATTGCACAATCCCGTAGGCCGCGGTGACGCCAGCCAGAACCAAGAATACGCGGCAGAAAAGGTCGAACCGCCGCGGCGTGTCCAGTACGTCCGCGCCGACTAGGAAGAGCGGTAGGAACGCGAGCCACCACCGCGCCCCCCCCAACCGGAATATAAATAGCTCGTCCGTAAAAGGAATTAACGTAACGGCGAGGGTGTAGCAGACGAACGCGAGAATAGCCGCTAAAACGAACTTATCGTAACGCCCCCTTACACCCCTCTTGAGAGGGTATTTGGCAAACCAAGCAAAGTATAAAGACGCGAGCAATATATCCCGTAAAAAAAAGACGATAATATGTTCCGAAAAGGTCTTCTTGATGAGCCCGCAAAAAAAGAAATACGCCACCACCCAACACAAAAATAACCGATGGTGTTTGAAAGCCAGAAACGAACCCGCCGCGGCGACCGCGACGACGACCGAGGGTATTAGCATCCACGGCCAAACGAAACCGAGCAAGGTAACCCCCGCCAGGACGCATACGGACGCGACGATTACCGTATAGACTTTAGGCCTTACCGACTTGCTCGGAAGGGCATAGACTCCAGTTTCGGGAACCACAAGCTCCACCTTATAACACGGTTGTTATCCATCGCCTAACGAGCACAGGCAATAGATATCGGTACCATATGTGTGCATCCGATCGACACGGTATCCAAAGGCGGTTAACGTCTCTTCCAATTCTTCAACCGAATACCTTCGAATCGAATGGTGGTCTTTCCGGTCGATAAGTACGGCGTCCCCTTTTCGGCCGTTTTCCGACAACGGCACCTGGAAGAAAAACATACCCCGCGGTTTAAGGTAGTCTTTGACTTCCCGCAAATACCCCTTAAATACAGCCTTGCTCATATGTTGAAAAACGATGACCGAGTAAACCAAATCGAACTTGTTATTCCCGAGCACTTTTAAGGTCTCGCCGTCGTTGCGGAGGAAAACGCATTTGTCGTGGCCGACGTACTCTTTCGCCAGTCGTATCGCTCTAGAAGAGACATCGACCCCGAAACATATGTTCGCGTATTTGGAGAAACATTTCTCCACCCGGCCGTACCCACACCCGACATGCAAAGTCTTTTCGTATCGGCGCAGTAAGTCGAAATCCCCGAGTATATCGAAAAACTCCCGTACGGCCGCATCTGGTTTATTATCGCAAACCGCTGCCTGGCAAGGTTCGATTCCGTACAGTAAATCCCAACACATTTTCGCTGGAAGGAACCTTACTATAACCTCGGCACACTCGAAAACGACGTTCCTAAACTTCGTAGAAATAGGAATCGCGGGATTACTGACAGCATCACGTACCCGTTGGAGAGCTCGTTCGAGCCTACGGGCGATTTTCCTCGCTACGTCCATATCCCCTTTTTTCCGTTACCCGGGCCCGGGTCGATAATCGCGACCGTCTGGTCTCGCTACGCTTCCGAATTCGGCATTTATCCTCCAAGTACGTCCGTACCCCAGCTAGCCTGCCTTTCAACGACGGGCCCAGCCCCTCCGCTACCTCGCCGCCTCGACCCTCCAGAACCGACACCGCCGCCCGAACCAGCCCCGGCCGGCCGCTATCGCCGACGAGGAATTCGTACAAAAGAAAAGCCAACTTCTTAATCGTCGGACTATTAACTAATACCGCGTATACGAAGTTGTGGGCGTGGTTGTGAAAGAGGACCCGGCGCAGTGCTTTCTCGGAACGGTACTCGAAACTGTAATAACAACGCCGGCCCTCGCGGAAGTGGTCGACCGCCAACGCCGGGTCAAAAATTAATTTGAACCCCCGCCGCCTTACGGCCCCCGCCCAATAAACCTCGAACGCGTTCCAATAAGGTAAGATGGTATCCGGAATCGGCGGGATAAGGTGCCGGCGGAAGCTCATGTTGCTACCCGATAAAACGTCCACCCACTTCGGCCCGTCGGTCAAACACCATTGGCGGCTGACGTACCGCCCGTACCATTTGAATGTACCAACCGTATTCGCGTATTCGACGCAATCCCGGCCGCCGGGTTGTTCTATATAAGGCCCGCCGACGCCGCCCACCCTGGGATCGCCGTACCACTGTTCCATAAGACGTAGCCAAGACGGCGCCGCGGTCGCGTCGTCGTCAATAAACGCTACCACCTCGCCTCGCGCCCGGGCGACGCCCGCGTTCTCAGCTTTCGCGATGTTGGCTTCGTCTATCTGGAGGCCAACCCACCCGGTGGCACCGTCGAAGTGTCGGCCAACGTCGCGGACGACCGCGGGGGATTCGCCATCGTCTCCCTGGCACACGACTATCACTTCGTCGGCCGCGCGCTGTTGCGCCCGAAGAGACTCCAAACATCGCTTTAAACAACGTGGCCGTTTGTACGTAGCTACGACTACCGATATCTTCATTTCCTAAAGCGGGCTTCGAACCGTGCCCTCACCTCCCCGTACGCCGCGAGCGTCTTCTCGACGTGCCGCGCTAACGAATACTTCCGTACGGCGTCGCGCCCGGCGGCTCCCATGGCCCGGGCCCGTCCGGGGTCGTCCAACAACGTCCTCAGCTTCGAGGCCAGGTCGTGGGGGTCGGCCGGCTCGGCCAATAAACCGACCTTCCCGTCTTCCAGCCACTCCGGGATCCCTCCCACCCGGTACGCCACTACCGGTCGCCCGTAACTCAGCGCCTCCACGCCTACGTTCCCGAACGCCTCGGGCCAAAGGGACGGGAAAGCTACTACAGATGCCTCCCGGTAAATCTCAGCCAAATCCTCGTAATTTACCCACCCGGCGAACCTTACGCGGGCGCTCAGGTGAAGCCGTTCCGCTAAGCTTTTTAAGCTAGTTAATTGCGGGCCGTAGCCGACGAGGGTCAGCGCAACCGTTGCCGGGAGGTAAGTCATAGCCCGGAGGAGGTCGTCAAGCCCTTTGATATAGGTCATGCGGCCGACCGCGGCGACGCGCGGCGGGCCGCTGTTCATTTCGGCCGGCTCCGGCGGCATGTCCACCGGCGGCGGGATAATATGTATTTTGCCGCCATCCTGACCCGCAGAAACCAGCATCTCCTTCATCCACCGGCTGGTAACGACGACGGCGCCGAGTTGGGCGTCGGCCCCCCGGAACGCGTAGCAGGCCGCGAGGCGCCGGGCCATCTCGGCGCGGCCTATAACGGAGCCGTCGTTTCTTACGTCGCAGCCGAAGCGGCGGTGGCGGATTAGGCATTTCACGCCGAATGGCTGCTCGCAAACCTGCCGGCGCCGCGGCCAATACTTCACCGCGCCCGGGCAATAAGTCCAGGGCGTATGGACGGTCCTAACGGTTGGGTATTTCCGGCTCACCGTGCGGACGACGCTCGGGCCGTCGAAGTTTCGGACGTGGACGACGTCAGCGCCGAACTCGCCGAGAACGCGGAGGATATCGCGCCGCGCGCCAGCGCCTCGGAATAGCGAAGCCCGATTAACCGAGGGGAGGAACGCCGCGTCCGCTTCGCCGGCGGCTTCCGCCTCGCCGTGGATTATCAACACGTCGTGGCCGGCTTCCCGCAAACCGTCGACGCACCGCCGCATCGTCTTCTCGCTGCCGCCGACGACGGCGTATTTTTCGTTTATCTGGACGATCCTCATCGCAAATAAAGAGGCACCGTTAAAACGCCGCATTAACGGTAAACTGTAAATACCAGTCGAACTTGAAAACCGTTCTAACCCACCTTTAAATAAGGTAAGGGATTTTTACGGGCGTAGACTTATATACAACGACGAATAAAGTTTGCCCGCCGTTAAAAAAGCCGTGAGATAAGAAATTGGATAACACCGAAAAGACCGTTTTGTTGATACAAAGGTAGTTAAACGTATAACTATATTGGATTTCAAGGCCTACGTCCGATAAAAGGCGCTTTAACCTTTTTAAGTCGTAATATACTATGTGACCCCATAATCCCCTTTTTAGATTCTCGGTGCCATCGCCGAAATAATGTACGTCGCCGTCTCCGAATAAAAGCTTTATCCTATTGGTAACGTAAGCCAAGTTCGGCGTTGTTATAATTCCGATACCGCGTTCGCCAAGCCTTTCTCTGAAAGCTACGAGCGTCCTTAAAAAATTCACATGGTCTAAATGTTCCGCTATCTCCGTAAACAAAACGACGTCATAAATACCCTTTCCAAACAGGTTTACTTCTCGAGCGAAATCGGCTAGTTCAAGACGGATTGAAAATTCTTTTAACATTTTAGTAAAAATAGGCGACTTCAAATATGGATTGTGTGGGCTCTCAAATACGATCCAATCGATATTAAACGTCTTACTTAAAAAACTCATTAAGGAAAAGTCTTGGTGGCCGCACGATAATCCGGATGCGTTTAATATTGTTAACTTCGCTAAGCCGTTATCGCACGCGTACTTTAGTATCGCTTCGGCCGTACAAGCGTGTCGTTTCGCGTTCGCCCTAGCCCAAAGCCTCGCTATCTTTGGGGGATGTCCTACTATTTCCGTCTCAACGCGGTAGCAAATCTCGGATAACTCTCGGCTTATTTTCCGCCTCGTTAACATATCGGATTTTTAACCCGTCACCCCCCTATAAAATACCCCAACCCTTTCCGGGATTACGGAACGGAGGCCGCGTTTAGACATAAAGTAAAACCCTTCCCGCGTTTACGATTCGCCTCCACCTCGCAATTCCGAATCGCACCGTCGTGCCCGGCTTCCCTCAAGCCTTCGGCGCACCGCCGCATCGTCTTCTCGCTGCCGCCGACGAGGGCGTATCTTTCGTTTATCTGGGCGATTTTCAACGGCGCGGCATTTTAGGGGTCTTAACTTTAGCTCACAATTTGCGTATCCTTAATCTTTCACCGATGTACGTCTTTAACTCTTCCAACTCCGGAACGCGCATCAACCACAGGGCGATAAGATAAGCCGCCAACCCGGCCACAACCGTTGCCAATAAACGCTGCGGCCCGCCTACGCCGTTGAACGGCGCCCGAGTTAACGCCGCCGACACGCCTACCGCCGCCGCCGCTATTAAAGGGGCGCGGAATACGCCTAAGAATGTCATAAATCTCAATTTTATTAGCCGGATAACTAAGCCAAACCCCAATCCGTACCCACAAATCGCTTGCGCTGTGAGCGCTACGGCAACACCCGTTAGGCCGAATTTTAACCCGGCCAAGACGGCGCCCGTTAACATCGCCGTCTGTATTAAAGACAATTTAAAAAACAGCCCGGCCCGGCCTTTTGCCATCATTACGGGCCCGACAGTTGTCCCAACCGCGTAGAATACGCCGGCGACGCACATTATCCTCAACGGCGGGACTATAAATTTCCACTGTGGCCCGTAAACTAAAGCTACGAAGTCGTCGCTACAAATCATCAAACCGATTAACGCCGGCGCCGCGATTAGCGCGATTAACTTTAACGTTTTGCAATAAATCCGGCCTATCTTTTCATCCTCGTCCTGAATAGACGAGAACCCGGCGAAAGTAACCCGGCAAACCAACCATGATATGCGTTGTTGGGGCGCGACCATCATGCGGAACGCCAAGTTATAACCGCCGAGCACCGCCGTACCCAGAAAGCGCCCCACTAAAAACTTGTCTACATAAGTCCTTAACGAATACGAGAAGCTCGACCCGGTAATACCGCCGCCGAAGCGTAATAAGGCGCCGAGGTCTCCCTTAGTAAAACTCAAGCCTGGACGCCAACGCACAAAATAAAAAGCCAAGAAAACCCTAACCATATCGCCAGCGAGAAAGCCGAAAACCAAGCTCCACACGCCGTAACCGTTTAAAGCCAAGGGGACCGCGACCGCGGCGTTGCCGACAACATAGCCAATATCGCAGAAGCCGAGGCGCCGAAAATCCATAACGCGGCTGAGGAGGGCCGCGGGAATCAGCCCGAGCGAATTTAGCAATAAGCCTACGGCTAAGACGCAGAGGAGCGGTTCAACCCGGCTATCTCCTAAAAGTGCCCCCAACGGACCCGCGCCCGCAAACACCGCCGCTATTAAAAATAAAGCTATTACCGTCGAAGCCCAGAAAGCGCCGTTTTTATGTCCTTTCCCTAAGTCGCGTATCTGGATTACCGCCTGGGGCAAACCCATTTCGCGAAAGACCGCAATAGTCCCCGTTACGACGAAACAAAGCGCGACAAGCCCGAAGTCGTCCGGCGTTAGAAGGTGGGCCAATATAGCCGTCGCGAAAAATTGTAAAAATTGTACTACGCCCTGGGTTGCCGCGACCCAGAAAGCGCCGCCTAAGAATCTTTCTTTAAAAGAACGATGATCAAGATTTGGCGCCAAATCGCCCAACGCTCCGCGTTACCCCATCTACAACTGTTAAAGGGGTTTAACAGCGGCCATAGCGAGCCAGCCGCCTGATTCGAAATCGTTGCGGAACAATACTTTTTTAAGTGGCGAATAAATCTTCCTTATTAAGTGAGTTTCTTCCCACGGTCGGTAATTTACCATCCGCCGAACCTTCCACCCGGCTTCCTCGGCTAATGCCATAAGCCGGCGCCGTTCGAAGCGTTGAATATGGCCGTCTAAATAGAAGGTTTTAAAACAGTGGGGACATACATGTCGAGTGAGTTCTTCGTTATTAGGAACCGTGACAATAACTTCGCGCGCGGCTACCCGGACGAGCTCGCCGAACGCGCGCGCCGGGTCTTCGAGATGTTCTAAAACCTCCACCGCCGACACAACTTCGAAACTGCCGTCCCCGAAAGGCAAATTATAAATATGGGCTCGGGTAAATTTTATATCCGGGAAAGTGGCCCGCGCGCGGGCGACGCGCGCGCCGGCTAAGTCGGCCCCTACGACGTTCGCAATTCCAAAATGGCTTTTATATACGCTGCAAAGATACCCGTCGCCACAACCTACATCTAATATACTTACCGGCTTCCGCCGCAAAATACGCAACACCATACGGACGCGATGACTCTCCGCGGCGTCTACATCGGGCATAAAACGCTTTATTTGCGCTTCAGTCTCGTAGAACTGCCGCCAATCTAAGTTCGCCGTTTGCTTAGTTATAATGAGAACTCCTTTTTGACGTTAGGGAACGTTATCGTCCCAACCTTTTTTAACGGTATTACTCCATAATAGGCCAAAAATACTTTGCTCGCCGTTATTAAAAAGGCTCCGCCGGGCATCCGGTCGTGGAGGTGGGAAGAACGGTCCATTTCGTTATCGGCAAGTAATTTATCGTCCATCGTCCGGCGTTACGACACGCCCGCACCTACGCCCGTATTCACGGAACACGACCGAGACCCCCGGGCGCCGTCGGCCGCCAGCGCCGCCAGCCGTTCCCGGTCGAAACGTTGGATGTGACCATCGAGGTAGAACGTCCGTAAACAATGCGGGCTAAGGCGTTGGTTTAAAGGCTCATTAAAGGGGACCGTCACAACCACCCGCCGCGCCGCGACCCGGGCCAGCTCCCGCATCGCCCGGCCGGGTTGGTCGAGGTGCTCCAATACCTCCACCGCGGTAACAACCTCGAAGGAGGAAGCGCCGAAGGGAAGCGCGTAGACGTCGCCTTCGAGAAAAGGGACGGCCGGGAAAAGGCCGCGCGCCCGGGCTACGTATGCCGGCGCGAGGTCTATCCCCTCCACCCGGTCCACGTTCAACTCGTCTTTCAAGACGTGGCACCAATACCCGTCGCCGTACCCTACATCCAGAACACTTGCCGGTCGTCGCCCCAAAACCCGTTTAACCATTCGCACCCGGTGCCCTTCCGCATCGTCAAACGCGGGCAAGAAACGCTGGCTTTCCGCTTTCAAACCGTAAAACTCGCGCCAGCGCGGCGGGGCCACGACTTGCCCCTCCTCAACGGCCGCGGACCCCGGCGGTCGGTCAAGCTTCAAAACAGAATCCATACCGTCCTTTCGGGCCGCTACGCCCCCGTTTAAAGACTTGGGTCGACCGCCGCCGGCTTCCGGCAGAAATAGATCCGCTCGCTCGTTAACCCGTATTTCTTCATCGTCGCGGCGTCGGATTGTTCAACGACGGTTTCCTCCGCCACCAGGAAGCCCGCGCCCCGCAACCTAGCCGGATAATCGAGGCCGTAGATCCGAACGTGATCGCCCTGGCCGTAGTAGACCTCCCGGTCTTCCCAGGTTAACGCCGCCGGGTTTTCGAACGTGGCGATACGCCGGCCGTAGGCGTCGAAATACGTCCCCACCGGCCCGGGGCCGTCCCGCCACAAACCGTAATACCGGCCCGGTTCTTCCAACGGGACGTGTATTATCGCCCACCCCCCCGGCTTCAGGATCCGGAAAAATTCCCGCAACGCCCCGCGGTCATCTACCACGTGCTCCAGGACGTGGACGCATAATACGGCGTCATAACTACCTTCCTTACAAGGAATACTCGTCACGTCCATCACGAGGTCCCCCCGGCCGAATTCCAGATCCGCCGTGACGTAGTTGATGTACGGTACCTTCCGCAAGCGGTCCGCGAGACATTTCTCCGGAGCGAAATGGAGCAGCTTTAACCCGCCGGCGGGCAAGTCGGTCTTCGCTTGTAAAAAGAGCCAGATTAGCCGGTGCCGCTCCAAGCTTAGGCAAACCGGACACAGGGCGTCCGGACGCTCGTAGTATCCGCGCCCCAAGGGCAAGAACGCCCGAAAGCGGCCGCCGCACAACGGGCAACGGCGTTGCCACCCGAGATGGCGAACCCGCCGGTAAACGCCGCCGGCGTGGCCGTAAACGGTAGGCGGTAAAACTTTCTTTAAAAGCGCTTTCATCCGCGGTTCGCCCCTCTGTCACTCCCCGGCCCGGGGGGTTCGGCGGCCGAAGCCGCGGGCCGCGCCTTGTCCGCCGCCATCGCCAACCACCCACCGGCCTTGAACTCCTCGGGGTAAAAGAGCCGCTTAAGCGGGGAATAGAGTTTGCGGAAGGGATGCCGTTCTTCCCACGGCCGGTAGAACACGAAGCGCGCGGCCTTCAACCCCGCGTCCGCCGCCAGCGCCGCCTACTTCCCTAAACCTTAAATTCCGCCGTAAAACCGCGTCGGGCAAGACGGCTAAAGCATTTATTATAACCCCCAGCGATAACAGTCGAAGCAACGCTACTATCCTCGGTTCTTTAAATAACGAACTAATAAGAGGGGCAGCCAAAATTACGGTTCCGGCTATGGCGGCGGCCAGGCCAAAGCAAACCCACGATGCTGAACTCCTTTGTACCGGCGTTAGTTCCCGGGCTTGGATTAACGCGTCAGGCAAGCCCATCTCTATAAAGATAGCCGTTATGCCCATCACAACGAAACACATGGCGATCAAGCCGAAACCTTCGGGCAATAACAGCCGGGCTAAAATGACCAGGCCGACGAAACTAACCCCTTGCACAACAACCTGGCTCAACCCTACCCAAAAGGCGCCGCCGAGCATCCGGTCGCGGAGACTGGCGGTCATTTCCGCGTTTTCGGCCGTCGTGGGTCGGCCCACGGGTGTACTCTCACCTCACCAAGCGCTTAACGGAGCTTTCATTTGAGCCTACCGGCCGTTGTTGAGTTCCCAAAGTCTAAAACGACCCGACGCCCCAGGCTCTTTTTCCGCTATCAACAGGGCACACGCCGCGGTACCGCCGGTAATAAAAGTATCAGTAATACCTATAGCCGTACGTCTCCGACCTCTCGGCGCCGTTCAACGCCACGATTACCACCTCACCTCCCGTTCCCTTGAGCGTACGGAGACCGTTACCCGGCGCTCAAACACGGTCACCGCCGTTACCTTGGACCGACGTCCGCCAGACCATAGACCCGCCATTCCCCAAAGCGGGCCACCGGTTCGTTCCCCGAACGTACGTCGTTCCGGCCCGCCAAGACTAAGGCGGTTCTTTTTACGGCAGCCCCCCGCGACGCTCTCCCTTACCGATTAACGGAAAACGCCGTTTTTGCGGCGTCCACAATAGGCGTATCACGCCTTTCGCCCCGACGTTCGTTTAACTCCGGCGTTCCCGCGAACTTCTGAAGTGCCTCGCGGTAATTAACTCTGCCGGTGCACCTCCGCCCCCTCCCGCTTATAGTATTGACGGTAATGGTAATATCCGTAGCCGTACGTCTCCGACGGCTCCGCGGCGTTTAATACGACTCCCAGCACCTCGCCGCCCACTTGCTTGATCGTGTGGACCGCCCGGTCCAGCTCCTGGGGGCTTACCACGCCCGCGCGGACCACCAACAAGAACATCTTAATCACGCCCGCGACGAGCGCCACGTCCGCGACCGGGAAGACCGGCGGCACGTCAACCAGCACAAGGCCGAACTCTTGCTTGGCCCTTTCGACTAAGGAACCTAACTTGGGCGAGGCGAGGAGGGCCGGCGGCGTCGAAGGGTCGGTGCCGACACTCACGATCGCTAGGTTTTCGATATCTGTCGGGACGATAATACCTTCCCACGTTGCCTCGCCGCGGAGGAAGTCCGCTAGGCCCGGGCGCCCGGCGACGCCGTATACGTCGCCCAACGTCGAACGCTCCACGTCCGCGTCAACGAGCACGGTCGGCGTCCCGAGCTGCGCGAAGCACACAGCGACGTTGGAGGCAACGGTGGACTTACCTTCTTGCGCGCGGGCGCTCGTAAGGCCCACCGCTACGTTTTTCTCAATGCCGTTGGTTACGAAAAGATGGGCTAAGTGGGCGTAGAGCTGCCTAAAGGCCTCGGCGGTGGGCGACTTAGGCGCATCCAAGACCACGCCAGCCGCGAGCAAGGCGGTATGTCCTTGTTTGCCGCCAGCTCGGGCCCGATAATATTCCTTTCCGCGGCGGCGGCCGAAGACGGGAATAACGCCGAGGACCGGCGCGCCCGTAACTTGCTGCGCTGCCGCCGGCGATTTCACCGTGCGGTCGAAGTACTCCACCGATGCGACGGCAGCCACGCCGAAAAGCAGGCCGGCTAAGATACCGAGGAATAAGCTCTGCTTTCTTCGTGGCGCGAAGGGCTTCGTAGGCGGCACCTCCCGGCTGAAAACCCGCGCCGTCCCCACCTCCGACGCCACCGCGATTCTCGCTTCCTCCCGTTTTTCCAACAACATCATGTAGATACTTTCGTTGGCCTCTTTTTCGCGAACCAGCCGGGCCAGCTCTAATTCCTTCTCCGGTAGGGCCGCCAAACGGGCCTCCCCCGCGGCAACAGTTCCCGCAAGCTCCCGCTTACGGGTGCTTAGCGCCGCTACTTCCGCGCGGGCCACGTCGAGTTCCAGGGCCAAGTTTTCGATCTTTGTGAAAAGGTTTAGCTTAGGTTCTTCGTTCGCCGCCCCTACCACGGCTTCAGCGAGCTTCTGCTTTGTAAGGTCGATTTCGCCGTCGAGCGCCGAAAGCTCCGGGTGGCTTAGGCTATACCCTTTGAGGATAAGGTTGGCATACCGATATTCCAGCGTTATCAACTTCTCCTGGAGCTGGCGCGCTACCGGCGACGAAACGTTCGTTGCTTCGACCAAAAGCTTCTTTTGGGTTTCCCGCAATTCGTGCTCGTAATAAGCCTGTTTACTCTCTGCGACAGCGAAGTCCACCCTCGCCTTTTCCAGCGCCTGGTTAAAGTCGGCCTCGGCCTCTATCAATTCGGTTGTCTCGGCCGCGAGCGACGCAACTCCCGCCGTCCGCTTATAATCCTCAAGCTCCCGCTCACTCGCTCGCAGGCGCCGTTCGTATAACGCCAACTGCCCCTCGATGAACTCTTTGGCCTTGGACGCACTCTTCCGCCGGTCCCGTAGATGGGCCTCAATATAGGCGTCCGCCACGAGGTTCGCCAACGCCGCGGCCCGCTCGCCGCTCCGGGCTTCGGTCTTAATCTCAATAATGTCGGTACTGCTGAGGGCCTTAACTTTCAACGCTGCTTTGATTTCCGCCGAATCCGGTGGTTCCTGGGGGTACAGGCGCCGGCCGGCGGCCACGGCGTTTGCGATAACCTCTCGGCTTTTGATCATCTCGAGCTGGTTCTCGAGCTCGTTGGACTTAGGCGCGAACCCGGGCCCCAACTCTAAGGTGGCCGCGTCCTTCCCTATTATCACCCGCGCCGTACCGGCGTACCTGTCGGGCGCCGTAGCGACGTAAATAACGGTGGCGAGTATGGGTAGCACCGCGGCCGCGACGAAAGGCCACCGCCGCCGCCACGCTACCCGCCCGAGGCGGGCCACTTCCCGAAAAACCGGTTCAAACGACCAAAAAGTCTGATTCCTATGCATGGGCTTAGACCTCAGTCTCGGCTGGCGACTTCGATATATAAAAGTACGGTCCCGGCAATAACGGCGAGTTCCGACACTACTCTGATGAACGCTCGCCACGCGTATCGTTTGTTCCTCCGAACGTATAGGGTGTCCCCCGGCTGCAATACCGTTATCTTTCCGACGTCGCCGGTATCGAGGTAATCTTTAACGTTAATCGCGTCCGCGGCGCCAGCACCCGGGCGGGTGAGCTTTACCTCCGTTAGGTTGGCGAACTCGGTAGGGCCGCCGGCGTACGATATTAACCGGGCGACGTCGGTCCCGTCCGGAACGTTGTAATAACCCGGCGCCCTCACCTCGCCCCAAATGCTCACGGGGACCAATAGCTCTTCATCAAGGGGCCTGGTCGTCCGGTACGGCTCGCGGTACCTTACGCCCTCCTCCACCTCGTTCCAAACGTACGCGCTGGCGCCGCGAGCGGTTGCCGTCAATAACAATACCGCCGTGAACGCCGCGGCAGCCTTCGACCACGTCCCGCGTTTCCTCAACTCGCTCCTTTCAAACTACCTGATTGTAAAAATGGCCGAAAAGTCGGCCCCAAGCCGTTTACGGTGTCGGAACTTGTAACCGCTGGCCGATAAAGATCCAATACGGGTCCTTTATCTGGTAAGCGTTCACCTCGTATATTACCGACCACCGTTCGGGGTCGCCGAAGTATTTCGCGTAACCGGCGATCTTATAAAGGTACTCGCCCCTTACGACGACGTGGATCCTGTGCGGGCCCGCGTACCGGCCACCGCCGCCCCGCCACGCGGCTTCGCGCGCCGGCTTTGCCGGAGGAGTTTCCTTCGACGGGGCGACGGTTGTATCAGGTCCTTCGCCGCCGGCCACACCGCCCGCGACAACCTCCGCTTCAGTACGCGAATACCCCATTGCCTCTAGTTCGCTCCGCAGTTGGTCGCGGCGGGCCAAAGCCGACCGCATTTCCTCGTAAAGTTTTCGGGTATTCTCGAGCTCCTTTTCGAGCCTCTCCCGCTCCTCAACGGTCCGGTCGTATTCCGTTTCCAAGTCGACCTGTTCTTTTTCAAGGCGAGCGACCTCTCCGGCCGTATCTGCCGTGGACCTGCCGGTTTTACAAGCAAGAGCCGCCAACGCTACCGCCAATATTCCAATAACGACGCAACCTCTCATCACAACCGCCTCCATAAGTAGTGGCCCCTACAAAGCTTCTGGGCGCCGCCGCTAAATGTCGGTGCCGCTGGAGCCGGGCGCCCGCTACGGCGCGCTTCTTTCCTCAGCGGCCTCTAGCGCTTTTTCCAACCTGTCGATCTCGTCATATACGTCCTCCAGCTCTTCCGCCGTAACCCCCAGCCTTTCGTACTCTTCAACCAGTTCGCGTAACTCCTGCCTTAAAACCGAGACCTTTTCTCTTTCGCCCTCGACGCGCGCCCGCAAGGCGCTAAGCCGTCTGCCGAGGCTGTTGATATGGCGCCGGACCTCAAGCCTTTCGGGCCCCGTATGGAGCGGCCGCGGACTTAACTCTGTCGTAAGCGAGTAGAAAGGTTCGAAGGCCCGGCCGAACTGTTCGGCCTTCTCCACCGCGGCACCTACCGTAATCCACGGGAACGTATACCGTACGCCCACGTTTATATCGCGGCCGTCTTCCTCGACCATAACCTCGAAGGTCTTCCAAATACGCCGGTTATAACCCATAAAAACGCCGTGGAAGTATTTGCTATATGGACCTTTGCCTATGAACCGGCCGGCCCCCCAGCCGAGGTGGAAGGTCCCCAACGGTTCTAACGTTTTACTCACAACGACGAACGGCGATACGTTGTCCCGGAAATCTATATGGTAGGCCGCGGTGTCGCCCGGGTAACGATCGCCTGCGTGCGAGATTACGCCGTCGCCCACCGTCAAATTATCCATCCCTACCGAGACCGCCGGTTGGTATCGACCGTAGTGTTCCTCGTCGATAACTTCAATCTTGAAATGGCCCGCCAACGCCGCCATCTTCCAAAATGAATATACCGCTAACCCTACTTCGGATAGGCCGCCGAAACCGACGTTGGCGTTTAATACGCCGTAGTTCGGTACGTCGGGGTCGCCCGATACGGCTACGATGAAATCGCCTTCGTATTGCAAGTGGTCGAGGTATTCGCTCGACGGTATATCTATAAGGCCGGTAGAAGAATATCCGGCAACCGCCGGCGCCGCGGCGAAAAGAACGCCAACGACGCCGCAAATAAAGCTACCGCGCGATAACCTTTCGGCCCTCGTGGTCTTCATAGCCAATCTCCTTAAACGAATCGCCCAAAGGCGCGCCGACCTCCGGGGCCGTGGCATCGACCGCGGTACCCGCCGGACGGCTTTCGGCTTGCGCCACTGGCGCGCGCGCGCGCCGCTGGGACCTCTCATGACGAGAAGCGACGAAGGCGCCGAACATCGACTTGAAACGGCTTGTATCATAACGGACCACCCTGCTCCGAACGACTTCGGCGTCGTATCGGCTCGAGTCGAAGGCGAGGACCGCCTCGCGCAACGCACGGGGGGTCTGTTCGTCGAAGAAACATCCCGTAACGCCCTCGACAACTGTGTCCAAAGCGCCGCCGCGGCGATAGGCGATAACCGGCTTACCACATGCCATCGCTTCTACCGGAGCGATTCCGAAATCCTCGTATGCCGGCATGACGAAAGCCGACGCGTGGCGGTAGTACTCTCTCACCGTCTCGTCGTCGGCGTTCGGTACGAAAGTAACGTTTGGCCCGGCCCTCTCCGTCAACTCGTTCCGCTCAGGGCCGTCACCGATAACCACCAGGCGTTGTGATAGCCCCTGGAACGCCTCCACCGCGAGATCGACCCGCTTGTAGCGCTTTAATCGGCAGACGACCAGGAAATAAGGTTCAGGTAACGGCCGCTCCAGATCGCTTCCGTTGGGCGGCGGCGTAAAGAAAGAGGTGTCTACCGGCGGGGGGATGACGTCAGCATGCCGGCCGTAATATTTCCGAATTCGGCCCTGAACGGCGCGGGAGTTGCACGCGAGGTAGTCGACCCGGCGCGTTACCACGACGTCCCACATCCTCAAATACGACATGGTTAACCGCAGGGCGCCGCGGTATAACCAGGACATACGCGCCATCGTCTCGTGGTAATAATCCCACGCGAATCGCATCGGCGTATGGAGGTACGAAATGTGACACGTCGGCGGGAACGTCAATACGCCTTTCGCCCAAGCGCTGGAATCGCTGATAACGAGGTCGTAGTCGGATAAGTCTATTTGCTCGATAAAAAACGGGTAGAGGAGTAAGTATTTATCGTACATGCGCTTCGCGAAAGGCATCTGCTGCAGCCATGAGGTACGGATTTCGCGGGCGCCTAAAACGTCGTCCCATCCATCCCCGTCTTTAAGTAACGTATACACCGGCGCTCGGGGGAATAGCTGGGTTATAGCCTCTAGGACCTTTTCCGCTCCGCCCCGTTGGTTTAAATAATCGTGAACGAACGCTACTTTCACAGGCGAACCCCTATTAACCCGACGCAGCTTTCGCTTTTATCTTCCATTACAAGTCAATCCGCACCTAATTTTCCCCGTTGAAAATTACCTTCTTAATGGTTACGGGCCTAAAGCTCACCCCGCACGCCCGCTTGTCTTCTAAACCGTCCTCGTTTCCCGCGGTCAATAGGCCGCAAGGCCGTCGCCGTGAACGTCGTCGCCGTTACGATAAGCAAAACCCTCTTCATCATATAACCTCCTATTAAGTACCGAGCCCCCGCAAAGAGCCGCTTTAGGTTAACTTCTAAAAAAACCCCAGGCCGGCACTTAGCCGAACCTGGGTAGTATTTCGCACCGCGCGGCGCGCGAAGCACCGTGCCGTATTAACATTGTTTCCTCCGACCCGGATATACCGTCAAACTCCTTAGGAAGTCCACCCGGCTACGTATACGTTCTCCCAGAGCCAATATTAAATAACGCGGATTTTTTAGTCAAGCGAAATCGTCAATAGCGCGAACGGCGTTCTACCGGAACCTATGAAGCAGCCTTGGCCTCCAACGCGGCGACGCGCGTTATTATGTTACCTATAATGTATGTTTAAGGTAACTTAACCCACCGTCGCCGCAACCGCCCGGGCCGCGTCGCCGTAACCGTCCTTTATGTTGTCGAGGTAGCGTTGGGTAACGTTAAGGTCCTTGTGGCGGCCGAGGGCTGCGGCACCGAGCGCGCCGCGCAGCTTGCCGGCTTCGGTTATCGCCGTATGTCGTAACCCGTGGGGGCGGGTGTTTATGCCTACCTTGCGGCCGAGTGCCACGACGACTTTATAAATCCCGCCGCCGGTCAACCGTCCGCCCTTCCGCGCGCGGTCGTAATTTACGAATAGCGCCCCCGGAGCGTCGCCGCGGACCGCAACCCAACGCCTTAACGCCTTAGCCGTCGGCTCGGCCAGCGTGTACGCCTCGGGCTCGAGCCGCCCCTTGCCTATAATCGTAACGGTACGCGCGGCCAGGTCAACGTCGGCCAGGTCAAGGCGCGCCACTTCGCCGCGCCGTAACGCCTGGGGCGGTCCTAACAGGTAGATTAGCGCCGTGTCGCGTATCGCCTTCGGCCCCTCGCGCCGCTTTAGGTACGCAAGGATAGCGTTCACCGCGTCGCGCCCGGGCCCGCGGGTGTCGCGGTACGGCTCGGATTTAAGGTTCTCGACTTCAAGGCTCCAAGTTACGGCGCCCGCCGCTCTAAAGAATTTTACCAGCGAACGCAGCGTGGCGAGTCGGCGGTTAACCGTCGCCGGCGACAATCCCCGCTCGCGGAGGTCCGCCTTGTATCCTGTTACCAGGGTGAACGCCCCGCCGGCGCCGAGGCCCAAAAGATGTTTTACCGCGTCGAGCGGCTCGGCGGCCCCTATGTAACCTTGAAACACGGCCAGGTCCACGCGGTACGCCTCGCGCGTGTTAGGGCTCCGGCTCTTTAGAAATGTCGCCACAACGTCGCCGACGTCGAGCGGTGCCGGCGTCGAGTCCTTGACCTTCGCTAATGTCTTCATTTTCCCTTGCCCCTTTATGGGCTTTCCGTTATTACATCGGCCAGGCTAACGCCGCGACACCTTGCCAGCGCCGCGGCCGTCAAACTTACGGTCCTATACTCACGCCGCTTCGGCCGGCCCCCGCGCCCGGGCCATAGCCCCAGCATCTCCCTAAATGCCGGGTCGCACTCCTCCTACATTATAAGGTCGGTTTCGGCGATCCCGACAATAATGGGCTTCCGCCGGCCTCAGGATATCCCTTACTCCTTCAACCACTCTGGGACCGTATCCCCCGCGTTCTTATAATCTGATACCGGCCGCGGCTTCGCGCTTTCGCCGTAGGTCTTATGTATTAACTTTACGATCTTCTCGTGGCCGGCGGCAGCGAGTGCCTCCTCCTGCTTTTCGAAATCCCTTCGTTTTACCTCGGCCCACTCCTCCCACTCCTCCCGAATACGGTTCACCAAGTGGCGGGTAAACTTCACTCTCTTAACCCTGAACCTCACCGTTAACGGCGGCGTTTTATAATCCCGCTCGACGGCGCCGATATCCGCCCACCGCGTTACGCGCGACAAGACCGTCTGGTTTCGGTCGAGGTCGTAGTCTCCCTGATTTAAAATTACATATTCCTTTGGCTTGCTCTGCGCTGCTACTCGGAGGTATCTTATATACTTCCGGTAATGCTTCGTCTTAAAGCCGCGTTCTTTTGCTTCGCTCTTCAAGGAGTCGGCGACCCGTTTCAATACGCGGTGGTTTACGGGGTAGCCCCAAGCGCCGCCGTATGCCCGCGGGAATAAGTTTAACGATCGTTCTTTACCTAGCACGCCGATCTCCTGGAGGAAAGCTAGGAATCGTGCGAATTTCGACTCGTAACCTTTCGGCGTAACTAACGCGACTTTACTCGACCCCGGCGGCTTATCCCAAGCCACGAGGAGGCCGAGCGCGGGTATGGTGAACGCGTTGATAATGCCGTCGAGCGCGGGCGGCGAGGCTTGCCAGGATGCTCGGTCGCAATCCCCCGGCGTGAACAACGCCAACGCCTCAGCCCATTCGCCCTTAACGAGGTCGAACCCCCTACCTACGCGGCCGATCTGCTGCCAATATTCGCTAAGCGTCGGCCGCGGGTAGAAGTGGAGGACTGCCGGTATCTTATCGTAATCCATACCCATACCGAAAGCGCTCGTCGCGACGATAGCGCGGACTTGCCCGGATTCGGGTGACGCGTTTACGAAGAACTCCACCGACTTTTTCTTGGCCTCAGCGTTCATACCCCTGGACGCGTAGGGAAGGGCTCGTATTTCGCACTTCGCCGAGCTCTCCCTCTCGAGCAACTCAGCTACCTCGTTCGCCTTCAACCGGGATTCCTTTTTAAGCTGCTCGATTACTTCATCCGGGATATCCTTTCCCTCCGGGTCACCCTCCACAGCTTCGTACGTGTATACAATAATCCGGCGCCTCACCACTTCGGGAAGAGGCCGGCAAGCTTGGCGCTCGAGGAATTTACGTGCGAGTAGGAGTTTCTCCTTCGTGTTGCGGCACTCCATAGCAGCTACGTAGATTTCCGGCCGCGACGCCGGCCCGCGGATTATATCCGCTTCGGGCAACGCCGCCCTACCGCGGAAACCGAAGCGCTTAAAAATTTCTTGTCGTACCCGGTCATCCGCCGTCGCCGTAAGCATCACCTTTTGTATGGGTCTCTTGGCACCCAACCGGCTCTCGACGTCGGCCAAGTGCTCCGCCGCCCACCAATACTCGGGCCGGAAGTCGTGGCCCCAATCCGAAACGCAATGAACCTCGTCCAAGACTAACGGCCCGAGGTCCCTGCCGCTTCGGCGGACTTGGGTTATCAACCGTTCCTTAAACGCGTCGCTCTTTAACCGCTCCGGCGCAACTAACAACACGTGTACCTTACCCGCTCCTATCCTCCGCCACACGTCGGCGCGGTCCTCGACGTCGGTATGTATCGCCGCGACCCAATTGTGCTTCTCGTCGAACTGAGTCATTAACGCCCGCAACGGGCTTACCACTAAACTTACGCGAACGTCCCGTTGTAAGAACGCGGGTAATAGAAAGGCTAAAGACTTCCCGGACCCGGTTGCCATAATACCCAGGACCGACTCGCCGGTTAGGACCTTTAGCGTTAGGAGTTCCTGTTCGTCCGATTTGAAACCGGCGAACCCGAACTCCCGCTTCATAGCTTTAAGGATATCGTTATGCTGGAATAGGTGGGAACCTACGTTATACGACTTCCGCCGTAAACTTTTTAAAGCTTCCGTATAGCCGTCAGTTCTCCGAGCCATCTCGACCCTCCGGATATTACTTAACTCTTCAACTTTCCGGCGTCATTTCCAGAATTTTCGCCAACGTCGCCGGGTCTCTACAAACTACGAAACGCCAACGGCCGAAGCCGCCATGGTGGTTAATCGCACGTTCCCAGCGCCTAGCGCCCGTTTCCTTAGCGCGGTCCTGTTCGGTCTCGAACCCTTTAACCTCCATTACGACGCTAATTTCCTCGTCGCCGTGGCGATACCGAATTACAAAGTCCGGCTTATAATTGTGGGTTACGCCCTGGTACTCGTACGGAATGTAGAAGTCGAGCCCTTCGTTCTTCACGTAGGATACGACCTCCGGCATCCGCTCTAGTTTGAACGCGGCGGAACGTTCCCACTTCACGTTGTCTAAGACAACGTGGCTCACGTGGCTTTTCGCCGTTTCGGCGCAAGGGCGGACGGTGCGGAACATCACCTCGCCGGTTGAACCGCGGGGCCGGAACCGCTCGATGCGCGGCAGGACCGGCGTCTCACCCGCCTCCGTATCCGGCTCGATGGCCGCGCATAACCGGTCTATTACGTCCTGCGAATAACGCCGTAACGCGAGCTCCTCTAGCGGTACGTCGCCTTTTACGCGAACCTTTTTCGCGACGTATTCTTCCACGATGCGGAGGACTTGCGGGAATAGAAACCGACGCGTTTCCTCGCTCAAGTTCGCGGTAATGGCCGCCGCGATTTCGAACAACGTCCGCTGGAGGCGTTGCGCCTCGTGGAATTCGTCGCGGTCGTGGTCCCCCGAGGTACCGGGGCTTAGCAACCCGGCGGAACCTTCCCGCGTACCCGCGACGCCCGTTACGATCACCTCCGTCGGCTCGCGGCTCGGCTCTACGACGAGTTCGGGTAAAGCGTTAACGTCGGCTTTTACGAAGCGACGTACGTCGTAGATATACCCCTCAACGCGCGGGAATTCGATAGTGAGGTTAGCCCGGTCTGGGAGCGCGCGAACCAACGTGGAGGGCGGCGGCGGTTTGACGTCGCCTCGCCCCCCGGCAACGGGGATAACCTGGAACGGAATGCCGTACACGTCCACGTACTCAACCGCGTCGGGGTCGCCGACTTCGTCGTAATTAGTACGGCGGAGGCCGCGACCCACGACCTGTTCACATAAGAGCTGAGAGGCGAAGGCTCGGATGCCCAGAATATGGGTGACGTTGTGCGCGTCCCAACCCTCGTTCAACATACCCACCGATACGACGCACCGTACCTGTTCGCCTGGCTCGCCCACCTTGCCGACCGTCGATACGACTTTCCGGAGGCGCTCCGCACGATCCTGTCGCGACTCACCTTCGACGACCTTTTCCGCCTCGTCGAGGAGGCGGGTGTCGATGCGGACCGTGGGTTGGTAGCCGTCCTCGTCCGCAAGTTCGGCGAGGATCTTACCCGACTTAATGTGTTCGGCGATTGCCTCCGACAACTTCGTATTGTCGCAAACGACGATGAGGGCGGGGGGTACCGGGAATTCATCTTTACGCCACTTCTCGAACAGCTCCTTCCACGACGACGCCAACGTCGCGAGCGCGCCCTCTACTTCGCGCAGTACCGCCTCCGGCTTCGCGCCGCGGGCGCGTGTACGCCGCTCGGAGGCGTGGAGCCGTTCCATAATCCAGGGCCAGACGTGGAAGTAGCGCGGGATGGGGTCGCCGGAGTCATCGGCCACCGGGATGCGAGGTATTTTTACGAGGCCGGACTCGATCGCATCGACTAAGCCGAAGTCCGACACCACCCACGGGAGTGGTTTGCCCTCGCGCCGGTCGCCCTTGAGGTAGTACGGCGTCGCCGAGAAGTCCAGACAGTGATTGACGCCGCGTTCGGCGTTTATCGCGTCCAGGCCGCCGACCCACACTGTCGCCGTGCGCTCCTCCTGCTCGACCTCCTTACGCTCCGCCGCGGTCATCTTGGGGAGCTTCTCTTGCTTGTCCTCGGGCGGCGGCGCCGGCCGATAGGCGTGATGGGCTTCGTCGTTGACGACGAGGATGTTCTCCTTGCGGCCGAGGCCCTTGAGGACGCGGTTCACGAACGCCCGGTCGCTCTCCCGGCCGCGCTTCACGACGCCGCGCTTGTCGGTATCGTCGTCGCGGAGGAAGATGTGCCAGTTCGTTACGAGGTAGCGGCCTTTACCCAGCGCCTCCAGGTACGAGCGCGGGACCAGATCGAAATGCTCGTAGTAGTTGTTGTCGTCGGAGGGGAGGAGAACTTGAAGCCGCTCCTTGATCGTGAGGTTGGGGCAGACGATGAGAACGGCGTCCGAGAAGCGGCGGTCCTGGCGGTTGAAGACTTTGTTCAACACGGACCAGGCGACGAGCATCGCCATTACGACGGTCTTGCCCGAGCCGGTCGCCATCTTGCAGGCGTAGCGCGTAAGGGCGCGGTATCCCTCCTCGAGCGGCTCGTCCGGCGGGACGCCGAGCGCCCGGCCGCGGTCGCCGGCGACTTCGACGAGCCAGATAACCGTCTCCGCCGCTTCGCGCTGGCAGAAGAACAGGCGGCGCTCGCGCTCCGTCGCCGGCCGGTTCCAGTATTCCAGCAGCTCCCGGGTGACGCGCGTGACGCTCGGGTAGCCTGCGTTGCGCCACTCGCCCACGAGCGTCCGGATATGATTGGCGAGGTCGAGGCCGACGAACTCCTCCGCGGCCAGGGCGCCCGCCCGGGCCGCGGTCCGGGGGTTGTAGTAGTACCCGGCGGGGCGACGGCCCTCGACGAGCTCCGGACCCCCCTCGCCGAAGGCGTAGTGTTGAGTCGGCTCCTCGAAGGGGTCGTTGATTATCGGCTTATCGACGACGTTGCGCATACGTTCATCCGGTTTTATCGCAGCCAGGTTTTTTCGAGGATTGAGAGCGAAACGACGTATTCGTTTACCATCTCTCTCGCTAACCCCTCATCCCCGCGCCTCAATTCATCCACTGCGCGGTAAAAACGGATTTTTGATTCCGCAACTTGGGAGGCAAAGAACCACGCTCCCTGGTTGAATAACTCGGGGGACACGCCGTGCTCAAGCGAATGCTTAACGATATACGTACTTATTACTCGGTTAGTCGGTCGTCGCGACGGGACTAAAACCTTGCCGATGCGTTCTATCCACCTATCTACTGGTTGCAGTAGTTCCCTTTCAAAGTCCGGTTCATAATCTACCAAACCATCCAATAGGTTATAGTAACTGGCCACATCTTCCAGGAATAACGAGGCGATTTTTGGACCCACGCCGTTAACGGTGTTCAACTTCGAGTAGGCTTCGCGAACTTTCCGCCGTTCTATTCGCGATTTAATAAACCCGATAATCGTTTCGTTGTCGTTAGGGCGAAACACGTCTAGGAGAGAAACCTTTGCTTTGTACGATCCCCTTTGTTTACTCTTGGGCTTCGGTCGCTTTGGGGCTAAGGGGTCGGTTTTGGGATTCGGTTCCGTATCGTGCTTTTTTAGTATCGCCTCGTGTCCCCTCCAGACCGTATCTACGTTTAGGTCGGAGGCCGTAAATATTGCCTCGGACGCCGCGTCCGGGTAATCCGGAACGTCTATTTGCCGTTTGTACGCGTAAAGACCTAAAAATATTGAAAGCGCCGCCCGATGATCGCTTAGTGGTTCTTTCCCCTTCGCAAACCGCTTCCACCCCGTTTGGAACATTTGAGCCCGGTACAAACGGCCGACGTCGGCGAAGAACTCAAACAGGTCTCGTTCGCTCATTTCTTCCCCTTCAACTCCACTACCTTAATAACCTCGTTACCGCGGAAGTCGATGACCTTCACGGCGACGCGGCCGTGCTCGCCCGGGTGGAAGGGCGCCGACTTCGTGCCGCGCATCCGGGCGAACGCCTCCTCGTCGATGACGCCGCGCAGCGCCCGGCTGAGCTTGCCCCACGGGTTCTCGCCGCCCGGGAAGAACGCCTGGCACACGCAGAGGGTCCGGCCGTCGTAGTCGTGGTCCAGGAACCAGGCGGCGACGTCCCGGCCGCGCGAGGACTTGACCTCGCCTGTCGTCGGGTCGTAGGTGTCGACGCCGCGGAGCTCGGCCACCCAGGTCTTGCCGTGGCTGGAGTGCACGTTCACGTCGGGCTGGCCGAAGACGGTGAAGAGCTGGCTGCCGCGCGTCGTCTTGAGGAGGTCGCCGACGAGGACGTCCGGGCAGACGTTGGCGAGCTCCAGGCGGAGACCCGGCCGCGGCTGGCTCTCGACGAAGGTCGTCACCTCGGCCTCGAAGCCGAAGCCTGCTAAGACGAGCAGGCCGTAGCCGCCGGCCGCCGCCTCGCGGATCGCCTCCTCCACCTGGTGTAGCGTGACCGGGCCGTAGCGCGGGCCGAAGGAGAAGACGACGAGCTGTTTGTCGCCGTTCACCGCGACCTCGGCCTCGGCGTGCAGGAAGCCGCCCGACTTCACCGCCCTTATCCCCGGGACGTCGAGCTTCTTGCCGCCGGGGAAGGTGACGCCGTCCTTACGGAGGAGCTCGACGAGGGTCGCGACGTGGTCGCCGGCCGGGTCGGCGACGCGGCCTTCGCCCCGGCCGCGCCGGCTGAGGTCGTCGTCTCGCGCGCCCGGCGCCAGGGCGCCCGCCGGGACCTCCGTGCCGGCGGGGACGGGTATCCCCTCGACGGTGTACGGGCCTGCAACGCGGACGACATTTTTCTCGACTTCGGGCCGGTCGTAGAGCGTCTCCTGCGGCGCGGCCCGGGCTATCTCGTCGTCGATCGCTTTTTGACGTTTGCGGCGGCCGGCCCACCACTTCTCGTGGAGTTTCTTCGCTTCCGGGGGCCAGTCCGCCGCGGCCTCGCGCGGGACCTCCCACTCCTCCCACTTCTGCTTGAGCAGCTTATTTAACTTGGCACGCAGTGACTCGAGCTCGAGCTGGTGCTCCTCGTGGATCTCGTCTATCTTCGGGTTCTGCGCGATGGACTTGAGCATGACGTGGGGGACCGTCTTATAGATGAAGCCGCCCCGCGGCCCCTGGTCCGGGTTGGCGAGGTTGTAGTAGTCGAACTTCGCGGTGAGGAGGCGCTGGCGGGCGAGGTTTAGGGCGACGCGGGAGGTGTCGCAGGTTATCCAGCGGCGGCCCCACTTCTCGGCGCACCAGGCCGTCGTCCCGGAGCCGCACGTCGGGTCGAGGACCAGGTCGCCGGGGTCCGTGGTCATCAGGATACAGCGTTCGATTACTTTTTCGTTTGTTTGGACTACGAAAACTTTCGGTGAAGTGAAGCTACCCGTAGTCGTATCCGTCCAGATATTACCGATCCCGGCGTAGGGGAAATCTTCGGCAAACCTTCGGTATTGAATACTATTACGGGCTACGTGTACCCGTCCAGAATATGCTAACCTATTCATTCCCTCGGGGTAATTCGCCTTCCAATGCGAATTAGCGGAAGGTGTATATACTTTCCCTTCGAATGCGAACGGTTGCGGTTCACGCGTACCGCCTTGAGACGCGAGGTCTCCAGGTTTATAAAGACGGGCGTTTTTCCGTAGAGGTTCTTCCCCGTTAATTTCTTTTGAGGTAACGCCCCGGTAATTACCGTCTGGTAATAAAACCCATCCGGCTTTACCTTCCCCTAATCTTATATCTTGTTTGGATTGGAGTTTATTTACTTCGAGATATGTTTTATCTTTTGCATACCATAAGAGGAAGTCCCCCAGCGTTGCTATAGTCGTTGTCTCGAATCCTAGAGTGGTTTGGAATACGATAACGCTTATTAGGTTCCCTTTACCGAAAACTTCATCCATAACTTCTTTAACGTGGTGTAAATTCTCGTCGTTTATCTGCACGAAGATCGAGCCGGAGTCAGCGAGGAGGTCGCGGGCGAGGAGGAGGCGGTCGCGGAGGTAGGTGAGGTAGGAGTGGATGCCGAGGGTCCAGGTGTCGCGGTAGGCCTTGATCTGCTCGGGCTCGCGGGTGAGGGAGTCGTCCTTGCCGTCGCGGACGTCGCGCGAGGCCATCGACGGCTGGAAGTTGGAGTTGTAGCCGACGCCGTAGGGCGGGTCTACGTAGATCATCTGGACCTTGCCGGCCATCAGCTCGCGTTCCAACAGCGAGTTCATCACCACCAGCGAGTCGCCCAGGATCAAGCGGTTGGCCCAGTCCACGTCGTGCTGGTAGAACTTGACGGCGTCGCCCAGCGGCAGGTCCTCCGCGGCGAAGAGCTCGCGCTGGACGTCCTCGCGCCGGGCCGCCCGGAGTATCGCCTTCGAGCTGACGCGCTCGTGGATGTGCAGCGGGACCGTATCCACCTCAAACGAGAGGTGCTCGGCCTTCCCGGCCCACACGAGCTGGGGATCGAGGTGGGGGTCGTAGGCGTACGTCTTGCGCTCGGGGGCGTATACGTCGTAGCCGGCCAGGCCGGCCTCCGGGTTGTTGGGCCGCTTCTCGTCGTGGCGGTAGTCGTCTATCTCGACATTCTTCTTCTTGCGGCGTGGCATATATACAGCTCCCTAGGAAGATACGAATTCACGTAGGTCTTCAATACTATTTGAAATATCGAACGCTGAATATCGCTAGCGGGGCTGGCTACGCCCACTCGACTCGTATGCGTTCCACGGTTCTAATGTTGTATGGATACAAATTAAAGGGAATAACGGTGCTACCGAGAAATATCTTTTAATATTCCTCCTAAGAATTCCGATATTACACTTTGTATTTCTTCCGCGAAACCTTCGCCACTTAAATCAATAACTCTTCGTTTGTCCCGACAAGATATCTCTAAGTCGAAGCCTGGTCTACTTGCGTTTAAAACTGGGTCGAACGCGATGTCCTCGCCTGTAGGCCCAGAACCTACGGTAAAAACCTGCATATGGCATCTTTTGAGCGGAAACCCGATCTTCTCCGATTCTAGGTAAGTGTCGTTTTCACTGACGGGCGCGGTTATCCGACCCTTTTCAAGTTTCGTACTAATTCCGTCAATCGCCCCCCGGACTTCCGCGAACCGCGAGTTATATTCCGAGCCGGCTTCTTTTAAAGGGTGTTGCTTTCGCTTTTCTTCCGCCAGGGCTTTCGCCTCAGCTTCTTGAAGCTCTTTATTTCTGGCCGTTAGCTTGTTTATAACTTCGTCTAATTCGTCCGTACCCATATTAAGCCTCCTCGGATTACGTTATTATTTGCGGTCCTTGGTACTACACGCAAACCTTTAACGCTGATCGAGTCGCCTGCCGCTTCGGGTTTATTGATCACAAACGTCGAAGTATTTATCGAAAAAGCAAACTCGTTTCGAATCTCCCATCTCCGTACTGTCCGTAGTGACCGGGACGCTAGTGTACGCCGAGGACGCCCGTGATAAAAACCACCGCCCTCGGCCTGCGCCGGCGGGCGGCTACGCGGAGTTACCTCCGTTTTTTTCTCGTTCCCGTTCTCGCTCCTCCCTGTTTCCATATCCTCATTTTAATCGCCGTGGCGGCCTAAGTCAAGGGTTAGCGTCCGGTGCGTACGCTCGGCGGCGGTGCGCCGCTCGCCGCCAGGAACCCCCTGGCCTACTTTGGCCCACCGCTAGGATCGACGCAAAACGCGTTTGCGTGTCGTGATACCCCGGGCGCGCTGGGCGCGTTAAACGGCGCGAAATCGCCTCCAACGTTTTCGGAGTACGACGGGCGGCGGCCCCGGACGCCGGCCTTTACGCCCCGAAGACCTCCTTGATCAAGTCGTAAGCGGCGTTGATGCCGCCCTCCGTGGTCTCGTCGGTGGTGAGGAGGACGCCGCCTGTGCCGCCCTCCTTCTTCTCCTCGTAGGGGATAATGCCGTTCACGCGGTACCACTTCTTCTTGCGGCCCCATTTGCGGGCATAGTCCCGGTCGTGCAGTAGGCCGCAGTGCTCCCAATAGTACGTGAAGCCGGCCTCGGCGTCGGCGACGGTGAAGTCCGGCCACACGGTCCGGCCGTCTTTCCCAGTGAACGGCTTCTCGTAGCTATAATCCACGCCGGCGTGCTTGAGGGCGTTGGCGATGATGACCTCGGACTTGGAGGCGACGAGCTCGCCGTTTTCGGTGAGGTAGATGCGGTTGCGGTCGAGGGTACGCGGCCGCCCCGCCTTCACTTCCACCACGCACGGATCGGGGGCGTCGAAGAGGTTGGTCAGGCGCTCGGCGGTGACGCTGTAGCCGGCGGAGGCGTAGCGCTTGAGGTCGTGGACGGCCCCTTGGTAAAGGACGACGACGCGGTCCTTCTGCCTGGTTAGGGCGGTGTAAAGTAGCTCGCGCGACAGAAGCCAGCACGGCTCCGGGAGGACAAGGACGACGAGGTCGAAGTCGCTCCCCTGCGCCTTGTGGACGGTGAGGGCATAAGCGAGTTCGAGGTAAACGTCGCCGTCATCCGCGAAATACTTCCTGCCGTACTTATACAGGACGCGTGGTTGGGAGGAGAACTCCACTTCAAGTTGGTAGGGCGCGCGGCCTACTTTCTTACGCTTTTCCTCGTTGAAGCATTCCCCCACGACGACGCCGATCTCGCCGTTGGCGACGTACGCGAGCGGTTCGCCGGCGCTCGCGGGCGCCCACAAACGGTCGTGGCGGTGGTTGACGACGTTGATGACCTTCTCGCCGTAGACGATACTTTCGGGGCCGATAGGGCGCGGGATATCGCGGCGCCAGTCCCCCTTAACGTGCGCGCGGGCGATCATCGCGGCCTGGAAACGGTTATGGATCTTCCGGTTGATACCGGCGGCGCCGAGGGTTAAACCGCGGCCGGGCGAGAGTATCTGCCAATCGTCGGCACGCGCGCCCGCGCCGGCTTTAAAGTAACACCGTTCTTCTTTCCACGCTTCGCCGCCGAGGGTTTTGGCGAAACCAACCTGGTCGTCCGGCCCTTCCAGCTTTAATTCCTCTACTAAAACCGAGAGGAGCTTATCGTTCAACTCGTCGGTGGTCCCCCATCGTTCGAAACGGACGCGGTGGCTTTTCCCTTTCGCGATACGCTCAAAAACCTCGTCGGCCGCCGGGCTGGGAGAAACGCCGCCGAACCAGTCGGCCAGGGCGAGGTCGTCGCGGCGGTCTTTCTCGTGAGCTGGTTGCTGGCGGCACAATACCGTGAGCTCGGCATAACCTCGGCCGACGCGCGGCGGCGCCATCGTCTCGGCGTCGGCGGGCCGCAACTGCTCGACGATATCGACGAAGGGCCGCCCCGCGCCGATGGGGGGAAGCTGTTGCGTGTCGCCGACGAGGATGAGGCGCTCGACACCCTTGAGGTTTTCCAAGAGGGCGGCCAGCATCTCCTCGGTCAACATCGACGCCTCGTCCACGACGACCGTTTTAGCGCTCTCGTAAGGCTTCGCGCCGGGGCGGAGGCGATAATTACCCGTGGAGCTGTCGTAGCGGCCGCTGGGCGAGAGGAATTGCGCGATGGTGTAAGCTTTGAGGTCCGCCACGTCGACGCGGTTCCAGAGGCGAACGCGGGCTTTCCCCGTCGGCGCGAGGAGGAGGATACCCCCTTCTTTTATCTCGGGAGCGCGGCACAGGGCGGCGACGAGGGTCGTCTTCCCCGTCCCGGCCGGGCCGATTAGGACCGAGAAACGGGAAGCCGCCAGTTCCGCCAACGCGGCGGCTTTCTCTTTTCGCGCGTCGTCGCCGATATCTTCACGCTTCAGCGCGTCGGCGAGGAGCACGCTCCAATCGGCTTTTACGACGTGACGCTTACCCTTATCAACACGTTTAAGGATGTTCGACCGGATAAGGCCGCCGAGTTCCTGGAAGCGGCCAAGTTGGTAACCGGTCCGGCCGTCGGCGAGTTTAACGTCGACGACTTCGGGCGGCAACTCCTCGACGAGGGCGTGGTAAATATCCGACGTTACCGGGCACGGCGGTTCGAATGGTAATTCCTTAACCGCGGTAACGACAGCGTCCGCGGCCTGAAGCGTATGCCCCGACGCCGCTTGCCCTTCTAATAAGGCTACGGTTAACGCCCGGACGCGGCGACCGTCAACCGATTCCGTAACCGTCGACGGCGTCGGGAGTGGGAAGCGTTCGCGTACCGGCGATGCCGGGAAGACGCCCTGGTCGACGGTCCGGATGCTGATCGGGTCAGGCGAGAAGCGGTCCTGCTCGTAGAAGAGGTACGGGTTAGCGAGGAGTTCCGCGTCGGAAACTTCTATCCCGCATTCGCGGCGGGAACCGTCCTCGTAAAAACAAGCCGCCTGTTCTTTATTCAGGTCGAAGCGGCTCATCAGTTTTAAGAGAGCCCTACGTTCGGGCGTCAGCATCGTCCAATTTTTCTTCAGCGTGTCGCCGATGCCGGCCGCGATTTCCGGCGGAAGGTGCTTCTTCGGGTCGCGGAGGACTTTATCTACAAGCGGCCACGGGTCCTCGTTTTCGCCGACTTTCGCGGCGATTTCCCACGCGACGAAGTTACCGCGCTCCAGACCAAAAGCCGAAAGGACGGCGCCGAGGCCGGGGCACGGCCCGCGCATCTGCCATAGCTCGCCCCACCTATCGTCAATCCACGACAAACACCGGTCCCACGGTCCCTCGAACTGCCCGCGCGACGCTTCGATCGCCGCCTTGCACGCGAGGAGGGAGGCGATGGCGGCGTCGTTCGAGACGTGTTCGTTCGCGTACGAGAATTCGAGCCTGCGATCCTCGGGCGCGAAGGCGACGAAGGGCGTGGGGTCGAGGTCGGTGCCTTCGCGTAACGCCTTATCGAGTTGGTGGTACGGTAAGATAAAACCGTCGTCGAAACCGGGGCGGATGGAGTGATAAATAAGGCGGTCCCAGATTAACGACTTGGTCGGTCCGTCGCCGTTATAATCGTATTCCATAGCCTCGCCGACGTCCGTTACCCTACCCACGCCTATGATAACCCGGCGGTTATCCTCGACGAACGGGACGCGTTTGGCGTAGAAGAAGCAGAGGGACTTTTCCGGTTTAATAAAACCGAAGAAGCAATCGAGTAAAGCTTTTTGGTTGGATAATTCTTGAACCCAAGCGGGTTCAAAAGACAGCTCCGGCTCCCGTCGTTCGTCGAAGTCGAGGTCGTGTTCTTCAACTAAAAAGCGCGCGTATTCCCAAAGCATCCATCGGAAAGGAATAGCGGCGGCGGTGTAGGGTGGGTGGCGGAAGGGCGTCGGCGCGAAGTGGCCGTGGGTATCGGTGCTGGTATTTACGTAAGGATGGTTATGAATGCGGGTGAATTCGAAGGGGGCGAGGAAAGTAGCACGTTCTGGTATGCAACAAGGCCACGCTTCAGGAGGGAGGTCCGTTAAAGACTCCCCCGCTACCGCGACTTCCTTATCGTCGTTTCTTGATTCGGCGATGCGCGGTAGAACGAGGCAATCGACGTTCGCGGCCGGCGACAAGCAAACCCGTCCGTCCCACCCGGCGTCGTGCCAGGGTACTCGTAAAGATATATGGCGGACCGGTAACATGTTTACCTTTCGAAATGCTACTGCGAGAATGTATATTGAACTACGGTTTGCGGTTCGTCCGAATAATAAACGCCGCCCCCGGCCAATGCCGACGGGCGGCTCAGAATATTACGTTACGATCACAAGAATTCCCTTTATCTCGTTCCTCCCTGCTCTTACTTAGAATATTTTACTCTATAAAAAACGCCGAGTCAAGCCCTAACGTGCATAACCTTAACTAATCATTTATCCGATATCGTCGACTTGAACACTTCTGCTCGTTCAGCAATCTATCGCCTCTTTGTCGGCCGTGCCGCCGAAAGAGGCCAGAGGCGCTTGGTGGCCCCGGTCAATACGAAGCGCCTCGTTTGCGCCGCCGTAGTCGTCGGGCTTAGCCTCGAGCGTCTCCTCGGGTGCAAGCCACGGGTCCGTCATCCATTTCCGCTTCGTCTCGGCGTCGCCCTCAACCGTCGCAGCGTCGAGCCGGTACGCCACCCAGTCCGCGAACTTCGTCTCATCGTTTGACGACAGCGCGTACGCGTCGCGGATAATCAGGTCGTTTGTCGCCATCGTCCCCTCCGGGCAGCCGTAGAAGAAGTGCTTGCAGTGGACCTCGGGGGCGGAAGAGTCGGTATTGTCGGCATTTGCGGCAGATGTGAGAACGGCTATTAAAATCCATAGAAATGGTAAGCTTTTCTTAGGCATAGGTATCCTACTTAAGTTTTTTAACTCAAACTAACGATGTCGACCGCTTTTAAATTAAGAAATTTATCTTGCATTTTGATATTGAGTATGATATAAAAATAACCTTTTCGATAGCTTTCTTTTACCGGGGCTCGGATACTATCATAAGGATTTGACGTATTATACCGGTAAGCGGAAGTATGCGCAACAAGGTTTTCGCTATTGTTGACCCCCAAGAAATACGATGCCCTCGTAGAGAAGTTTTACGCGAGTCCGAATAACGTTAGGTTTTCGGAACTCGTTCGATTATTAGAGCTACACGGTAAAAAATTCCTAAATAAAAACTCGACGGATTACTACTACGGCGATCCGGAAAACCCCGTTGACTCGATTATGATAGCGAAACAGCACGGTACTAAAGACGGCGTAAAACGTTGCTACGTTACAAAGGTAAGGAACTATTTAAACTTGAGAGAAAACAAAGAAGAAATGATGGCGCGGTTGGAATTGCTGAGACGATTAAAACAAACGGGTGAAGGCGATAACTATGAAGAATAAAGGCGCGGAAAACGAAATCGAAAAGTACGTGCAAATGCCCCACAAGGTAACTATCACGGAGCAAGGGGACGGTACGTTACTCGCTGAGGTCTATGACTTCCCCGGTTGCATGGTAGTCGTCGACGATTACCGCGAGTTAAAGAAGCGGATCGGGGACGTTAAAATGCTTTGGGTTGAGACGGCCATTAAGTACGGATGGCGAATCCCGGAACCGAGAGACGAGGAAGAATGTAAAGGTAAGATTCTCCTACGAGTACCGGTTTCCGACCACCGGAGGCTAAAAATTAACGCCGAGCGAGAGGGTGTTAGCCTCAATACGTATCTGGTTTCGTTGGTAACGAGAAAAGAAAGTTCGCACGAATACGTAATGAAATTGAAATTCTACCTCCAAGAATTAAAAGCGATTGCTAGTCAATGGTCCTTCACTTGGAGAGTCACACGAGGGACGCAAGCCGAAGCCGTAGTATCGAAACCCCAAGGAGAAAGGACTACACCCCTAGACGATTACCAGCATATTAATTAGCTGTTTGGAGGCCGAAGTGGGCAAATTTAAAATACCTCCCGATGAATACCTGGCGTTCCTAAAAGGCATTGAACTAACCGGCGTTTACCTTAAAAAAGTCGATACCGAACTGGTAAAGGATAAGATCGACATCTCCCGACCGGTAGACGTTGAACCCAAGGGGCGCGCGAACTACGAGAACGTGGAGCCAAACGTCATTAGGGTTAAGCAGCAATACAACATCAAGATGTCGGACCGCGAAAATGGCGAGCTCCTCGTCTACGTCAAATGTGCCTACATTTTAACGTACGAATCAGGCACGCCTATGACGGATGATATCTGGGAGGTCTTCAAAGCCCGTAGTGTTCAGATGGTCATCTGGCCTTACATCCGCGAGATTTTCGATTCGACGCTCCGGCGTTTCGGGCTTCCTCCTCTTTTTCTCCCTGCCCGGATAATTTAGGGGCGGCCCCCTAACACCGTTTCCCGCCAGCCCTATTGGGCTGGTTTTTTGTCACCTCATAAGATTAATCCTTCGATTCCGGCTTTTCGCCACCCCGTGCGTATTTCCGTTCGAGTTCCTCCATCTCGTAAATTAACCTCAACATCTGCGCCGTAAAAGTGAATGTATCGTAGGCTCTCTCAGGGGGGCTGGCTTCTAACCGGTGAGCAGCTAAACTACCTAAATCCCTTATGCGTTTTACCCACGGCCTCATCTGAGGCGTCACGTACCCTTTTTCCACCAGATAGTCGACGTATTCTACAAACCCTTTTCCCTCGTCAGCCCCTTTCTCGCAGGCCACGTACATTAAAATATTCCGGCACATTAACTCGCCAGCGGTGAACGCGTTAACGGAAAAACAATTCCTAACCTCTTCGTACGCTTCCTCGATTTCCGGTTTTAAGCCTAATATGCGATCCCCGATTTTCGGACCAGGGTATTGTGTCCCCGTAAGATCGACAATTGTCCCCCGTCCGCAGATCGTGCACAATACGAATCGTACAGCCGGTCTTACTTTGGGTGTAGGGCCCGAACCTTCTCCCCGTCCAGGAACTGGCGAATACGTAGCGATTATCCACCCGACACCTGATGTCCCGCAGTAAGCGCATTCGAATTTTAGCGGCCTGCCCCCTATAGCATATGGATTGAAGTGTTCAGGCCCTTCGTAACTGGTTTCCATTTATAGACCCCTTTTTAACTTCGTTACTGATATTAGCCTTATGGGCGGAGTTTAAAGTCAACTACGCCGCCCTCGACGCCTGCCCGCTCACCGCGAGGGCATCCGTGTTAACGCCTACCTAAACACCGCCTTCACCTTCGCGAGCGACGCCGGCACGACGGTCGCGTCCGTGTCGCGGAAGTACTGAACGCGGTAATTATAGCTGTCTACGATGTAGAGAAAGGAGCCGGCCTGGTTGAACGCGAGTACTATCGGACGGTTGGAATACCCATTGCTGGAGCGCGTTTTACCCCGCTTCCCGAGTAAGGAACCTGCCGGCGGCTCCGTCTGATTTCTAAGGATTAGCCGATACCTCTATTAACGTTAATAATAGAGACCGGCCGATAACGGCCGTGAAAAGACGGTTGCGCCCACCGCGGTGTCTAACGAATAAACCAAATACGCGGGCGTCCGCCCGTTCAAATTCCTACTCGGTTAAGAGTTCGAACCCAACGTTATTATGTTTGCGATAATCCCTATTTTAGCAAACAAAACCCTGCCCCGCCAGCTTCTTACTAGCTCCCCGGATTAACGGGAGGATTTAGAGCCCGCGTATCTGATCAGCGCAATCTAAGTTACCCTAGAAAACCGCGACATTATTTCGGAACGCCCGCAGCTACTATCTTAGCGATGTCGCCGGCGAGGTCGCGACGGGTGTCGTCATAAACGGTGAGCGTTTCGAGGTCGCGGTGGCGCGAGTATTTCTGGACGGCGCGGACGTCGCCGCCGGTCTTGTCCAACGCCTCGGTGATTGCGGCGTGGCGTAAACCGTGCGGCGTTACATTGTACCCCGCTTTTTTCCCCGCGTACTTGACGACGTAGTAGACCGCTGCCCCCGTCAACCGCCCGCCCTTGCCGGCCCGATCGAAGTTTATAAACAGCGGGCCGGCGTCCCGCCCCCGCGCGTCGAGCCACGCGTCGAGCGCCGCAGCCGTCTCCGGGGGCAGCGTCCGTTCTTCCTTCTCGGTCCGGCCCTTCCCGTAAACGCGCACCACGCCCCCGCTTAGGTCGACGTCGCCGACGTCGAGCTGAGTCAGCTCGCCTCGCCTTAACGCGAGGTCGTACAATAGGCGAACGATCGCCCGATCGCGGGCTGCCTTCGCGCCCCGGCGCCGCCGCAGCACCTCTAAGATGTCACTAACGCCGGACGCCCCGGGGCCGCGGGTGTCGCGGTAAGGCTGCGTCTTAACGTTCTCGACTTCCAGCACCCAATTGACCAAGCCCGCCGCCCGCGCAAATCTTACGAAAGACCGTAGGGATGCTAATCGGCGGTTTATCGTAGCCGCCGCTAAGCCGTCGTCTCGTAGCGCAGCTTTATAAGCTGTCACCGCGGCGAACGCCGCTCTCGGACCGCCTCGTAATAGACCTTCAAGCGCGATTCCCGGGGACGGCGCGCCGACGTATCCCGCGAACGCCGTCAAGTCGCTCTCGTACGCCCGGCGCGTTGACGGCGACCGGGAAGCTACGAACGCCGCGACGGCCGTAACGGCGTCGTACATTCGGGTTAGTGTGTGTTCTTCATTTTTAATGGGCAGCGCCATTTACGCTCCGAAAGTTCGTACTTAAATGAAAAGAGAGCCGATACGAATCAACGGTCCAATATCACTTAGTCGGTCGCTCCTCGCGTCCCTCCTTTTTCGAGAAATGATCTAAAACGTCCAAAGCTTCGAGAAGGCGGTCCATTCGGTGGGACTGCATAGGCGGTAGGTTTTCTAAACGGAATACTGCAGGTTCATTATTAATTAAGTATTTCTGCGTAAGCTCGTTTTTCCTATCGTCGGATAAAAAACTAGGCTCTCGATAACGCCTTAGAATAGTTTTCACTTCTTCCGCGAGTTCGGCAGCAATCGCCGGTTGTCGTAAACGGAAATCTAATTCCTCCGCGTATAAAAGGAAAGAGGGACTAACCTCGAAAAAATCCGCGATTTTTTTTATAGTATTAAAGCGAGGACTTTTTATTTTGTTATTTAACAAGTCATAGATCGGGTTCGCGGTAAGCCCCGTCCCG
Organism: Candidatus Zixiibacteriota bacterium; assembly: GCA_030613505.1. GTDB lineage: Bacteria > RBG-13-66-14 > B26-G2 > WVWN01 > WVWN01 > WVWN01. The sequence goes on from JAUWLW010000022.1 coordinate 42,494, forward strand.
GCCATTACGTCCGCGACCGAAAGCCCCTTTTCCAACATAAGGCGCTTCAGCACCTCGCTGACCACTACTGGTTGCGAGTCGCCCTTATCTAAGGATTTCCGCATATTTTTTTTCTTGACATTTATAGACCGTCGTCTATAATAGGGTAACCAGCAATCTTGCTGGCCCTCTTAGCCATCATAGGACGACGGGCGATTAAAGTCAAACGAAAAATTCAAACGCGCGTTAGGCGGCGGCAATTCCAAAAACTGTTAGCTCGCCGAGGTCTCATCCAAAAATGGGTGGGGGAGCAACTCGGTTACCCGGATTACACTTTCTGCAGAATACTCCGGGGTTATAAAGAGTTCCCTCCCGCGAAAGTTAACCGACTCGCCGCGCTCCTAAACGTACCCGAAATAACCATCAAGGAAATTTTCGGAGTCGACGGCAAGGAACCTTCGTAATGTCGGGCGACAAGAAAAGGTTTATGACCTTCGCCGAGCTGCAGGAGTATACGAACCTGCCGGTCGGCACCCTAAGGCAATACGTCGCGCAACGCCGGCTTCCTTTTTATCGGCCCGGCCGAATCTTGCTTTTTAAAACCGACGAGGTCGATGCCTGGCTACGAAGCTGCCGTTACCCCACCGTTCGAGAACGGATCGATGATGACCCGGATTTCCTGGAGCTAAAAAAGTGAACATCTTAAAACCGGTGAAACCTCTTGCGATGGGCCCGGCCAACGACGGCCAACGCCGCGGCCGCCGTATAATGGCGGCCCCGGGAAAAGGTACCAGCGCGGGTAGGAAAGCTACCGCCGGTATGGCGGCGCTCCTAGAACACGCGAACATAAATAAGCGGAGGTTGCTTGTCCGTGGCGGGTAAAAGAAGTGCCCGCGCGGGGGCGGGCGAAAAGCGAAAAAGAATCTCTTCACAAAAAGGTAACAAACCCCGCGACCGAAGTCAAGTAAGAAATAAATTGCTAACCGTGGCGCTCGAGGCGCTCGACCTCGGGTTGCGCCCTATACTCGTTAACGCCGACAAGAAGCCGCTGGTAAAGTGGCGCGACTACCAGGCCAAGCCCCCGACGTCTGCCGAGCTCGAGTCGTGGCCGTGGCCGAAGGCCGCCGGCGTCGCAGTCCTAACTGGCGTCGGCGACGGGATCCCGGGCGTCGACGTCGTGGACTTCGACGTCGGCCACGCCGACTGGCCAGGCGACGGCCGCGAACTCCCCACCGCTTGCGTCGTAAAAACGCCGCGCGGCGGACTTCACTATTACGTCCGCCACGTCGAAGGGGCGCGCAATAGCACCGGCCAACTGGCGGCCGGCGTCGACACCCGGGCCGAAGGCGGGTACGCCATAATACCGCCGACGCCGGGTTATTCTTTTGAACTCGGCTCCCTGGCGGACGCGGTGAAGGCGCCCCCGCCGGAGCCGTGGCTTGCGGAGGCGTTGCTCAATCCGAAGGGCGCCGCCAAGCCTTCACAACCCACGGCGGCGGCCACGCTCCCCGAAACCGCCGGCCCCGTATCGCGCGAAACGGTCGAGGCGACGGTCCGGGCCCTCGTCGGCAACCTCGAGCAGCTACGCCGCGCGGAACCCGGCGAGCAAAACACCACGCTCAATAACACAGCGTACGCCCTAGGCGGCACCGTTTGCCGCGGCGACGTCGGCCGCGCCGAAGTCGAAACGGCTTTGTATCAAGCCGCCCGTGATATAGGCTACGTCGACCGCGACCGCGAGGCGGCGGCGAGAGCTACTATTAAGAGCGGCCTTGACGCCGGCATAAAGGACGCCCAGGCCGCCCTCGACTACCCCTTCACCGATTACGGCAACGCCGAGCGGCTGGTAACGCGCCACGGGCGCGATATGCGATACTGCTACGAACGGAAGTCCTGGTATATTTGGAACGGTAAATGCTGGGCGCCGACCTGAGGCGGCGAAGCGGAGCGACGCGCCAAGGAAACCGTACGCTACCTCTACCACGTCGCCGGCGACACCCCCGACGACAAGGCCCGCGCGGCCGTGGCGAATTGGGCGAAACAATCCGAGAGCGCCCGACGCATAACCGATATGGTACGCCTCGCGCAATCCGAAGTCGAAATCGCGCCCGAAACCTTCGACGCGGACCCGTGGCTTTTTTGCTGCGCCAACGGCGTCATCGACCTAAAAACCGGCGAGCTTCTACCACACGCCCGCGAGTATTTCATCACGAAGGTCGCGCCCGTCGAATACGACCCGGACGCCACGTTCGACCTATGGGACGAATTTCTCGACACCGCCACGGGGGGCGACACCGGACTCGCCGCATTTCTCGCCCGGGCGATTGGTTGCAGCCTCACCGGGCAGCCCGCCGACGACGACAAGTTCTTTTTCGTTCACGGCCCGCCGGGCGGGGGTAAGACCACGCTCATCGAGGCCGTCAAGGCCGTTTTCGGCGGCTATTGTAAAACCGCCGACTTCGACAGCTTCATACAACATCGCCGCAGCAGCAACGGTCCGCGCCAGGACATCGCGCGCCTTCACGACGCGCGCCTTGTAACGGCCGTCGAAGTTACCGAAGGCAAAAAATTCGACGAAACGACTGTCTCTAAACTTTCGGGCGGCGACACTATCACGTCGCGCTTTATGTATCTCGGCGAGTTTGAATACCGCGCCAAGTTTAAGCTATTGCTTGCCGGCAACCACGAACCGCGCGTCCAGGACCCGGACTCGCCGATATGGCGACGCGTTATTAAAATACCTTTTGACCGCGTTATCCCCGAGGGGGAGCGCGACCCGGCGGTTAGAATTACGCTCCGCGACGACCCGAAAGCCCGGGCGGCGATACTGGCCTGGGGGGTCGCCGGTTGCCTCGAGTGGCAAAAGAAAGGACTCGCGCCGCCCGCGAGGGTCAAAGCCGCGACCGAAACTTACCGCGCCGAGCAAGACTCGCTCGCGCCGTGGATTGAAACCCATTGTGTGGTAGGTGCCGAATTTAGAATGGATCGCGACTTGGCGTACAATGATTATATTAAGTGGGCCGACTATATCGGATTGCGCCGCACTGATCGCCTGGAGCTTAAGACGTTCTCGCGACGCTTAACCGTCCGCTTCGGCAAGGGTACCGTGAAAGCTACGACGGGCGGCAAGCGTATTATACAGGGTATAGCCTTGCGGGCAAAAGACGAGTACGACGACGCCGCAGCTTTTTAGCCTAAAGGCGTTGGAATTACGATATTACGATTATAAACCCTGTTACTAAAAACCCTCTATACGAGAAATAAACGAAAAAACTTCTGGGAAAGTAACTTAAAAACGTAATATCGTGATTAGGAGATTGTTATTGATAATTGGTAAAAGCGGTGAAACCGTAGCGCCAAATCCTGATGCTCATTTCGTCTTGGTTCCGCCGACGCTCGTGAAGGGCTATGAGCCGACGAAGCTTAACGCAGCGATAGTTACGGGTCTTAACGTGCACAACTATACCTTCAAAGTCTTCGATAGAGAGACGGGTGAGGAAGTCCCACCGGAGAAGTTACCGCGGTTTATAATACCGGTCGGCGACCCGGCGGCGTAGTGGGTGCTTCGCGCTTCGGAGTTAAAGCTCGGAGAAGCAAACGGACCTTAGCTACGGGGGACGTCGCCCGGATGGCGCTGACAGGAGCCTAAGATAAGCGTCCTTATCGTGGACTTGATAATGATATGAAAACAGACCGGGCAAAACAGGTTATTGCGAAAGGGACAACGGCTCTTTGCCGCGGCATAACCAGGGGCGGCGCCGGGGTGGAATACCCGGGCCGTCCCAAATTTGCGGTGCGGAGAAAGACAGCGTATAACGACGCGGCGGAGCTTCCACCTGTAGCGGCGCCCACCACCAGAAACCCCGTGGCGGCTTTTAGCGGCGTGGTAGGAGCGGCGCAAATCGAAAAAAAGTCTGCGATACCCCCAAGCGGAAAAGGGGCTTAAAACGCACCATAAGGCCGCACGTGCGGCAACAAAAACCTAATCATTAATCCCAGCGGAAGGAGCTAACGTGGAAGACTACAGCAAATACGTACACGCAGGTAGGGGCGATTACACGGGGCGCTGGTTCGTTGCGTTATTCGAGAACGGACGCTATCACGCCCCGGTTCGTAAAACCTACCGCCGGTGGATTCCGGACGGTGTAGTGGACGGTTCGGCAAGTTACGTACCCGAACTCGGGTATTCGTATGCTCGCCGACGCGACGCCGTTCGGAAGGCAAAGGAAATTCATAATTCGTAGAAGACGTCCTTGACCGAGAGCGGTAAGGACCAGGGGGTCGAAGGCGCTTCTCCGGCCGCTGCAACCGCCGCCAGAAACCCCCTGGCCGGGTTTGGCCTGGTACCAGCGTCGGCCCTCAACGGATTTTGGTATCTTGACACCCCCGGTTCATTAGGTACGCCAGGAGGCGCGAAATCGCTTCTAACGGAATCGGACGAAGAGGGGTAGGCGTGTGGCGCGTCGGCGGGTTACGCCGAAGAAGCAATCGAATAAGTACCCACGAGTACGTACGCGACGTAACCGTCAGGATAACGCTGACCCAGGTCGCGGGGTTAGGTAGTACCTGATTTCAGCTGAAAGGATGGTAGTAATTATGGCGCGTGTAAAAAAAGAAATGGTGGTCCCAGCACTGGGTGTTGTCCGTTCGCCAAAGTGGACGGACGAATATTATGCGGAGGTGCTGGCGGTTGCCAAAAGCGTCGGGCGGCCGATTTGCGGGGCCAAAAATCGCAACGGAAAGCCGTGCCGCCGGAGGCCCGAAGCGAATAAACGAAGCGGGAGGTGCAAATTGCACGGCGCTCGCGGGGGCCGTCTCCCCACGCACGGGAAATACGCCCGCTTT